>JAZDKG010000116.1:0-107265 GCA_043803205.1 Planctomycetota bacterium
ACGGGCAGGATAGACCCAGCGGGTCGACGATCCGTCGCCGAATGATCTCGCGGTCGGGCGGCAGGTCCATCCCCGCTAGGGCGAAGCAGGCGGCGGTGATCTCCTCCTTCCGCGCGCCCGCCTGCGCCAAGGCGCTGGACATGAGCTCCGCCGCAAGCCGCGCCGCATCCTCGAAACCAACAAGCTCGTAGTTGCCTGGCCCACCCCTGACAACAGCAAGACCCCGTCCCCCGACGGTTCCCAGCGCGCACTCGGTCTTGGTCGCGCCCGCGTCCATGCCGAGCACGAAACGTTCGCTCATGTGCAGAAGAACCTCCGAACCGCCGCCGGCGGAAACTGCGGGAGGTACACGCGATTGATCCTCAAGAGGTCCTTGAGCAACGCCGTTGCGCGGTCCGCGGTAGGTCCGAGCGGGTGGATCACGAGCGCCTGGAGCGCAGAGGCAAGGTCCCCCTTCACCCCCGCCTCCACCGCGAGCTCCTCGTAGGCCTTGACGGCCTGGAGAAGGCCGCGGAATCGCGCCTCGACCTTCCCGACCGGCATCGGCTCCGCGCCCGATCTCGACACACGACACGTGAGTTCGAGCACGGCGTCCCGCTCGATCCCCTCCACGGCGCCCGAGTTCGCCACGTTCACAATCTGCAGGTTTGCCAAGTCGTTGGCGATCGCCTCAATCACGTTGGCGGCAACGAAGTTGTATCCTGCTCCGCCCCGTTGGGAGAGCTCCTCCGGGATCGCCCGGATTCGCTCGTCGGCGTACTTCCGCAGGAGAACGCGCTCAATGGCGAGCGCCTCCTGCGCTCGTGTGCGCTTGCGTGCCCGAAGCTTCGCGAGCATCTTTTCCGTGTAGTAGTAGTATTGCAGATAGCCGCTGTACGGCAGGCCGACCGTCCGCTCGAAGACGGCGTCCAGCTTCAGTTCCGGGATATTGGCGGCAAGGTGCCGCGCGTGCGCCCGGCGGGCTCGCGTCGTCCAGTCCTTGCCCTTGACCCGGACTCCTCGCACCCACGAGAAATGGTTTGCGCCGACATAGTCCAACTCCACATCGGCGGGGTCCACCTTGAGCGCGTCGGCAAGAGCCTTGAGCATCCCCCAGGGCCCGTTGCACAGGCCCACGCATCGCACCCCGCCGTGCTTGAGGACCGCTTCCGTGATGATGGAGGAGGGGTTGGTGAAGTTGACGAGCCATACATCCCGAGCGGCGTATCTTCGGACCGCGCGGCACACCGCCAGGGTCGCCGGGATCGTCCGAAGGGCCTTGGCGAAGCCGCCCACGCCCGTCGTCTCCTGGCCGATGAGGCCGTAGCGCAGTCCTAGCCTGATGTCCCGATGCCTTGCCTGGAGTCCCCCGACACGGAACTGACTTAAGACGAAGTCCGCCCCTTCGACAGCCTTGCGGAGGGTTCGCGCGCTCGAGATGGGAACGTCGCCGCCGACCAGCCGTCGACAGAACCTGGAGACAATCGAAAGGCGCCCGGGATCGATGTCATAGAACACTAGGTCAGCCACGGGAAGGCGCGCGCTGCGCGCCGCAAGCTCCTGGACGATCATCGGGGTATACGTGCTCCCCGCGCCGATGACCGCGATCCTAAGCCCGCTCTTCTTCATCTCCGGGTCTTCCTCCGACCTTGCGCCTTTCCCACAACGAGACGGAAGAACTCGTCTTGGACCTTCTGCGCCGAGCTGTCCGCCTTGGCCGCCCGGAACGCCCGGGCGAGGCGTTTCGCGGCCGCCTCCAGGAGGATCTCCCCTTTCTTTGCCGTCCCTGCCTCCGCATGGCCCTGGTACTGATCGGGGTTGCCGGCAAACCAGTTGAAACCAGTATAGAAATCGCCCTCCACGTCGAGGCGCTTGAGACCTGCCCTCACGGTCTTCGGGATCGCGCTCTTCTTCACGAGGTCCGGCCGGATCGCCATCATCAGACTCGTCTCGACCTCCCCGCCGTGGTTGGGAGGCGTATCGAGAATCTTCTTCATCTCCGGCAGACCGTCGCAAGGCCAGCGCGCAAAGTTGAAAAGATACAGGACGTAGTCCTTCGGCTCCGCCGGGAGACGGTCGGCGAAGTACCGGAGAAACGCGTAGTTTCCGCCGTGGCCGTTCACGATGACGATCTTGCGGAACCCGTTGCGCGCGATCTCATCGAGCGTGCTTTCCAGCAGGTCCCACAGGAGCCGCGACGGCAGCGAGAACGTCCCCGGTATGTGTCTCGCCTCCGAAATCTGCGTCTGGAAGTAGATGGGGAACTTGACCACCGGCTCGATCCGCGCCGCGCGCTCGACCATCGCGTCCACCTGGAAGCAGTCGGTGCCGAGGGGCATGTGGTCGCCGTGGCATTCCAGACACCCCGTGGGCACGACACATACGCCCTTGCAGGTCCTGGCGGCCCTCCGGAGTCCCGCCGGAGTCATCTCGATCCAGTTCACGACTCGCCTCCTTACGCCCGAACGGCTCAAAAAAGGGGTGAACGGTTCCCCGGGGCGTGCCCGGCTCGCCTTCTCCTTCGTCCCGTCATGGCTCGCTTTTTCCCGGGAGCCACAGGTAGTACACGCCGGGGGCTAGATCCGCGCCCGGAAGGTCGAACTTCACGTTCAGCTCCGCGCCCGCCAGCCCCAAGCCGGTCCCTTCAAAAGGCTTCTCAAAGCCCGCGATCCTGGCCCTGCTGATCCCCGCGAGCGACTTTGCCCGCGCGAAGACGGCGTCGGGATAGGCTTCCGCGTCCACGAGTCCGAGGGCGTCAGCCTGGGAGGCGCTGTAGACGCGGCCGTCGGCCAGCTTCTTCACCTCCTCCACAGAGAGTCCGCTTCTGCGTTCGGCGATCAGGTTGGTAAACCTCGCATAGAAGGAATCGAGGATCTGCTCGAAGATCTTTCGATCCTCTTCCGTGAGCTCGCGGAACGGGGAGCCCATGTCCTTCTGCTCCCCGGTCTTGATCGCCTGCGTCTCGACGCCGATCTTGGCGAGAAGTCCCTGGACGTTGAAGAGCTGCATGATGACGCCGATGGACCCGGTGATCGAGGCCGGGGCGGCGTAGATCTCATCCGCCGCCAGCGCGACGTAGTAGGCGCCGCTGGTCCCGAGCCCCGTGATGTGGGCCACCACTGGCTTCCGGGAGCGGCGCTTGAAGCGCATGACCTCCTCATAGGCAAGGTCGGACGCGGCGGCCGTCCCGCCCGGGGAATTGATCCGGAGCACGACGGCCTTGACGCTCGAGTCCTTCTCCGCGAGACGAAGCTCGCCGCGAAGCCGCGTCACCGGGTCGTCGCGTGTGGACCCGCCGCGTTGCCGCAGCACCCCTTCGACCTCGATGTACGCAACCTTGTTCCTCGTCCTTCCGTCGGGTGCCTCGCGAACGACCATCCGGAGCTCGGAAGGCACCTTGACCGGCTGCACAAGGAAAGCGTTGGAGCAACCCCCCAGGAGGATCACAAGGATCAGCGGGATATGGCGACGGACCGTCTGAGACCTTCGCGCGAAACGCATGGGGTTCATCCTCCCCCCAATAGGCGCGCGATGTATCCTCCAAGCTGCTCGAGGTGCGCTTCGAGCCTCGACCCAAAGAGCACGAGCCCCGCCGACAGAACCGCAAAGACCACCGCCACGGCGAGCGCTTTGCGCAGAGCATCAGGACGACCGGCCCGGCGCGACTTCACGGGCGCCCTCCTCTCCTCATCCACTGGACTTCCCAGGGATCAATCCCAACGCATATTAGCGGAAATCCGGGCGGCCGCAATCAGCAATCGGGCGCCACCTCATCCAGGCTCTTGAGCCTAAACCGCACCTGCGTGAAAAGGCTGTAGAGCACCGGGACCACGACGAGGGTGAGGAACGTTGCGATCATCAGCCCGAAGATGATGCTCGTCGCCATCGAGCTCCACCACTGGGCGGATTCCGACCCGGTGACGACCCACAGCCGCCACCCCGCGAGGTCCCGCCTCGCTAGATCCATGAGCATCCTGCGGAAATCGACGCTCACACCGACCGCCATGGGGAGGAGCCCCAGCACCGTCGTAACGGCCGTGAGCATGACCGGTCGAAGCCGCGTCGCGCCCGCCTTGATCACTGCCTGCCGCAGAGAGAGCCCCTTCCTGCGCAAGCGCTCCGTGTAGTCGATGAGCACGATCGCGTTGTTGACCGCGACGCCCGCCAGGCTGATTACCGCGACGCCGTTCATGATGATCCCGAACGGCTGCCCGAGCACGAGAAGCCCGATGAACACCCCCATGATGCTGAGCGCGACCGACAGCATGATGATGAAGGGAAGGGAGTACGAGTTGAATTCCAGGATCAGGATGAGCGCGATCGCGGCGACTGCGATAAAGAACGAACGGAAAAGGAACCGGGCCGCCTTGTCCTGCTCCTCCCGTTGCCCCGTATAGGCGAGCTTGTACCCGCCGGGGAGCCTCCGCTCAACGCCCGATAAACGCCGACGCACTTCCTCCAGGACCTTCGTCGAGTTGTACCCCGGCAGGACATCGCTGTAGACGGTGATCGTGCGTTTCTCGTCCTTGCGCGTGATCGACCCCTCCCCCGCCTCGTAGCTCAGCCTCGCGACCGAGGACAGGGGCACCTGGTTCCCTGCGTTGTCGGGGATCCGGATCCGGAGAACCGAGTTGAGATCGTTCCTCTGCTCCTCTGGAAAGCGCAGGGTGATGTCATAGTCCTCGTCCGCCTCCCGGTACGTCCCCACCTTCAGCCCGAGCACCGCCACCTTGAGGGTCTGGGCGACCGTGTCGCTGGAGAGCCCGGCAAGGGCGGCCCGCTGGCGGTCCACGTAAAAGCGCAGTTCCGGCCGTCCCTCATCATAATCGTCGCGCAGGTCCACGACCCCCGCGACCGTCTTGACGACCCGCTTGACCTCTTCGGCGATCTCGGCGATGAGATCCAGGTCCGCCCCCGAGACCTCGATGTTGACTGGCTTCTCCTGAGGCGGGCCGTGTTCCTGCTCCTCGACCTCGACCTCCCCCCCGTGGAGCCCCGCGATGCGCTCCCGGATGTGGCGGATGATCTCCGACGACGACTTGAGCCGAAGCTCCCTATCAACGAAGTCGACGTCCACGCTCCCCACGTTCACCGTGGTGGCCCCCATCGAAAACACGGAGCCGGCGCGGTGGCCGGCGCTCGTCACGTAGAACTTGATGTCGTCGAGTCCGGCGTTGTACCGAGCGACGACGTCGCGAAGATCCGCCTCGAAGGCCTCGCGCTTTGCGCCTCGTCCGACGGCCAGGGCAATGAGCCCGCCCGCGAGCCTCTCCTTCCGCCCGCGCAGGTCTTCCGCAAGGCGTCCGACCTCGGCCGTCGTCGCCTCGTCCCACACGCCGTTCTTCCGAAACAAGGCCTCGAGCTCCCCAAGCATCTGTTCCTTGCGGTGCATCTCGACCTCAATGGCGCGCTCGACCTCCCGCAGCACCCTGTCCGTCGCCTCCAGGGAGCTCCCCTCCGGCATTTTCACCGCGATCATGATCCGGCTCGGCTCGCTTCGGGGGAAAAACGCGACTCCGAGGTTCCTCGACGCGTAGATCGCGACCACGGCGATGTAGACAAGCACCGTCGCAGCGATGACCACGAACCGGGCGCGCAGGCTGGCGCCGAGGATCGCCTCGTAGACGCGGATGATAACCGATTTTTTCGGCGCCGACGGATCCGACCCCGTGCCCCCCCGGCGGCGCGTGACCTTGAGAAAGCTTGCGCACAGCGTGGGATTGATCACGAGCGCGACGAACAGCGACCCGGCGAGCAGAATGCATACCGTCTTCGGGAGAAATCCCATGAACGTCCCGATGATCCCCCTCCAGAAGAGTAGGGTCGCGAAGGCGGCCACCGTCGTCAAGGCGGAGGTGATCACGGGCCAGGCCACCTCCGCGGAGGCGACGCGCGCCGCCTCCGTGCGCTCCAAGCCCTCGTTCGCGTGCCGGTAGATGTTCTCGACGATGACGATCGCGTTGTCCACCAGCATCCCGACCGCCAGGACCAGGCTGAAGAGGACCACCATGTTCAGCGTGACGCCGAGCGCCGAAAGCACGATGAAACCGATGCAGAACGACAAGGGAATCGCCATCGCGATGAGGATGGAGTTGCGCGCGCTGATAAAGATGAAAAGCACCCCGACCACCAAGAGCACCCCCGAGATGATGTTGTTCTCCAGGTCGCTCACGAGCGTCCGGATCTGCTCGGACTGGTCGAAATTGAGGTGGTACGTCACGCCGGCGGGCACGCGCCTCTGTTTCGCCGCGACAAGCCTCTTGATGTCGTCCGCGATCCGCACGACGTTCTCCCCCGACCGCTTCTGGATCACGAGCGTGACACTCTCCTCGCCGTTGATCCGGGAGCGCGTCGTCTCGTCCTTGAAGTCGTCCACCACCCGCGCAACGTCCGTGAGGTACACGGGCTTGCCGTCCCGGACAAAGAGGATGAGCCGGAAGATCTCGGCGGGGTCGCCGAACTCTGCCGGGACACGCACCGAGAACTTCGCCAGCCCGCTCTCCACGGCGCCCCCCGACACGTTCACGTTCTCGCGCTCGATAAGGCTCAGAAGATGGACGAGCGGAAAGTCGTAGACCTGCAGCCGGTCCATGTCTACCTCGATGCGGATCTCGCGCTCCCGTCCGCCCACGACCGTCGCCGCCAGCACCCCAGGGATCACCTCGATGTCGTCCTCTAGGTCCTCAGCGAGCCCCTTGAGGCGGACCAGCCCCACCGGCCCCGCGATGGAAACGTTCATGATCGGCATCTCGGAGAGGTTGATCTCCTCGACCGACGGCTCCTCCACGTCGCTGGGCATCTTGGAGCGCGCCTCGTCCACCTTGTCCCGCACGCGCTGGCGGGCGTCGGTGATGTCGACCTTGGGATCGAACTCCACGATCACCGTCGAGGCGCCCTCCGCGCTCGTGGACGTGACCTTCTCCACGTCGTTCAGCGTCTTCAGCTTCTTCTCGATCTCGATCGTGACCTGGTTCTCCACGTCCGCCGGTGAGACCCCCGGGTACGACGTGGACACGATGACGTACGGGATGTTGATGTCCGGCGCCGCCTCGCGCGGAAGCGATACGTAGCACCACGCCCCGCCGATCAAGAGGATCAGCGTCAGGACGAAGACGGCCGCCTTGTGGGAGATGGCGAAATCAGTGACGACCATCGTGCATCCGCCTCATGGGAGCGTCTCGACCACGCGCACCTTGTCGCCGTCTTTGAGCATCCGGTGGCCGGAGACAATGAGTTCCTCCCCCGCCGTCAGCCCCGACAGCACCTGCACCCGCACCCCGTCGAAGATGCCCAGCTCCACCCTCCGCTCATGGGCTAGGCCGTCCTCCTCCACGAACACGAAACGCCCTTCCTTGCCGGGGATGATCGAGAAGAGGGGAACAACGATGGCGTCGTTGATCTGGCGACGCAGAAGGCGGATCTTGACGATCGTCCCCACCCGCAGAAGATCGCTGGCGTTGTCGAAGGCGACCTCCAGGCGGTACGTGCGCGTGTCAGGCGACGCGCTCTCGCTGACATAGATGACCTCGCCGGGATAAATAGGGGTGCTGGAAAGCTCCGGGAAGACCTGGACCTCCATCCCGGGCTCGACGTACCGCGCGTCCTTCTCGGGGAGCCTCGCGATGATCTTGAGCCTGTCCTTCCGGACGACCTGGACGATCATCTCTCCGGCCTTGACGTACTCCCCAACCTCCAACGGAAGGTCGTCCACAATCCCGTCGATCGGACTGCGGATGACGGCCTTGCGAAGCGTGACGACCGCCGCGTCGTAGCGGGCCTGCGCGGCCTTGTACGTCGTCGTCGCGCGGTCCAGCTCGTCCGCGCTCGTGACGCTCTCCGCGCGCAAAGCCTCGATCCGTTTGAGGTCCGCCCGCGCGAACTCGAGCTCGGCTTCGGCCTGCCTCACCGCGACCTCAAGATCGTCCGTGTCGATCCGCGCGATCTCCTGCCCTGCGCTTACGCGCTCCCCCTCCTTCGCGCCGATCCACGCCAGCTTCCCGGCAAGCTCGCAGGCGACGGCGACGTCCTCCCACGCCTCGGCGACCGCCGGGAGAGTGAGATATTCCGAGAGCGGCTCCTTCGTCACCTTCCTGACAGCGACGTTCACGATCGCCGACTCTCTTGTCTCCCCCGGATTCCCCGACGCGTCGACACCGACACCCGGATTCGCGGAGCCCGAGAGGGGAGCGGGCCTCGATGCGGCCCATGAGGGACCCAGTCGGCTGAGCGCGAACCCGCAGGCCACCCCGAGAACGAAGACCGCGGCAAACAATAGATAGGAGGCCATCGCCTTGCTCATGAGCGGCCTTCCCTTTCTGCCAAATACTGCGTGCCTGCAACCAAAAAGCGGGCTAGTGACCGGGCGCGTCGACGGGTGACCGCGGACCCCACCCCCAAGACGTCCCTCATGATCTCCACGTCAATCACGTCCATCACCATCTCCGGGAGACGGGCAGCCGCTGTACGGGAAAACCCGTGGCGGATCGCCGCGCAACGGACGAAGTCCTCGCTCTCCTTGCGGCACTGCTGGAGGACGCCGACCAGGCTGCGCAGAAAGCTCCGCCCCGTGCCCCCGAACAGGGTGGCAAACAGAAAGCGCACGAACTTGAGATGACGACTTGCGTGGCGGCAGCTCTCATAGATGAGCCTCGAGATCGCCTCCGCAAGGTCCGGGTCCTCGTGGGCCGACTCCAAAATCGCCTCGCGGAACTCCGCCGAGGTCGCCGTAAGCAGCTCCTGCGCGAGGGTAGCTTTGTTTCTGAAATAGTAGTAGAGGGTGGGCTTGCTCACCCCCGCTCTGCTCACGATCTCGCGAACACTCGCGGCATCGAACCCCTTCGTGCTGAAGAGGTCGATGGCGGCGTCCAGGATCCTCTCTCGGGCTCCGAGGGCCGGCGCGCGCGACACCTTGCACCTCCTTACCTACCGGTCGGTAGGATCCTACCCCGCCCCACGCCCCGAGTCAAGTCCGGATTCCCCCCTGGCGCGGATTCCTAAAAGCCCGCCGGCCTCCCCACTACCGCTAGGTAGAGCACGCTTTCCGCCACCCCGTCCACGCCCAAAAGGGCGTTCACCTCGTCGTCGTAGACCGCCGCGACCGGGCAGGACCCCAGCCCCAGCGCCGTCGCCGCCAGCGTCAGGTGCGCCACGACGTGTCCCGCATCGAGGTACACGTACCGGTAGGCCCGCTGGCGGTACTTGCGCACGCACCGTTCGAACACCGCCGTCCAGACGAAGACCGCCGCCGCCTCTTCCGCCATCCCTTGATCGAGCGACGCGCGGGCGATCCCCTCCCCCAGCGCGCCAGCCGCTATGCCCAACAGCGCGTGCCAGCACGGAAGGTATCGGTAGAGGCCCGCCTCCAACCCCGTGATCCGGTTGGCGATCACGTACGTCTCCACCGGGTAGAGCGCCCCCGCCGACGGTGCCGCGCGATATTCGTGCCCTGCACCGCTGGCGGTCACCCCCTGGCAAGCCCAGAGCAGCGACGAAAGGGCCGCCGTGCTCATCGGTTCCGTCGAGAAGTCTCGGACGCTCCTGCGCCGGGCGATCGTCTCCCAAAGCCCGGGGCCGTCCTCCCGGAACGGCGCCGGCAGCGCAACGAATCGCTCCCCCCCGGCCCGCTCGGGCAGACGGCCCATCGACCGCTCCCCGGACCGGAAGTACTTCGTCATCTGCTGAAAAACCGCCCCGATATTCTCCGAACCCATGCGTGCCATGGCCTCTGCCTCCCCATGTCCTTCCCCGTTCCCTCCCATACGGTAGAATGGTATCCCGGAGACAACGGAAGTTCCATGCGCGCACGAAACAGAAAGCTCCTCTACTCGCTGCTGGCCTTGGCGGCCGTGCTGCTTTGGCGCGCCCTCAGCCCCTCACCCGCCCACAACGAATCCCCGTCCTGGGAAGGCGAAAGCAACCCTCGGACGGTTCTCGTCGAATACTGCTACGACGGCGATTCCCTGCGCGCCGCAGGAGGACTCGAGGTCCGCGTCATCGGGATCGATTCCCCCGAGAGAGGGCAGCCCTTCGCGGCGGAGGCCCGCGCGTACGCAAAGGCAGCCCTGGAAGGAAAAAGCGTCACGCTGGAGCCGGACCGGGGGGTCTTCACGCGCGATCGCTATGACCGGCTCCTCGCGTACGTACGAGTCGACGGAGAGGACTACGGCCCCCTCCTCTTAAGACGCGGCCTGGCGCGAATCTATCCCTTCGCGCCTTTCGAGCGGAAGGAAGCCTACATGGCCCTCGAGGACGAGGCTAGACGGGACCACGCTGGCATGTGGGGGAGGTGAAGGCCCCTTCCGCGGACGCCGCGCCCAGCCCGCTGGCGACCGCGAGACGACCCCTATCGGTCCGGAAGCGACGCAAGAAGAGAGTTCACGTCAAGGTGCTTCTCCACAAGACGCTTGACCAGCGATATCTTCGCGACGTCCTCCGGGGAGATCTTGACCAGCGCGTCGTTGATGCGGGACGCGACGGTGTACGAGTCCCCCCGCACGCAGATGACCGGAACGTTGGCGGGGGCGATCAGCCTGCGGATCTTGGGATGCGGCAGCACCCCCCCCGTGAGGCACAGGCAAGTGGCGGCCCGCTTGCGCCGGGCAACAAGATTGGAGTTCATCACCGCAAGGATGATATCCTCGCGGTCTCCGTCGGCGATGACAAGGGCCGAGGGGGCGAAGCGGGACATCAAGGTGTGCGGATAGCCCGTCGCGATGAGGATGGAGAGCACCACCGTGTCCAGGCAGTCCTTCCCGCACAGGATCCGGGCGTCGAGGAGGCCCACGATCTCGCGCATGGTGGGCCCGGAGAGGAACTCCTTCTCCGGCAGCCACCCCAGGGACCGGACCCGGAGAGGTCGCAGGCCCTTCTCGATGTAAGGATACACCTCCCGGGCCTTTCGCGGCTCGACCTTATTGACCACCACGCCGGCGATGGGAAGCTCCTCGTTGCGAAAGAGCGGAAGATTGAGCGCCAGCTCATCGATTGTCCGGCCGATCCCCGCGTTGGCGACGAGAAGGACGTGAGCATTGAGGAGCCTGGCGACCCGGGCGTTCGAGAGCTTGAGCACGCTCCCGACCCCCGCGTGTCCCGTGCCCTCGATGAGGAGAAGGTCGGCCCCGGCACACAGTCGCTCGGCGGCGTTGCGCACGAGGGTCTCCAGGTCGCGCAGACGGCCGTCCAGGAAACGCCGCGTGGTCCCCTGGAGAACGATCAACGGGCTCATGTCACAGACCGGCTGCGGAAGGCAGAACACCGACCTCATGAGCGCGACGTCCGTGTCGACGGGGACACCGTCCACCCAGACGCACCGCTGCCCGACGGGCTTCATGAACGCGACCCGGAGCTTTCGCCTGCGGAAGGCGGCCAGCAAGCCGAGGCAGAGGGTCGTCTTCCCGGTGCTGCGTTCCGTGGCCGCTACGTAGAGACGCTTCATGGCGAAGCTCACTTCAATCCCGTGCGGAGCGCCGCCACTGCAACGGCGTCCACGATGTCGGCCGATCTGCAGCCCCGCGAGAGGTCGGTCACGGGTTTCGCCAGACCCTGGATGATGGGACCCACGGCCCGCGCGCCCGCAAACCGCTCAACCAGCTTGTACCCGAGATTCGCCGCGCCGAGGTCGGGGAAAACGAGCGTGTTGGCGCGACCGGCCACCGGAGAGCCGGGGGCCTTGAACGCCGCGACCTCGGGGACGACCGCCGCGTCAAGCTGAAGCTCGCCGTCGACAACGAAGTCGGGGTGCGAAGCCCGGACGATCTCGGCCGCGCGCGCGACCTTCTGCACGTCGGGATGCGATGCGCTCCCTTTGGTGGAGAACGAGAGCAGCGCGACGACTGGTTCGGCCCCCGCCTCAATGCGAAAGCTCGCCGCGGAGGCGAGCACGATCTGGGCAAGCTCCTCCGACGTCGGGTCGGGGATGACGCCTGTGTCCGCGAAAAGGATGAGACCATTGGCCCCGTACGTGGGGACGGGAAGGATCACGAGGGAGTGGCTGGAAACGACCTTGAGGCCCGGCGCCAACCCCACAAGGTGCAGACCCGCGCGAAGGATCTTCGCCGTGGGATTGGCCGCCCCCGCCACCAAGGCGTCGATCTCCCCGACCGCGAGCATCGCGGCTGCGAAAAAGACGGGGTCGCGAACGATGCGGGCGGCCTCCTGCGCCGTCACGCCCTTGTGCTTCCGGCGCTCATAATACAGGGAGGCGAAGCTGGAGAGACGTCCGTCGCCCGCCGGGTTCACAAAGGGCCATTCGGGAAGACGCAGCCCGCTCGCCACGGCGGCGCGGCGCGCGACATCCGGATCGCCCACGAGGACGACCTCCGCCAAGTTGAGGTCGCGGACGCGATTGGCGGCGTCGAGCACCCGGGGGTCCTCGGTCTCTGCCAAGGCGATCGTCTTCTTGAGCTCACGGGCGCGTGTGTGAATCGATTGCAGAGGGTCCATGGGGAACCTTTCGGCCAGCGTCAGTCCGGCGGCGAAACCCAAGGCCCCGCATTATAGAGCACTCCCCGGTGCCGCGCAAAGACGTACCCGGGATCACGGGAACCCCGCCGCTCGCGCCGAGCGCGCCCTCCACGCCAGGAGCAGGACTCGGCGCGTGTCCTTGGTGATGCGCGCAGGATGGGAAGGACGCACCCCCACGACCCACACCACGCTATCCCCCGACGCGACAAGCGGATGCTTCGAGCGTTCCCGCGCCCCGATGCGCTGTGACTTGAGAAACGACCCGAGCGCCCGCGGCTCTCCGCCGAGGGGATGGAATCGATCGCCCGAACGGGGTGCGCGAACGAAGAGCGGCCGACCCACGCGATCGAAGTCAAACGCTTCCTCGAAACGAGACTTCGTGGCGAGAAAGGCATCGAGATCGAAGTGGTCGCGCGGGATGACAAGCGCACTGATGTCGGCCTCCAGACTCTCAAGCGCGGTGTCCCCGGGCATCGACAGCTCCACCGCGCGGAAGACCGCCCTGTGCGCCGAAGAAGGCTTCTCTAGAATGACGCGATCCCTCACGCGACGAAGCGTGACGCCCGCGGAGAGCACGACGGGACGACGGACGCCGGAGCGCAGAGCCGCCTCGACTGCCTCCAGGTCGCTCCAGCGCAAGGCCGGCAGGCGAGCGTCAAGCCGCCCGACGGCCGCACACAGGAGATAGAAAAGTCGGATCGCGTGGAGATCCGCCAGCGGACCGACCGAGAGAGACAGCGCCGACCCCGACCGCGCAAGCTCAAGGTCGCGGAGCAGCGCCCCCGCGTCGTCGCGCAGGAAGGCGTCGACCGCCCGGGACCGCCCGGCCAGGCGCGCTAGGCCCGAGACCACATCCGGGTTGAACTCGGAGGCGAGCAGCGGCAGGAGCACGTGCCGGATCCGGTTGCGGGTGAAGTCGACCGAGAGGTTGGACGGGTCCTCGCGCCAGGCGACGCCCGACGCCCGCAGGAATGCCCGCAGCGATTCGCGAGTGCATCGCAGGAACGGCCGCAAGAGGGCGATCGGCGGCCGCCCCCGCAGCAGCCGCAGGAGCGGCATCCCGCCCAGTCCCGCGACGATCGAGCCCCGCAGGAGGTTGTGGAGCACGGTCTCCGCCTGATCGTCCGCCGTGTGAGCGACAAGAACGGCGTCCGCGCCGACCTTGGCCGCGCGGGCGGCGAGCAGCCGATAGCGCACCATGCGGGCCCGCTCCTCGAGAGAACCCCGCGCAGAGCGGACCAGCCGGATGCGCGCCCCATGAAATGGGACGCCCAGCCCCCGCGCGGCCTCGCCGACGAAGCGCGCCTCCTCCGCCGCCTCAGGACGCAACCCGTGGTCGATGGTCATGACCTCGAACGGCCCGCTGATCCGCAGAATGCGGCGGACATGGCAGGCCGCAACAAGGAGCGCCATCGAGTCGGATCCCCCCGAGACGGCCAAAAGCAGCCCGGCGTCTGCTCGTGCAAGACCCGCCTCGATCAGCGACTTGCGGAAAGCGGCGATGACCGGATGCGTGCGCAAAGGGGACTCCCGGGAAACGCTCGGGCCGCAAGGCCCTCCGGAATCAGAGCCATTTCCTTCGGCGGAACTTGAGAAGCATGAAAACAGTGATGGCCAGCATCAGCGACAGGACGGCCGGGTAGCCCCAATGCCAGTCGAGCTCGGGCATGTGCTTGAAGTTCATGCCATACACGCCGGCGATAAACGTCAGAGGCAGGAAGATCGTGCCGATGACCGTCAGGACCTTCATGATCTCGTTCATGCGGTTCGAGACGCTGCCCAGATACACGTCGAGCATCCCGATGATCGCGTCGCGCGCCGTGTCCACAATGTCCATCACCTGAATGGTGTGATCGTACAGGTCGCGCAGGTACGGACGGGTCACCTTCTTGAAGAGGGATGATTCCCCCTTCTCCAGCGCGCTGATGACCTCCCGCAGCGGCCATACGGTCTTGCGCAGGAAAAGCATCTCCTTCTGGAAACTGCGGATCTCGTGCAGGACCTCCGGACGTGGATTGAGCAGTACCCGCTCCTCCAAGAGTTCGATACGGTCCCCCAGCCGCTCGAGGATGAGGAAGTAGTTATCGACGATGGCGTCCACCAGAGCGTAGGCGAGAAAGTCGGGGCCCATCCTGCGGATGCGACCCCGCGCGGTGCGGATGCGCTGGCGGATCTCGCCGAACACGTCCCCGGGTGCTTCCTGGAATGACAGGAGGAAGTTCGGCCCGATGATGAGACTCACCTGCTCCGAAAGGATCTCTTGGGTGGACTCGTCGAGACCCAGCATCTTGACGACCAGGAAAACATAGTCGCCGTAATCCTCGGCCTTCGGACGCTGCGAGGTGTCCAGGATGTTCTCGAGTACCAGTGGGTGGAGATTGAAGGCGTTGGCGATCGCCTCCATGCGCACCCCATCATGGTGCCCGTCGACGTTGATCCAGGTGACGGTCGGCTTCTCCTTGAACGGGAGCAGCTCCACAACCTCGGCGACCTCTTTCTCGATGCACTCCTTCTCGTTGTAGTCGATGACGGTGATCGTCACCTTGCCGCGTTGCGCGGAACCAGCGCCCTCGGCCGTCTCCGAAGGAAGGCGAGCGCTCTTGCCCGCGCGGCGGAAGATTCGAGCCATGGGAAAAGCTCCTTCCGAAAACGCCTCATCTCCTGGAACAAGTATAACAGGAAGCAGGCGTAAGGAAAAAGGGCAACCACTCGACCGGACTGGCGCTCTCCCTTGCCGCTTGACAAGAGTCGCCGGTGATGTATCGTTTGCCAATGCCAGAGAGGGACCGCGTCCATCTTCCCTCCATGTGAATCTGTGCCTGCCGAACGCAGAGTCCTCCGTCCCAGGGACGCGTCGAGGGGGCCCAAGTGACGAGATACAGGCCAGAATGCCTTGTTATCCTGACGTTGGTGATCGCAGCCTGCGGGTCGGCGAAAGGGAGCGTCGCCGTCCTTGAGGACAACTTGAACGACAACTTCCTCGACCCCACCAAGTGGCCGACGCGCGATGTGGTCGGGACGAGCTCCTCGATCAGCGAGGTGGGCTCGGAGCTGCGCTTTGGGGTGGACGGGGCCAACTCCACCGCGAACCACGCCTGGCTCTGGAGCCAGGACATCGACATCCCCGATTGGACGGAACTGTCCTTGACCGGCGCATGGCGGATGACAAACGTGCGCTCGGCGGAGTTCCACATCTTCCTCTACGACGCCGACGATCCGACCCACTGGGTGAACGCCTTCTACCACGTCTGGGAAGGGAAGTTCCGCCTGCGGGACAACACCGGGATGCTGGATTGGGTATCGCGCTCCTATCGGACGTCGATGACTCCCTTCGATTTCGTCATCACACCCACGGGGCTCTCTTTCTACGAGAACTCGCAACTCGTCGTGCAGACTGAAAGTACCGCGCTTGCAGGGGCGAGCGCCCTCCGCATCAGCCTGGGCACGTGGGAATACTCGCGCTACAACACGACCCAATGGCTCTACTACGATGATCTCCAACTGTCCGTGGAGGAGACGCCTGTGCCGGCGCCGGGGGCGCTCATGGCCGCGACAATAGGCCTTGCGGCGGTCGCTGCCGCGCGCCGAAAGAGAATGGCTGCCTGACGGACCCGACCGCTTTACGGGCGCACACGCGTCGCCCCGACCACTCCCATCTGACACACCCCGACCATACGGGATCTCGATGAAGAGCTCCACGCCCGGCCCTCCTTCCGAAGCGACCAAGCGGGAAGCGCCTTGCCCCCTCCGGGGAAGCGCACTGGACATTGCGAAGAAACAAGAAGCGTTTATCGTGGAAGCGCAAGAAGGCGGGTGAGAACGGTCCAGATGAAGGAGAACGACGGGTGGAATCCCTCCTCAAGAACGCAAGTTTCGCGGGGGCGTATCGCGCCGTCGCGCCCGGCTGGACGGCGGAGGCGAACGGCGTCTGGCGATACGGCCTACCAAGGGTGCTCTACACGAGAGAGACGCGCCGGCCGCACTCGGGACGCGCCTGCCAGCGCATTGACTTCCTCGTGAAGAAAGGGACGGGAGAAGCCAAGCTCACGAGCGACCCCTTCCCCGTCCGCGCGGGGAAAGCATACCGCCTGCGCGTGTGGCTCCGCGGGAAGGGCGTCGGGCCCTGCTCGGTGTCCGTCGGCGTGGAGGAGGGGGAGATGGTGTCGAAATACCTCGACCGCCTCGCCGCCGTCGCCTTCGAGGAAAGCGCGCGGGTGGAAGAGGACTGGCGTTGCTTCGAAGCGCAAGGGGTGGCCGCCGAGAATGGCGAAGGAAAGGCCTTCATCCGCCTCACTTCGCTTGGCACGCTCTGGGTCGACGACGCGCAGCTCGAAGAGGCGGACCACGACGAATGGACGAACGCGCAGGTGGAAAGCCCTCCCGACCAGCCGACGGGGAACCTAGTCCAAAACAGCTCCTTCGAGGCGGGAACGACGGGATGGGGGCCCTTCCAGGTCTGGAGCCGGGGAGCGGCGCAGGTGCTGGAGACGCCCGCCCCTCACGGGAGATTCGCGCTCCGCTTCACCCCCTGCGAGGCGGCTCCTCGCACGCTCGAGAGCTGGTATTTCCGCGCGCCCCGGGGGAGGCTCGCCGTCTCGCTCTACTTGCGGGCGGACCAGCCCGGCGAGATCGTAAAGGTCCGGCTCGTCGGAGGGCTTGGGCTCCGCGGAAGCGAAGAGCACCGCGTAGGATCCGCAGCGGTCTTTCAGGTGGGACGGGGATGGAAGCGATTCGCGTTTGAGGCGGACGCCCCCCCAAGCAACGTCGGGGCGGCCGCGCTCGTGGTTGAGCCCCGAACCGCAGGGACCATCTGGATCGACGCCGTTCAGGTGCAGGGAGGGAAACTGACGCCCTATCGCCCGAAGGCCGAGGTGGAGGTCGGCGCAGAGCTTCTCAATCCCTTCTCCGTGCTCCTGCCGGGTGAAGAGGCGCGCATACGCGTGTGGGGCGCCGTCGCAACAGAGCGCCTCACGATCAAAGTCTACGACTACCATGATCGCCTGAGGTTGGAGCAGGAGGTGACTCTCGACAGCCCTTCCAAGGTGATCGCCCTTCCCCCACCCGCCGTCGGAATCTTTCGTGCGGTCGTAACGGCGCGGGGCAACCCCAATGCAGCCGAAGTCGCGTTCGCGACCGTCCCGCAACGGCGCCAGTCGCATGGGGAGATCCCCTTTGCCGCGACACATGGATCGGCGGGGCCGTATTCGATCGAAGTCGCGAAGCGTCTGGGCTTCGGCGGGTGGAGGACGCACGACTTCGCTCCCGGCTTCAACTGGCGGACAATCCAACCCGAGGAGGGAAGATGGGAGTGGCAGGCAACGGACCGGGACGTGGAGCTTCTCGTGCGGGAAGGCTTCCACGTCGTGGGGACGTTCTTCCGCCCGCCCGCTTGGGCGCCCGACACCGGCGACCCGAGGTCCCCGGGCGTCGCCGCGAAGAAGGGCGACACGACGGCGCTCGAAGAGTTCGTGAGGAGAGCGGTCGCGCGCTACAAGGGTCGGATCCGACACTGGGAGGTATGGAACGAGCCCTCGGAATCCCGCCCCATGGACCCCAAGGACTACGTGCGACTCCTTGAGGCCACCTGCGCCGCGGTGAAACGGGAAGACCCCGCTGCAGTCGTGATCGGAGGAGGTGGCGTCAACCTCAACCGCCTGGAATGGCTGCGCGAGGTGTGCCGCCTCGGAGGATTGGAACACATGGACGCCCTCGCCTATCACGGATACGGCTGGGACCCGACAACCCCTGTGGGCGCCCAGATGGGCATCGCCGCCGACCCCCTCGACCAGGGATTGGCGATCCGGGACATCCTGAAGGAGTTCGGAAAGACGCTTCCCCTGTGGAACACGGAGAGCGGATCGATGTGCACGGAGTTCTACCGGGGGACCGTCCTCGGGAACGAAGTCCGCGAGCTCGGTCTTGAGGCCCCTTGGTGGGAGGGTGCCAACGAGGCGGCAAAGCTCGTCCTCGCCATGAAGGGGCACGGCTTCGCCTACTGGGGGCAGTACTATATCGGGTACCGGGACGGAGGGGAGGCATCCTGCGTCAACGCCAACTGCCACGCGCAGAATCTTGTCGACTACCGGGGCGCCCCGAGACCGGCGGCATCGGCCGTCGCAGCGGCGCTGTGGCTCCTCGACGCCGTCGAGCCCGCGGGCGAGGCGCGACCGGCGGACTCCATCAGGCTTTATGCCTTCGAACATCCGCAGGGAGGGATGATCGGCGTCGGGACGTACTTCGTGCGCGGGATGAAAGCGCAGCTCTCCCTTCCGGGAGTCCGCAGAGCCCGGGTGTTCGACAGGATGGGGGAAGCGCGCACGCTCGAGACCCGCGGCAGCGCTCTCGAGCTTGAGATCACGGACGAGGTGCAATACCTCCTTCTCGAAGGGACGAAAAGGGGAGAGATCCGGGAGGTCCTGGCAAACGCCGTCGTGCGTGAGGCGCCGCCCCGAGAGCTCTGCGATGCGTACTACCTTGCGGGCTCCACCGTGCCGGCGGAAATCGCTGGCATGCGTTTTGCCGGGAAGCAAGCGATCGGCGCCCTCACCGCGTACCGTTTCACGCGCGGCGAAGAGGAGGCGTGGGCCCTCTACGCGGCGGACCGACGCTTCGTGTGTCGGGCCCGCGAAATCCGCGTGTCGCACGCCGTGCGGATCCTGGACGCGCGGGGGGAAGAGGTCCCGGTTGTCGGAGGAAAGTGCGTCCTCGCGGACGGAGCACCTTATGTCGCTCTCGGGGACGGCTTGCCCGGGACGCTTGAGGACCTCGGAGCGTACACCGAAACGAATGCGCGCGAGGCGGCCCACCCCTTCGGATTCTGATATCTTCCCGCGGCGCAGGAAGGTACGATGCGCCCGGTTCTGCCAAGGAAGGGATGCCGCCGTAGCGATCACGACGACCAAGGAACTTCTACTCGCCGCCCGACAGCGAGGCTCCGCGGTGGGCGCATTCGAGGTGTGGAACCTCGAGAGCGTGCAGGCCGCCGTTCGGGCCGCGGAGACGCACCGACAAGCGGTCATCCTCGCGATCGGGCCGATCGAGATCGAATACGCGACCCTCGAGGCGCTCGCGGAGATCGCCCTGAGAGCGGCCCGAAGCGCCCGCGTTCCCGTAGCCGTTCATC
The DNA here is from genome assembly GCA_043803205.1 of Planctomycetota bacterium. GTDB lineage: Bacteria > Planctomycetota > DG-23 > JAZDKG01 > JAZDKG01 > JAZDKG01. The sequence goes on from JAZDKG010000116.1 coordinate 19,565, forward strand.
TCGATCACGGGGACTCCTTCGAGATGGCCGTCCAAGCGATCCGCAACGGCTTCACGTCGGTCATGATCGACGCGTCGGGCCTCCCCTTCGAGGAAAACGTTCGGACGACGACGGAGGTGGCGCGCGTCGCGCACGCGGCCGGCGTGAGCGTCGAGGGGGAGCTGGGCGTGCTCGGAACGCTCGAGGGAGGAGAGGAGGGAGGACGGGCCGTCTGCACCGACCCGCAGGACGCGCAGCGATACGTCGAGGAGACGGGGATCGACGCGCTCGCCGTTGCGATCGGAAACGCGCACGGATTCTATCAGGGGACGCCCACACTCGACTTCGAGAGGCTGGCGGCGATCCGGGAGCGGGTCTCGGTCCCCCTCGTGCTCCACGGCGGCACCGGCATCCCGGAGGAGCTCCTGCGTAAGGCGATCGGCCTCGGGATCGCGAAGGTGAACGTGGCGACCGAATACATCGCGCGATTCCTCGAGGGATACGCCCGAACTCACCGCGAGCTTCGGGACAAGGTCTCCGTGCGCAGCGCCTTCACGGATTCCCGCAAGGCGGCGCAGGCACTGGTCGAAGAAAAGATCAGGATTATCTCGGGAACGAGGGCCTGAGACCGTGCGGCTCGCGTCCGGGGCGCATTGACAACCCCAGCCCGCTGGGAGTACTCTGATGCTCGTCGATGCGGCAGCCAATCGGAGCGCGCGCCTGGAGGAGCACGGGGGTCTGTCGGAGGGGCTTCGCGTGGAATGGGAAAAGCTCGCGGGGCTGGTCGAGAACGCGAACGCCATCGTGATCGCAACCGACGAGGAAGGGGTCATCCGGATCGCCAACGCCCACTTGGCGCATGTCTCCCGACGACCCTCCGCCGCAATCACCGGACGACGCATCGAGGAGACCGGCCTCTTCGACGAGGCGGGGCTGGCAAAGTTCGTGGAGCTGGCAAAGGCGGCACAGCGGGGAGAAGGATGCGCATCGACGCAAGTCCCGATCCGGATGGGAGAAACGGAAAGGCTCTTCGTTTCGTGGACGGCCACGGTCATTGACGCGAAAGACGCACGCGGCATCCTCTTCTGGGGCGCCGGCCCGGCGGAAGCCCCCGCGGCGCCCGACAGACTTCCCGCACGGAGTCGGGAGATCGCGGAGGTGGCGTCGGTGATCTCGCATGATCTCAGGGCGCCTCTCATCTCGATCGATGGCTTCGCCCAGAACCTTCTCAAGAGGTACGGCGACACCCTCGACGACCGCGCGAAACGCTACGTCCAGCGCATCCGGGAAGGGGTCAAGCGCCTCAACGAGCTCATCGACAGCGTGATGGATCTCGCCCGCGTGGACCGCCGCGAGGCTAGGCGCTCCGTGATGAAGCTCGGGGAAATCCTCGAGGATGTGATGGCGGATTTCGCGGGACCGATCGAAAGCTCCGGGGCGCGCGTCACGGTGGCGCAGGACCTCCCCAGCATCCGCGGGGACGCGGTGAGGGTATATCAGGTCTTCGCGAACCTGCTCTCGAACGCGCTCAAATACTCGATGGAGGGGCGCACCCCCGTCGTAGATATCTCCTGGCGACGACAAGATGAGGGCGTCGAGGTCTCCGTCAAAGACAACGGGGCCGGGATCGCGAAGGAGGAGCTGGACGGGATCTTCGGGATGTTCCAGCGGGCCGCGACCGCCAAGGGGGAAGGCATGGGCGTGGGCTTGGCGGTGGTCAAGACGATCCTCGACGAGTGCGGGGGGAAGATCCGCGTGGAGAGCACCCCGGGCGAGGGGAGCATGTTCGTCGTGACGCTCCCCGCGGCGGATGAGGACACCGCCGGGACGGGAGGAAGAGCGTCGTGAAGGTCCTGATCGTCGACGACGACATCGGCCACGCCGAGCTCATGCAGGATCGACTCGCCGGAGAGGCGTTCGACGTGGAGGTGGTGCTGAGCGCGGCGGAGTGTCTCGCGCGGATGGGCGAGGAGCGCTACGACGCCGTCATCGTAGATTACCGCATGCCCCAGATGTCGGGGCTGGAGCTCCTCAAGATCCTCGTGGACAGCGGCTACGGGACGCCCGTGGTCATGGTGAGCGGAGCGGGGGACGAGCGCACGGCGGCGGAGGCCATGCGGCGCGGGGCCTACGACTACGTGATCAAGGAGGGCGACCTCTCCTTCCTCTCGGTGCTGCCCGGGATGGTCAAACGGGTGATCGGGCGCCGGCGCACCGAGCAGGAAAACCTTCGGCTGCAAAGGGACGTCGAAGAAAAAAACCGCCTGCTCCAAGAGGCGAACGCGAAGCTCGCAAAGCTCTCGATCACGGACAGCCTCACGGAACTCTACAACCGGCGTTACCTCGAGGAGGCCCTCGGGACGGAGTTCGCCAAGAGCAAGCGCTACCGATCCCCCCTGTCCTGCCTCATGTGCGACATCGACCACTTCAAGAAGGTCAACGACGACCACGGGCACGCCGTCGGGGATGCCGTCCTCAAGGAGCTGGGGGACATCCTCAAGCGAAGCGTCAGGCGCAGCGACATCGTGGCACGCTACGGCGGGGAGGAGTTCGTCGTCCTCCTCTCCAACACGGGTGTGCGGGGCGCGAAAAACCTCGCGGAGAAGCTGCGAAAGATCGTCGAAAACGCCCGCTTCACGGATCGCGAGCGCAAACCGGAGCTGCACATCACCATCACCATCGGCGTGGATACCTTCGATGGGGAGAACCGACAGGACGGTGAGGATCTCCTCAAAGGAGCCGACGAGGCGATGTACGACGGGAAGACGGGTGGGCGCAACTCCGTCGCCGTGAGCCGGCGCGACCCCAGGCCGAAGCGGCGCGGGAGGCGCAGACCCTGAGGGGGATCCGAAACGGTGCGCGGACACGACTGCGGGGCGGGCGTAGGAAGTCCGTGTCTTTCGCAAAGGAGAATGAAGCGTTGAGATCCCGTGGAAAGACGAAGAAGGTCCTCATCATCGGCCTGGACGGACTCATGATGGAGCCGATCGAGAGATTCGCCGGCCAAGGGCTCATGCCCGCCGTCTCCGGCCTCATGCGACGCGGGGCGTGGTCGAAAGCCATCCCGAGCATGCCCGTGGACACCCCTACGAACTGGACCACGATCGCGACGGGAGCGGACACCGCCCGGCATGGCAAGACCTCGTTCTTCATCCATCTTCCGGGCAGAGAGCTCGACGATTACAGCCTCGAAGAGTCGTGGCTCTCCACGCACTGTCAGGCGGAGACGCTCTGGGAAGCGGCCGAACGGCAGGGGCGCGATGCCATCGTGATAAACTACCCCGTCGCCTGGCCCCCCACGACCAGGAAGAGCATCATCGTGGGGGGAAGAGGTATCTTCGGCCACCCGGAGATGCAGATCGCGGGCCTGGTCCAGTGGGCGCGAACGCCCGGGAGGCAGGAAACGGAGATCCCCTTCGCCCCGGCGCGCGGATGGAAAGGCCTTCCACCATCCCGGAAGCCCGTTCTAGAGGCGCGGATCCCCATCGGGGCCGGCGGAGAGAAACTCGGGTGGAGCGACGCGGGACAGAGACGCCTCGGGCGAAGGGAGGACGCGGGGACCGCGGGCGCCAGCCACTTCGATCTCGCGATGTTCGCGACGACCGCTCGAGGGTACGATAGGCTGCTCTTCTGCACCGGCAAGGACGCAGGCGCTCCGGTGGCGGCCCTCGCGCCGGGCGCATGGACCGAGTGGCTGTACGGACGATTCGGAAAGGACCGCCGCAGGGGGGCCTTCCGCTGCAAGCTCATCCGCCTTTCGCCCGACGGCAAGGACTTTACGCTCTACCGGACGCCCATCGTGGCCCTACGCGGCTTCGCGCATCCGGACAGGCTGTCCGCCGAGATCGTGCGGGAACTTGGGCCGTTCGTCAAGGGACTCGACGTCACCTACAATCCCCTCTACTGGGGCGACCGCCCCACCGCGCGCGAACACCTCGAGATGGGCGTGACCCAGTACGTCCGCCTCACGAACTACCTCGCCAACGCCAAACCCTGGGACCTCCTCATCACGCAGATCCAGTTCCCGGACCACATCAACCACGACTACCTCCGGGACATCGAACCCTCGTTCTCCGGGTACGACAAGAGGACGGCGAAGCTCGCCTGGGCTGAGTATCGTCACGCCTACCGACAGGCGGACCGCTACGTCGCCGAGATCCTCGAGGGCTGCGCGGACGAAAACACGATCATCACCGTGCTCAGCGATCATGCGGCGTTTCCGATGGAACGAAACTGCAACAACCTCTACAAGGCCTTCATCGAAGCGGGCCTGCTTCGCTACCGCAGAGACCGGGCCGGCCGTTACGCCGTGGACTGGTCCCGGACCAAGGCCTGCCCCGCCCCGGGCGGACACTATTACGTGTGGATCAACGTCGCGGGCCGCGATCCCCGGGGCATCGTCAAGCCCGGGAAAGACTACGAAAAAGCCCGCGACGAAGTGATCGAGATGTTCCGCGGACTCTACGACCGGAAGACGGGACGACACCCGATCGCGGTCGCCCTCAGGCGGGAGGAAGCGCGTGTCCTCGGCCAGGGCGGAGAACGCTGCGGCGACGTCGTGTTCTTCTACGAAAAAGGGTATGACACCGACTACATCCCGCCCGATCCCAAGGTGAACCCCGCGACGATGCAAATCTTCGGCCCCTGGAACCGCGGACACGGCGCGGGGCATTCACCCAGCTTCCCGACGACCGCCTACGCGCATTCGAGCCTGGCGGCGGTATTCTTCCTCTCCGGCCCCGGCGTCCGCCGCGGCTGCCGCGCGAACGAACCCATCCACCTCAAGGACGTCGCCCCCACGCTCTGTCATCTCGCAGGAATGGAGCCGCCCAGGCACAGCGAGGGACTCGTCCGCCGGGAGTTCCTGCGCTAACTGGCCCGGTCACGGGGCGCACTCCCCGGGACGGTGGCTCGCCCCCCCGGCGGGGTGACAGCCCCGGTCGAAGTGCTCCCTTTCGGCGGAGGGCTTTCGTCGTCGAACTTGCGAAACGGAGCACTGAGCTTTCCCCCTTGTCAAGGCGCCCCCTGCGCCGGAGAATGGCCCGGGAGGGAATCCTCATCTCTACGGAGGCTAGTCCGATGGCGGAACGGAAGCTCGGAGCTGCGGTCTTCGGCGCCGGTTGGGTGGCCGGTGAACACATCAAGGCCTACGCGCGCAACCCGCATTGCGAGGTGGTCGCCGTCGGGAGCCGTCGCCTTGAGAGCGCTCGATCGAAGGCCGCGGAGTGCACCGTCGATTGCGCCGTCTGCGACGATTTCGATCAGATCCTGCGCGACAAGCGCGTGGACATCGTAAGCATCACCACCCCCAACGCGGCCCACACCGACCTCGGCGTCCGCGCCGCCCGCGCCGGGAAGCACATCCTCATGGAAAAACCCATGAGCTTGACCCACGAGGAGAACCGCCGACTGCGCGACGAGGTCCGCAAGGCCGGCGTGCGCACCGTCGTGAGCTTCGTGCTCCACTGGAATCCCCTCTTCCGGATCATCCGCGAGCAGCTCGCTGACGGGGCCGTCGGACGCGTCTTCTACGCGGAGGTGGATTACTTCCACGCCGTCGGGCCCTGGTACGGGTGCTACGCCTGGAACCAAAAGAAAGAGGAAGGCGGAAGCAGCCTCTTGAGCGCCGGCTGTCACGCGGTGGACGCGTTGCGCTATTTCGTGGGAGACGAAGTCGTGGAGGTCTCGGCGTATTCGACGCGCTCGGATGCCCCCCCCTTCGACGTCTACGAATATGACCCGACGACGGTGCTCATCGCGCGGTTCGCCGGCGGGGCGCTGGGGAAAGTGGCCTCCTGCATCGAGTGCAACTCGCCCTACACCTTCAACATCCTGCTCATGGGGGACAAGGGGACGATCCGCGACAACCACTACTACGGCGCAAAGTGCCTGGGGACCCACGGACATCCCGAGATCGGCGAGGGGCAGTACGGCTGGGCGACCTGGCCCACGGTCCTGCCGGATTCGGGGGACGTCACTCACCATCCCTTCTACGGGGAGATCGACGAGCTCGTGAGCTGCATCCTGGAGGGAAGGGAATCCCACCTCAACGTGGAGGACGCCTACAAGACCCACGAGGTCTGCTTCGCGGCGGACCGGAGTGCCCGAGAGGGAAAGCCCGTGCGGCTTCCGCTGAAGGACTAGGGAGTCACTCGCTCACGCGATCGACTCGCGCCCCGAGCGCCTGCAGCTTCTCATGAAAGCGCTCGTACCCCCTGTCGAGATGGTAGATGCGGTTGACTGTCGTCTTGCCGGTTGCGGCGAGCCCGGCGAGCACGAGGGCCGCGGACGCCCGCAGGTCGCTCGCCATCACCTCCGCCCCGTGCAGCGTGCGCGGTCCCTTGAGGATGGCGGTGGAACCCTCCTTGATGATGTTTGCGCCCAGCCGGTTGAGCTCTGGAACGTGCATGAAACGGTCGGGGAAGACCTTTTCGGTGATGATGCTCAGGCCGTCCGCCCCCGATAGGAGCGCCAGCATCTGCGCCTGGAGGTCGGTGGGAAAGCCCGGGTAGGGCAGGGTCGCGAACTCCGTGCTGTGCAGGCGTCGGACGGGCCCCACGCGACAGGAGTTCCGGTCGGTCTCGACCTCGACGCCGATTTCGCGAAGCTTGTCCAGAAGGGCGCTCAGGTGGTCGGCGCGCACGTTCCGCACCGTGACGCCGCCGCCCGCCATTGCGGCCGCGATGATGAGCGTCCCCCCCTCAATCCGATCCGGAATGAGGCGGTACGAGGCGCCTCGCAGCTTGGTAACGCCCCGGATGGTGAGCCGCGGCGAGCCCATCCCCGAGATCTTCGCCCCCATCCTGTTGAGGAAGCGCGCGAGGTCCGCGATCTCCGGCTCGCACGCAGCGCAGTCGATGACGGTCGTCCCCGTCGCCAAGACCGCCGCGCACAGGACGTTCGCGGTACCCAGCACGGTCGACCCGTGCCGGCCGCCCAGGAATACGTTGCCCCCCCGGAGCTTGCGCGCCTCCGCAATAACGTAGCCGTTCTCCTCGCGGATGTGCGCCCCCAGGGCCGCTAATCCCTTGAGGTGAAGGTCGATCGGCCGGTCGCCGATCACGCAGCCCCCGGGAAGGCTCACGACCGCTTTCTTCCGCCGCGCGAGTAACGGTCCCAGCACGCATACCGAGGCGCGCATCTTGCGCACGATGTCGTAGTGGGCGAGGACCTGACGCTCGTCGGTGGTCTCGATCGTAAGCGAGTGGGGCCCCGTCGCCTCGACGCGCGCCCCGAGCTGCTCCAGAAGCAACGACATGAGCTCCGTGTCCGCGAGTTCCGGGACGCTCGAGAGCGTGCACTTCTCGCCCGCTAGGAGACACGCCGCCATGATGGGCAGAGCCGCGTTCTTCGAGCCGCTGACGGTGACTTCGCCCTTGAGGCGCGTCGGGCCTTCGATGACCATGGAGTCCATGGGGATCTTCCCCCTTTCTCTCTTCTACTTTCTTGCGCTCGCCACCCGGTGTCGGCCCGCGTAGTCGCGCATGAGTTTGACGTCGCGGAAGCCGGCGCATTTCAGTATTTCGGCCACTTCGGCCCCCTGACTCTCAGCGATTTCCAGAATCAGCGGGCCGTTTTCGCGCAGGAGGTCGCGGGACTCGTGCGCGATCCGCTCGTGGAACTCCGTGCCCCGGGGCCCCGCGACGAGCGCCGCGCGCGGTTCATGGTCGCGCACCTCGCGGGGCAGGCTGTCTACCTCCGAGTCGCGCACGTAGGGCGGGTTGGAGACGATCATGTCGATCGCCCCGAGAAGGCCCGCGTCTCGAAGGGGCCCCGTCAGGTCGCCCTGGAGGACGCGCACGCGCTCCGACAGCCTGGTCGCATGGACGTTCCGACGGGCGACCTCAAGGGCGTCGGCGGAGCTGTCCACCGCATGCACGACCGCCCCAGGGAGCGACGTCGCAAGGGCGATCGCCACGCAGCCGCTCCCCGTGCATAGGTCCCCGATAGCAAGCGACGCGGAGCGGTCGTCCACGCAGGCAAGCGCCACGTCCACCAGAAGTTCGGTCTCGGGACGCGGGACGAGAACCCGGTTATCGACATGCAGGGCAATGGAGTAAAACTCGCTCGACTGGGTCAGGTACTGGGTGGGCTCGCCCGCTGCGCGACGTTTGATGAGCTCGCGGAACTTCGCCAGTTCCTCCCCAGTCGGGACCCGGGAGTACGAGGTATAGAGCTGGATGCGCGTGAGATCGAGGACGTGCGCGAGCAGGACCTCCGCGTCCAGGCGCGGGTTCTCCACGTGAGCGCGCTCGAGGTATCCCCTCGTCCACTCGATCAGTTTCAGGATGGTCCAGCTTTCGGAGGACACGCGCTGCCACCCCCGTGTAGACGCGCCAATTGGCGCGCCCGACAATATACGGGAAACGGATCTCGATATCAAGCCGGACGTTGCCTTCCGAAGCGCCGCGCCTTAGAATGCGCCTCGGCGGGGATACAAAAGGAGCCTGGAAGAGCATGGCCAAACGCGCGCTGATTACGGGGATCACGGGCCAGGACGGCTCGTATCTCGCAGACTTCCTGCTCGAGCAGGGATACGAGGTCCACGGGATGATCCGACGGACCTCCACCGAAAACTTCAGCCGGATCGATCACATCCTCGACAAGGTCGTCATCCATAACGCCGACCTCCTGGATCAGCTCTCGATCATCCACATGATGAAAGAGGCGCGGCCCCAGGAGGTCTACAATCTCGCGGCCCAGTCCTTCGTCCCCACGAGTTGGACGCAGCCGGTCCTGACCGGGGAGTACACCGCCCTGGGCGTGACCCGGATGCTCGAGGCGATCCGCCTCCTGGACCCCACGATCCGCTTCTACCAGGCTTCCTCCAGCGAGATGTTCGGCAAGGTGCAGCAGGTCCCCCAGAACGAGCAGACGCCGTTCTATCCGCGAAGCCCTTACGGCGTGGCGAAGCTCTACGGACACTGGATCACCGTGAACTACCGCGAAAGCTATGGCCTCCACGCCGTGAGCGGCATCCTCTTCAACCACGAGTCCCCACGGCGCGGAAGGGAGTTCCTGCCGAGGAAGGTGTCATACGGGGCGGCGCGGATCAAGCTCGGCCTCGCCAAGGAGCTGCGGGTCGGCAACCTCGAGGCCCGGCGCGACTGGGGATACGCCGGCGACTACGTGCGCGCAATGTGGTTGATGCTCCAGCAAAAGGAGGCGAAGGACTACGTCATCGCGACCGAACAGACCCACAGTGTGCGCGATCTGGTGGAGATCGCCTTCTCGCGCGCGGGACTGGACTGGAAGAACCACGTCAAGCTCGACCCGGCGTTCTACCGCCCGGCGGAGGTGGACTTGCTTCAGGGCGACGCGACCCTCGCAAAGAAAGAGCTCGGCTGGAAGCCGACCGTGACCTTCAAGCAATTGGTGGAGATGATGGTGGACGCGGACATCGAGCGGCTGCAGCGCGGCGAGCGAGCCAAGTAGGCCCCGCGACCGCCGCGTGGAAGCGGGGGAACGCCGACAAAGACTGCGTTTCTGGAGGCATATCCCGGTGAGCATCCTCTCGGCCATCGGCGGGACGCCCCTTGTCGAGTTGAGAAACCTCAACTCCAAAGGCGACCGCGTGCGGATCCTTGCCAAGCTGGAAGGAAGCAATCCGGGCGGATCGGTGAAGGATCGCGCCGCCCACTACATGATCAAGGCCGCGGAGACCTCGGGAGAGCTCACCAAAGACAAGGTCATCCTGGAACCGACCAGCGGCAACACCGGGATCGCGCTGGCGATGATCGGCTCGGCCAAGGGCTATCGGGTGAAGCTCTGCATGCCGGCGTGCGTGAGCACTGAGCGACAGCACATCCTTCAAGCGTTCGGGGCGGAAGTAGTCCTGACGCCTGCGTCGGAAGGGACGGACGGGGCGATCCGCAAAGCCCACGCGCTTCTCGCGGAGAACCCCGACAGCTACTACATGCCCAACCAGTTCGAAAATGACAACAACATCCTCGCCCACTACGAGACAACGGGCCCCGAGGTCCTGTCGCAGACCGGCGGGGACGTGGACGCATTCGTCGCGGGAATGGGCACAACCGGGACGCTGATGGGCGTCGGCCGATATCTCAAAGAGCGCAAACCTGGCATACGCATCATCGGGGTGGAGCCGCCCCAAGGACACACGATACAAGGCCTCAAGAACATGCAGGAGTCCATCCGTCCGAAGATCTACGACCCCGGGATGCTCGACGAGAAAATCACGGTGGCGGACGGCGAAGCGTTCGAGCTGGCGAGACTGCTCGCGGTGAAAGAGGGGATCTTCTCGGGAATGTCCAGCGGGGCGGCGGTCGCGGGTGCGCTGCGCGTCGCGGAGAAGATGGGCTCGGGGACGGTGGTCGTGATCCTTCCGGACCGCGGCGACAGGTACCTGAGCACCGTGCTTTTCCGGTCAGTATGCGCGAAGTGCCCGCCGTAGCTGCGGTGCAGAGGTGAAACCGTGCGCCCCTTCACTTTCGTCGTGGTGACCGACAGCCACCTGAGCGGCAAGGCTCATCCGCAGGATGACCTCTGGTGGAACCGGGTCCTCGTGTCGCGCGCGGGCGAGATACTGGGGAACGCCGTCAAAGAGATCAACGCGCGCGGAGCGGACTTCGTCGTTCACTGCGGCGACCTGACCAATGATGCCCTGGACGCAAGCTTCCGCCTCGCCGGCGAGATCCTGCGCACGCTCGACCCGCCCTTCTACTTCGCGCCTGGGAATCATGACACGGAGGAAGCCGGAGGTCGCGCGGCCGCCAACGACATCTTGGCGGCCCGCGGGCGCCCCCTCTATCGCGTGGAACGGGCCGGCGGCTGGAAGATGATCCTCATCGATTCGGCCTACTGGAGCTTGCGGGACGGTTCGGTGGCCGACTACCGCGTCCCCGCGCGCTTCGTCAATATGGCGGTACCGGACGTTGAGATGGACTGGCTGCGCGCGGAGCTGGACGCCGACGGCGCGACGCCGACGCTGTGCTTCATGCATCCGTTTCCGGCGGTACGCGACTCCTATCCCGCCAAAAGAATGGCGGGCCCCTATTCCATGGAGATGGTGGAGGGCTTTAGAAAGGGCTCGCTTGCCGCGACGGCCGGCGTGACGGCGCTTCTCAAGCGATACCGATGCGTCAAAGCCGTCTTCAGCGGACACGGGCACTGGCACGAAAACCTGGTGGAGCACGGCACGCTCTTCTGCCAGACGGGTGCCCTTGCGGAGTACCCCTGCGAAATGCGCATCGTCCGCGTGTCGGACGATCGTCTTGAGACGGAGGTCATGGGGATCGGCGGGGGCTTCTCCGAAATGTCCCTCGTGAAAGAGACGGGCAACGCCTGGGTTGCCGGCCGCGACTTGGACCGATGCATCACGCACGTCTTCTGAAGGACTCGCGATGACGCCTGAACTCTCCTTCGTGGTGCTGACCGACACGCACGTGGACGTGCGTCCCGGGCGCTCGGACGGCGACTGGTGGAACCGCATGCTCACCACGCAGTCGGAGCCCATCCTGCGCGCAGCGGTTGAGCGGATCAACGATCTCTCACCCGACTTCGTCGTTCACTGCGGGGACCTGACGAACGGGTCGGATGAGGCGAGCTTCCGCGCGGCGGCACAGATCCTCAAACACCTCAAGATGCCCTTCCACTTCGTGCCGGGGAATCACGATACGTACTTGCCGGGAGCCCGCAATGTGGCCGCCGATCTCTTCTCCTTGCCCGACCGCCCCTTCCTTCACCACGTGCAACGCTCCGGGAATTGGCGGCTCATCTTCATCGACTCGTCGTGGTGGTTGTGGAAGGACGGGTCCGTGCGGGAGCACATCGCGTGGGATAACTTCATCGACGTGGAGACGCCCGAGGGGGAGCTCGATTGGGTGCGGAGGCTGTTCGAGGAAGACCCGGAGACGCCTACATTCTGTTTCGCGCACCCGGTGCTCGCGTTTCGGGAAGCATATCCGGTATCTCGCGCGCCGGGCGGCGAGCCGGTCCCCGTCACGCCCACGCCTTTGGCGGATCAGTTCTCGGCATGGCAGGCGCTTCGGGCCATCATCGAGCGCCAATCTTGCGTGAAGGCGGCGTTCTTTGGGCATGGGCACTGGCACGACTGTCTCATTGAGGACGGCACGCTGTACTGCCAGACGGCGGCGATGGTCGAGTACCCGTGCGAATTGAGGCTCGTCCTCGTCTACCCGAACCGGATCCAGACGCAGGTACTGGGATTGTCAGGCACCGACTTCGCGAAGCGCTCGTACGTGGAAGAGTGGGGAAACACGTGGGTGGCGGGACGCCCGGAAGACCGGCATTATGCACACGCATGGTAGGCGCCACGATCTCGCTCAGCAGGACCCCGAAGCCAGCTTCATCCCCGACGGGAGACTCAGACGAGGCCTGCGCCCCGCGCGCAGCGTGACGCGCGCTACCCCCAGAGGTGTCGGGATGGCCCCTTCGGCGAAAGCGAGATCGCCCAGATGCGGACGGAAGGATACAGTCCTCCAGCCCGGCTCGACTGGCGTGACTCCCAGAACGTACGTCGGCAATAGATAACCCGGCCCGGCGCTCCAGGCGTGGCAGAGCGACCACATCTTGTCCGGGAGCCTGCCTGGCGGGCTCACCGGGTCGAAGGCCTCCCAGCAGGCGACCGCCCCTCGATCCACCATCTCCCCCCAATACGAGCGCACCAGCCAGAGCATGTCGTCCACGGCCCCAAGCGACCCAAGGGCCGCGCCGACGAAAAAGTTGAAGTACGGCGTCTTGGGCAGCCCCTGAACCCCCTCCGAACGGATGAAAGCGCGGATCTTCCGCGCGACGGACGCCGATGGCGCGCTATACAGAGCAAGGATCGCGTTCGCTCGGGTCGAGAAGGACCGCGGGCCGGCCCCCTTCCTGGAATCGCGATAGAGACCCCGTCGGCGGTCAAGGAACCAGCGGTTCACCGCCTCGCGGACGCGCGCCGCCTCCCGCCGGAAGGCCCGGGCGTCCGCCGCCCGCCCCAGCCAGCCCGCGAGATCCGCGACGGCGTCACAAGCGCCGGCAACAAGGGCGTGCAGGACGGGATTCTCGGCCGGGCGCTCTCCGCCGAACCAGTCGATAAAGAGGACATTGGACTTCGTGAGCGCGAATTCGATGAGACCGCGCTTGTTCCTGTGCGCCAAGTAGTACTCGACGGCCCGGACCGCGGAGGAAAAGAGCTTGCGCCCCAGAGCCAGGTCCCCGCTGATAAGACAGTAGTTGCGCAGAGCCAGGACGTAGTGCGCGACGTAGTCCAGAAGCACGTTGCGGCCGTCCCACCGTGGACCGATGGGCGCGATGGCGCCGTCGCGGCGCTGCGTGGCGGCGAAGTTGCGCAGGCACTTGCGGGCTAGGCGCGTGTCGCCGAAGAGGGCGGCGGACGCGAGCCCCTCGACGTGGACGTCCCCGGCGTAGAGACTCTGCTCCCGCCAGGGACAATCCTCGAAGTGATCGTGCATGCACAGCTCCGCAGTGTCGGCGCAGAGCTCGTAAACCCGATCGAGCAGAGGATCGCTCGAGCGGAACGAACCCACCCGCCGGACCGGGTACGCAAGGAACTCGAAGGCGACTCGGGACACCTCGATGGGCCTCTTGAAGTCGGAGAACGTGAGGAACAGATACCGCGCGTGCCGACGGCCGAACGGGCGGATCTCGTTCACTCCCCGACGGGTAACATAGCTGTCGACGTAGGTCACGTTGAGGCTCTCCCCGTAGCCGACGCGCACGCGCGCCCCGGCAGGCCCGATGAGATCGACCAGAAGTCTGCCGTTGACCAGTCGCCCGAAGTCCAGGACAAGCGTCGGATCGCCGCCAGTTGCGATCGGGCGCACGATGCACTTCGGGAACGGCCCAACGATTGGAAGATTCCCTCCCAGGCCCGACGATGCGAATCCTGACGCTAGACTCTCCGCCCCGACAATCTCCCAGAACGGATCCCGCGAGCAGTCATACGTGTGTCCATAGCCGATCGCATAGGCGTTCCGCGGGAGCACGACTCGCGACGCCATGAAGGGAATCTCGCGAGGCGTCAGCGCCACGCGCCGGTCAGACGAGGCGGACGAAAGCACGCTTGCCCGACGCCATCGGGAGTCGTCGAAGTCTGGCTTCTCCCAGCCTTGCGGGGCTTTCCGCAGGTCCACGACCTCTTTATACTCGCCGAGGTGCCAGCTTATCGAGGCCGTCTTTCGCCTGTATTGCGGCGCTAAGAGACAGCGGACCGAGGAATCGGAGCCGATGACAAGGGGATCCCTCCCGCCTCTGGCGATCTCAAGGGCGAAGGTGAAACGCCCCGCGCCCCCTCGCTGGTGAAGGACGCCTCGCGGTTCCGGGCCATACGCGTAAACGAGCGCGGCGATGACGTTCTTCCCCCTGCGCAGGTGCTTCGCCACGTTATACGTGTCGTAGTAGGCGACGTCCGGCGTCGAGGGGCTGGGCCCCGAGCCGATCTCGACGCCGTTGACGTAGAGACGGTAGATCGCGTTCGCGCTGGCGTGAAGCTCGGCGCGCTTCACTTCGTCGAGCCGCGAGAGCCAAAAGGCCCTGCGGAAGTACACGAAACAGTTGCTGGTCCGCCGATGTGCGGGATGCCAGATCCAGCAACCCGCGAGGGTTCTCCTTTCCTGCGCCACTGCGGATCTCTCACTCATGCGTACTCCTTGGAAACCTCCAGGAATGCGCGGATGTTCTCGGACGGCACGTGACGGTGGGTCACGCCCGAGACCACGACGGGCGCGCCTCCCTCGGCGGCCTCGCGGAACGATCGGCGCACGTCGTCGGGGCCGCCGTTCAGCATCTCCAGCGCCTTCACGTGCCACCAGTACTCGAGTCCCGTCGCATTCATGTCCTCGATCGTGACGTTCGGGTCCTCGCCGCACTCGATGCAGTTGATTGGAAGGTCCCTCACGGCCAGCATCTGCTGCTCGGGATTCATCAGCTCGCTGTGGAGCATGATGGTCCGCGAGCCCGCGCGAACGCCGCGCTCCTCGAAGATGCGCCTCCAATACGGAAGGACAAACTCCGGCCACATCTTGGGTGAGATCATCCCCGCGAAGTCGTCGGCGATGTGCATCAACTCCTCTTTGGGATTCCCCCCGTACCGCCGCCGCTCGCGCTGAAACGCGAGGTGAAACTCGGTGCCGAAATCGAGGAGCTTGTGCGCACAGTCCGGCGATTCATAGAGGTCGATGAAGAAGTCGTCGCCCCGCATGGTCCTCGCGAAGGTCACGGGGCCGAGGGTGATCCCGTCGTGGATGTGGGTTTTCGCGCCCGTGACCGCGCAGACCGCCTTATCGTACGCCACGAGCGGCGTGAGACCGGGGTGCGCGAAGAAATCGCCCGTGGGCATGACGAGGCGCTCGACGTCCCGGGCGCGCGCGAGGCGCGTCATGGGATGAGGCCACCCGTCCTCAGGGTACTCGATGTGGACGTCGAGGAGCGCGAGCGACCACCAACCGTGCAGGGGAATGCGCGGTGGGACGCGCAGGCCATACTCCCGATGGAAATAGGCGTCGGCCTTCCCGCATGCGTCGAACATGACGTCGGGATCGCTCAGGTAAGGCTTCAGCGTGATCCCGGCGACCTCCGTGATGGCCTCGTCGCTGATCCCCAGCCACGATCGCACCTTCTTCCCCGCCAACGTCTCTCCTTCTCCGGTAGTTCACCGCCTCATGGGGACGCGCATCGCGGAGCCCTCGGCGGCGGCCTCATTGTGCGGACGAGGTGCGCTCACTTCAAGAGCACGGGATGAACCCACGCGACGTGGGTGGCGAACGGGGATGCGTCGGCAAGCAAGGCGATCCCTCGCGCGCGGCCAAGAGGGACCCTGATCGCGCGCGAAAGGCTGGAAGCGGAAAGCGTGACCGTTCGGGCGACTCGGCCGCCCATGTCAAGGATGCGCGCCGTCCCCGATTCGTAGGAAGGCGGCGAATCGCCGAGGACAACTCGGAACACCACCTTCCCCGCTTGCGGGGGACGCGCAAGGATGCCGATGCGGACGCTGAAGGCGCGATAAACGCCCGCCGGGATGCGGAAGAAAGCGTGTCCGTGTACCATCGCGAGACCATCTCGGAAGGTCGCGAGGTAAGATCGGCCGCCCCGCGACACCCGCAGACGCAGGGGGAGAAGCGCGCCGCTCTCGTGGATGCCGGCGTCTCGACGGGGCTCCCAGGGGTAGGGATCGAGCGTGAAGGCGTCGTCCGGCCGCCGCTCAGAGAGCGGCACTGCGCGCAGCCCCCTCAGCGCGGATTGCGCGATCGCTCCGCGCGCGACGCAGAAGCACGTGTGCCAAAGGGACGACACGAGCCTCACCGCGGCGTGACAGGAAGGAGATAGAAGGCTCGGAAGAACCCCGCCTTTGCGCGCGCGGATCGCCTGCAGCGCGGGAACCACTGCGGCAAGGGCCAACTCGACGATCCGCTGGAGCTCCGCCTCCGCATGGAAGGCGATCTCCGGAACACAGGTCCCAAGGACGCGCGGCCGAAAGCGCGGCGGCCGCGGAACGGAGACGTCGTCCAGAGGGCGATGGATGTTGCGAAGACGCGCCGGCGGAGGAACGAGACGCAGCAGCAGGTAGTGATTCACCACGTGAGCCGGACCTGAACAGTCCTGGACGTAGTGCGCCAGCGACCCTCCGAAACGGGCTGACTCCACGGGGTCGTTCGCGCGAAGCGCGCGGACAAGTTCCCCGATCAGGTGCGAAAGCGCAAAGCGCGCCACGCGCCGGTCCCCGTGATGGGCGAAGGAGACGTCCGTGAACTGCGCGTCCGTGGGACCGTGGGGGAGTACGTGTCCGCCCGGAAGGGCCACATACCGTCGCCACTTCTCCGGCTCCGCAAAATACCGGTCGGGCATCGTGCAAAGCTCCGGAAGCTCATCTTCGACGGACCGCCAGAACGCGCGCTGGCGGGCGCCCAGCGCCTTGAGGGACCATCGCCCCATCTCAATGTGCATATGGCTGGGCAAGAAACGCTCCTTGGGTAAGACTGCCTGACAGGCTACAGGCGGGTGTTCCCCATCCCGAGGAGGCGGATGTGCTTCTCGATGTGGGACGCGACCAGCTCGTGGTGTTCCGCCTCGTGCCTCAGGAGCGTGTCAAACACCTCCTCACGCAGAGAGCCGCCCGAGGCGTCGTGCGGGTTGAGGACGGAACCATACGTGACATGGAGAAGCTGCCGCCCGTTCCTCTCGTCGAGGAAGCTCTCGAGCTCCCCGTCCGCTAGGACGTCAAGGGGAGGGAGGACAGATAGATCGGTGGAGAGATGATAGCTCGCGCGGTCGGTTTGGAAGCGCTCAAGCGCTAGGGCGTGAATCCGACGATAGAGGGAAGCGTTCCGCCGGGCCACGAGACGCAGCGCCTCCAGCCACGAAGTGCCCGCGGTCTTGACGTGCAACAGGTCTCCGGCGACGTCCCCAAGCAGGGGATAGATCGAAAACTTGTCGGAGCCCGAATGGATGGACAGCTTGTAGGGACCCAGCGCGCGTGCGATTGCCGCGTGCCCAATGAGCTCGCGCCGCAGGATTCGCAGGTCCCCCCGGTAGTCGGCGGCCTTCTCGAAGTCCCCCACCAAACGGGGAGCCAGACCCGTGAACGCGACTTCGCGACGCGCAAGCTCGGAAGCGATGAAGACATGGTCCGCTAACGACGTCGGCGTCTCCGTCTCGTCCACCGATACCTCAAAGTCGAAGGAACCGGGACGCAGCTCTTGGAGACGGTCATACATGCGTTCCGCGTGCTGGATGGCGCCCGTATACTTGACCGCGCTCCGCGCGAGGCCCTCCTCGGAAAATGAAATCGCCAGTCGCGCCTGCCCGATGTCGAACGTCCGCCCCAAGTAAAACCCCTTCAGGACCTCCGCGTCCTCCAAGAAGTCGAACCGCCGCCGCAGCTCCCCAGGCGGGACCGTGTCCGCGTCGTTGGCGACGTGATCCCCTGGGTCGATGGTAAACATCGTGAACCCCGCGTTCGCGCAGCGAACAAGGTCTTCCTCCGTCTTGAGATGGTCGGCGTCCGCGCCGAACAACCCCGGGTACCCCGCCTGAAAAGCCCCCCAGACCGTGTCGTCCAGGACGTCCTCGGGGCTGCGCCCCGTGCGGGACATCTCCCGTGCCGACTGCTGCGCGAAGAGAGGAAGAACCGCAGTGGCGCCCGCGACGGCGGCATGGCCGGGCGTAGCCAGTCCCACGCGGTCCCCCATCCCGAAAGCGGGCGTCAGCCCCAGCGGACGAGGCCGCAGGTTCCCTAGTGCAAGCCGCAGCGCGGCGGCGTTCTCCCGGGTGGCGGGCGCCGCGAGAACCGTGACCGGCTTGCGCCCGACCGCCATCTCCCCTCCGGGTGTTCCGCGGAAAAGTCGCGTAATGCGCGCCCACCGAGGTCCGGTCCCGAGGAGGAAAAGCGTCCTCACCTTCCCGTCCCGACCGAGCACGAGCACCGTGCTCTCGCGGTACGCGACCGAGGCGTCATAGAGCTTCCAGCTTCGACCGAGAGAAGCGCGCAACGCGGCGACCATCCGGAGACTGCGCTGTCGAGGCGGCACGAGGCGTCCCTTTCAAGAAAACCGCGACGCAAGACCGCCTCATTCTACGGCATGAAAACGCCAATACAATAACGGACGGGAAAAAGGCGGGAAAACCCCGCGCCGGAGGGATAAGATCACGCGCCGGACGAACGCCGGTCGAGAAAGGATGAGAGAACCTTGAGTCCATATCACAGCAGCTCGCGCCTGCGCCCGGTGCGCCTCTCCGAGGTCGCCGGCCGCGACGTCCTCGAAACTATCCAGGACATCTTTACGAGCCTGAGCGGATGCCCGATCGCCTTCTACGACGAGAGAGGCGAAGAGGTGCTGCCCGCCAGCAACCTCAGCGAGGCCATGATCGTCATCGAAAGGAGCGTGAAGGCCCTCCGCGAGATCGTTGGTGACCGCACCAAAGTGGAATGGCCTATCTCCGGTCGGATCGCGCTCACCCGAAGGACGTACGGATCGTTCCTCGTCGAGTACGAGGCGCCCATCATGTACCGCGACGCTCGGCTGGGCGCAGTCGCCGTCTACGGCCGCCCCGCAAGCGGCGCCATCATCGCCAAGCGCGAGGTCCTCGAGATCGAGGGCAAGGACGAATTCGCCCGCGCGATCGAGAGCTCGACCGCGCTTCCGGCCCTCGGCGAGCCCGAGGCGACCACGGTCATCCCAAAACTGCTGTGGGCGCTTGAACGATTCATCGAATACGGAATCCAGACGCGCGACCTCCGCGACATCGTCGAGCGCAGCCTCAACCTCCACAAGGCAAGCCAGGCCCTGGTCTCGACCCTCGATCTCCAGGAAATGCTCAACCTCATCACCAAGCTCGTCACGGAAACCCTGCGCGTGCGGTCCTGCTCCCTGCGCCTCCTCGACGAATCAAGAAAGAACCTCCGGATCGGCGCCGTGCATAACCTGAGCGAGAGCTACCTGGGCAAGGGGGCCGTCCCGGTCGCCAATTCCCTCATCGATCAGCAGGCGCTCGCCGGAAGAGGCGTAGCGGTCTACGACGTCTCCAAGGACCCGCGGATCCTCTACCCCAGGGAGATGGCGGCCGAAGGCCTCGTCTCCCTCCTCTGCGCGCCGCTCCGCGTGAAGGAGCAGTCGATCGGCGTGCTCCGCGCCTACAGCGCGGAGCCTCGCGAGTTCACCGCCCTCGAAACCCGGATCTTCGAGGCCCTGGGGAACCAGGCCGCGGCGGCGATCGAGAACGCCCGTCTGCTCTCGGCCGCCAAGGAGAACGAGCGTCAGGAGCAGGAGCTCGCCTTCGCCGCCCGCGTCCAGAAGGGCCTCCTCCCCCAGGATCGCCCGCGCGTCGCCGGCTACGACTTCGGCGCCATCAACGTCCCCCACTCCCAGGTCGGCGGCGACTTCTACGACTTCGTTACCGTGCAGGACAATCACATGGGCCTCGTCATCGCCGACGGCTCGGGAAAAGGCGTGCCGGCCGCGCTCCTCATGGCCAGCACCTATGCCGCGCTCGAGGTCCAGATCCACACGACCTACCGGACGAAGGACATCATCGGCCGCCTGAACAAGTTCCTCTGCAAGCGCATCGCCACGACCGGGAGCTTCGTGACGCTTTTCTACGCCGCTCTCGACCTGCGCGCGCGACGCCTCACCTACACGACCGCCGGACACCCCGCCCCACTGCTCGCTCGCGGCGCAGCGATGAAGGAGCTGCCGGGGGAGGGACTGCTCCTCGGCGTCAACCCCGACGTCGAGTACGAGGAGCACCAGATAACCCTCCAAGGCGGCGATGTCCTGGTACTCTATACGGATGGCGTGGTGGATGCGGAAAACATCGAGGGCGCGCGCTTCGGCGAGGAGCGGCTGCGCGAGGTCCTGCGCGCCAACGTCTCCCTCGCCGCGCAGGAGCTCGCGGGCGCCATCTACGACGCCGTCAGACGCCACGCCGGCTCCGTCGACCTCACCGACGACTTCACGCTCACCGTGACCAAGGTGCTCTAAGGGGCTCTAACAGAACCAGGCGCGAGTCGCGTTGCGAGCGCGACGGCGTCTGATGCAAGGCGCGACGAGGAGGCATATCAAGAGACCGATATGCCGACGAGGAGCAACGCAGCAGCAGATGTCGTCCCGCCGTAACCCGAAGGGACGCGACCATTCCCGCGCCATCATATCGCTCCTCCTTCTCGAAGCGTCGCGGCCGTGTCTGGTTCTGTTAGAGCCCCTAAGCGCGCCCGCTCAACCCCCCAGCCAATCCGGATCGAACCGGGCGAACGTGATCGTGTCGTACGGGGAGGACGCCCCGCACTCATAGAGACAGCCAAGGGTCAAGTCGGGCAGGACCCCGAGACACGAATACGCGCTGGGACCGGGGTGGATCGTCCGCGCGACGGGCCACGTCCGCCCTCCGTCGGTGCTCAGACGCACCGTCATGTTGTCGCGCGTGAGGGCCGCCGGATTCGAGAAAAGGAGGGCATTCGGAGAGTGCTGCCGATAGTTGATGAGACTGGCCTGGCACGTGGGCTCCGGGAGACTCCGCTCCAGGCGCGACGGCGACCACTTGAGACCGCCGTCGCGGCTCTCGGCGACGGCTCGGCAGCCCGCGCCGTGATAGCTCCGCATGTTGATGTGAAGCGTGCCGTCGGCAAGCTCGACGACCTGGCACTCGTCGGTCTTCTCGCCGAGCGTTCCCCCGATGGCCCACGTTGCGCCGTGGTCGTCGCTGTAGATGACATGGGAATGCAGGTGGTGTCCGGGTCCGGAATGATCGGAGTGGTCGCAGGGGACGATGAGCCGCCCCCTGCAGGCGCCGCTCTGGAGCTGAATGCCAACCCCAGGGCCGGTCGCATACCATCGCCAGTGGGGCTCCTTCACGGACGCGGTGATGTCCACGGGCTCCGACCACGTGACCCCGTCATCCTCGCTCCGGGAGAGGAAGGCCCTGCGGGTAACCGCGCTCTCTTCCGCCTGGATGGTCGTCTGCGTGTCCGTGCCGAGATTCCACGTCAAGTGGAGCCAGATCACGCCTGTATCGACGTCGATCACCGGGCAGGGATTGCCGCAGGTGTTGCCGTTGTCTTTCCAGATGACCTCGGGGGCGGACCACGTCCTCCCATTGTCCCGGCTGCGACGCATGAGGAGATGGATCTCGCGACTGTCGTCAAGGCCTGTCACTCGACCCTCGCAGAACGCTAACACCGCCCCCCCGGACGTCGATAGAAGCGCTGGAATGCGATAGGCGCCGTACCCCCCTCGTTTGCTGACAAACAATGGTACTTGTGTAAGCAAGGGCTCAACCTCCACTGAGACACGTAACCGCTCATGGCCTTAAGAGGCCGTCTTTAGATCATCCCCCGCTCCTGCGCGGCCTCAAACCGAGGCTGTCCATGCACGATAGAGTTTACCCCCTTGTCTCTTCCGCCAGGAAGGGGGACCGGCGCTGTCCGTGCGATACCTGCGGGATAGCAGGTGTTCAACCCAGCGTGGAGAAATCCGTATGGTCTCCCTCACGCATATTCCTTCCAGGCCTCCACCATACAGAGAACCTTTTTCCAGGGAACACCGGCGTAGATACCGGGGATGGGATGGAGGATAAACCCCCCGCCCGGGGACATCAGCTCCAGCGTTTCCCGGACGACTCGATGGATCTCTTCTGGAGACGCGTTCGCCAACATCACGTCGCAATTGATCCCCCCCATCAACGTCTTCACATCGCCCAGCTCTCGCTTGAGGCGGGCGAGATCCTCGCCGCCCTGAACGGGATCTATGTCTCGGAAGACGTCCACTTTCATCGTCCGGTAGATGTCCGCGAGTTGCGTCACTCCTTCGCTCTGCTGCTGGCTGAGAAGAGCGCCGGCTTGATGCACGATCTCGCCCTCCTCGTCCATGAGAGGCTTGAGGTACCTCTGGAAGTAATTCCGGCCCCAGAAATCCGGCGTGTCGTAGTAGCCGAACCGCGTAACCATATCGACGCCGATCTCCAGCACGCGGCCCAAGATGGCGATCTGCCAGTCCTGGATGATCCGCAGGAACTCCGCGATGAATTCCGGATCGGACGCGAAGGTGCACATGGCTTCCTCCGCGTCCGTCAGCCAGAGCATCGCGGATCCGCAGTAGGTCCGCCGTGCGAGGAAAACGGCTTGGCGCTTCTGCGCCTCCCGCTTGGCGTAAAGAGCATCCTCTCTCCAGCTATCCAGAGCCATACCGGAAAGCGGTTGGAAGAGATAGCGCATCCTCTCCAGATCACCCGGGCACTTGATCAGGAACTCCACGCTACGGGAGGGGTTTACGTCCTCCAGCAGACCGACGCCGTCTATCAGATCGGCAAGGGGACCACGGGTGTTTCGGTTGATTTTGTGCCAGCTATACAGGTCCTCCGTCTCGCGGATCGCCTGGCGGAGGATGCCCGCTGGCGTCTCGTACTCCTTGTACAACACGCTCGCCCCCGTCACGCCATCCGCTTCTTTCCACTGGCGGACTCTCACGTCAGGGTGGAAGCTTGGATCCGGCAGCCAGACCTCCACCATCGCATCGGTCCCGAGCGCCAGCAGATCGTCGGTTCGCTCGAACTGGTCCTGCCACCTTGCCACCGACGGGTCATAGGTGAGGTAGCTGGGGTGCACCTCCAGGTGCAGAGGCACATGGTCCGTCGGCTCGTGGGCACAGGCGGCCAAGATGCGCTCCCGGGATGTCATGGTGGTCTTCATCGGCAGAGTTGTCTTAACCGGATCATATTTCGGAGTCTGGTGCCGCGTCCTGCCTCTGGCGGCGCCGCGTCCCCCTCCCGCTACTTCGCCTTCACAACCTTGATCGCGTCGCCGTCCTTGACCTTGGCGAACTCATTCGGGTCGCCGTCCAGGGACCCGACGACGTTCACGGGGCTGTACGGCGTCTGCCCGAAGAAGATGCACAAGGCGTCTCCAGGCGGCCAGTACCCCAGAGCCCCCGAGGGGACCGAAGCCTGCGGATCCTCCTCGCCCGCCTTGACGGGTATGGAGAAGTAAACCTCCTTCCCCCACCGGTTCGCCGTGGCCTCCACGGGGAGGATCGCGAGGATCTTCTTCGCGGTGCCGGACTCGTTCAGGGTGGCGGTCATGGAAACGGAGGAACTCTCGATTCGGATCTTCGCCATGACGGGACCTTTCCGGAAAGCCTCACAGATAGTGGCCGAGCTTGGCGCGCTTAGTCTCGAGATACCGACGGTTCCACTCCGTGGGCTCGATGACCAGCGGCACCCGCTCCACGATCGACAGGCCATACCCCTCCAGGGCCACCATCTTCCGCGGGTTGTTCGTGAGAAGCCGCAGCTTGCGGATCCCGAGTTCCAGAAGCATCTGCGCCCCCAGACCGTAGTCGCGCTTGTCGGCCGGAAATCCCAGTTCCTCGTTCGCCTGGACCGTGTCGAGCCCCTTCTCCTGCTGCAGGAGATAGGCCTTGAGCTTGTTCTCCAGGCCGATCCCCCGGCCCTCCTGCCGCAGATAGAGCACCGCCCCCCGTCCTTCCTTCTCGATCATCTCGAGCGCCAGCCACAACTGCTGGCCGCAGTCGCACAGCGCGGACCCGAACACGTCCCCCGTGAGGCATTCGCTGTGCATGCGCACGAGTACCGGCTCCTCGATGACGCGCGTACCCGCGTCGCCCTTCGTGAGAGCTAGATGCTGCGTCGCCTCGAAGGGCGAAGAGAATAGATGGAGGTCGAAGTCGCCGAAGTGCGTCTTCAGCGGCACCGACAGGTTCCTCCGGATGAGCTTCTCCGTGCCCAGCCGGTAGCGGATCAGCTCCGCGATCGTGACGATCGGGATGCCGTGGCTGCGCGCGAAAACCGCAAGGTCGCCCAGACGCGCCATCGTGCCGTCATCCTTCATGACCTCGCAGATGACGCCCGCCGGCCGGGTGCCCGCTATGCGCGCAAGGTCGACGATCCCCTCGGTCTGGCCCGCGCGCATCAGCACACCCCCCGGGCTGGCGCGCAGGGGGAAGACGTGGCCGGGGCTGACCAGGTCCCCCGGACCCGCCCCCGGCCGGACCGCCGTGCGGATCGTGTGCGCGCGGTCGGCCGCGCTGATCCCGGTCGTCACACCGCACGCCGCCTCGACGGACACCGTGAAGGCCGTGCCGAACTTCGCCCGGTTGTCAGCCACCATCGGCGCAAGTCGCAGGGCGTCGCAGATCTCCGGGGCAAGAGACAGACAGATGAGTCCCCTTCCGAACTTCGCCATGAAGTTGACCGCCTCCGGCGTGACCGCCTCTGCGAGCATGGCGAGGTCGCCCTCGTTCTCGCGGCTCTCGTCGTCGACGAGGATGATCATCTTCCCCGCCTTCAGAACCTCCAACGCGCTCTCGATCGAGGCGAACACGGGCTGTCTCCTTTCAAGGACCTGCGTGGCCCTCCGTCTCCGGGATGCGGGCGTAATCCATCTTCCTCCAGCCGGCCGCTAGGTAGTCGAGCGCGCTGGCGCACGTGGTGGCCGCCGTCCAGACGCAGACAATGAGGACGGCGTTGTGCGGGAGCTGGTCCGAAAACAGGATGACGAAGATCGTGACCACTTGGAAGAACGTCGTCGCCTTGCCGACGGCCGAGGGGTTGGGCTCGATCCGCCCCGTCGCGAAGCCTATGACCCCGGACCCCAGCGCCAAAAACACGTCGCGCGCGATCACCACCACCGCTAACCACAGCGGCACGGCGATCCGCGGAGGAAGCACCACCTGCGGGCTGCTCAGGAGCAGGAACGCGCTGACCAGCAGAACCTTGTCCGCAAGAGGATCGAGAAACGCGCCCGCTCGCGTCTTCTGCCCGAACCGCCTCGCCAGCGCCCCGTCTAAGATGTCGCTCGCGCTGATGACGACCACCAGGCCCAGCAGAATCCCGAAGTGCTCCTCCATCTGGAAGACGAGCCCGATGAAGAACGGCACCAGGGCCAGGCGGAAAAGCGAGATCAGGTTCGGCCAGCTCAAGGAAGCGGTCACGTCGCCGTCCTCACTTCGACACGCTTCGGTACCATTCGACGAAACGCGGGATCCCCTCTTCGATGGGGATGCCCGGATTGTACCCTAAGAGGGCGCGCGCCTTCGAAACGTCCGCGCACGTGCGCCTCACGTCCCCGGGCTGCATCGGCAGGATCTTGCGCCGCGCGGGCTTGCCCAGCGCCTCCTCAAGAAGCTCGACAAGCCGCCCAAGCGTGGTGGTGCGCGATTCGCCGAGGTTGATGATCTCGAAACGCAGCGGCGTATCGATCGCCGCCAAAAGCCCCTGCAGGATGTCCGTTACGAAGGTGTAGTCCCGCTCCGTCGACCCATCGCCGAAGAAAGGGATCTCCTGCCCCGTCTCGATGAGTCGCGTGAACGCGTGGATCGCCATGTCGGGGCGCTGTCGGGGCCCGTAGACCGTGAAGAAGCGCAGCGCCGTCACGGGAACCCCGTAGAGGCTGTGCCATGTCGCGCAGAGGAGTTCCCCGGCGACCTTGGTGGCGGCGTAGGGACTGACGGGGGAGTCCACCCGGTCGGCCTCCCGGAACGGAACCTCGTTCGAGTTGCCGTAGACGCTCGAGGAGGAGGCGAAGACGAGCCGATCGACCTCGATCAAGCGCGCCAACTCCAGGATGTTCGCCGTCCCAAGACAGTTGGTGCGGACGTAAAGCTGCGGGCTCGCAATCGACGGCCGCACCCCAGCTCGCGCAGCTAGGTGCACGATGATCCGGATCGACCGCCCACGCAGGGAGGCGTTCAGGAAATCCAGGTCGCAGATGTCCCCCTCGACCACGACGAGGCCGGGATGGTCGCGATGGCGCGCGAGATTCGCCCGCTTCACCCTCGGATCGTAGTAGTCGTTGAAGTCGTCGACGACGATCACCTCGTCGCCGCGCACTAGCAAAGCGTCCACCAGGTGGCTTCCGATGAAGCCCGCTCCGCCTGTGACCAGGACCGCCAAGCCGATTCCTCCGTGGGCGCGAAAAAACGGGGTTCCGCAAGGAAATGATATCCCTGCCGAGACGAGCTTTCAAGCAAAGGGGACCTCACCGGCCCGAGACAGGGCAGCACGTGAAATCGTCGATCCAAGCGACGCCCTCGGACCGGTCGTCGTAGAACAGGAACTCGACCATGAGCTGCGCGGTATCGTCCTCGACGCGCGTGTCCACCGAGAGCTTCTGCCACTGGTCCCCCGTGGCCTTGCGGCCCCCGACCCCCCCCTGGTGACGCAGCCACCGCCCCTCGCGGTTGAAGGCGGTGAAGATGACGACGATGCTTCCCGCCTTCACGTCCGCCTGGTAGCTCACGCTCGCGCGATACGATTTCCCCGGCGTAACGTCGAACCGCTGGCGCAGCGACACGATCGACTTCGCCGCCGGCGCCTTGGTCAGACGGACGCTGGTCTTTCCGGAATGGCTCTTCGAGGCGTCCAGCATCACTCCCCCCGGATCCACCGTGTACTCCTCGGGAAGGTAATCGCCGCCCGCATTCCACCCGTCGGGAATGCCGTCTCCGTCGATCTCCGCCTCGAAGCTCGGATTCATGAGGACGTTCGCCCCCACCGCCTCCTCTCCCGGAATGGCGAGCTTCTCCGGATGGGACAGGATCTCCTTCATTTCCGGGATGGTCTTGTTATCGCCCGTGACGGCGGTCCGGTGGACCTTGAGCAAGCCAAGCTCCTCCATGAGTGCGAAGAAGCGCACAAAGGCGGCCTCTCGCAGCGCGTGGTCGCGTGGCGCGAAGTTGAGGATGGCCAGATCTAGGCTCGCACGCGCGAGCTCCACCCGGCGGCGGACATTCGCGTCATCGGCGACCTTCGCCATGGCCGTCTCGAAAAGCGCGTCCATCTCCTCGATGGCCGACCACCTGAGTTTGGGCGCGAGGCTCCCGCTCTCGTGAACCCCCGGATACGCGGTGAACGTGGGACCGATCGTCTTCTCGTAGGAATCAATTGATTCCACCTTGAGCGCGAACTCCGCCAACTCGCCGCCCGCGGCTCCGTAGTAGGTCGTGCAGAAGTCGCGGACGCCCGCCTGCCAATCGAACTCAGCGTCCCATAGCATCCGGCAGACGAGATAGGAGACGAGGGGCTGAAGGCCCAGCGGGACGGTGAAGTAACCCTGGGTCTCGGCGTTGCCGTAGGCGGGAAGGAGTTTGTCTCCGTCGAACGAGGCGTTGGAACGCCGGCTGGCGCCGGAACCGGCCTCGACGAACACCGTCCGGACGCCCTTGTCCCGGAAGATGCGGAAGTCTCCCGCCGTGGCGTGCATCTTCATGTGAGGCATGAGAATGTCGCTCTGGGTGTGATAGTACCAGATCCCGAGCATGGACGCGTTCGCCTGCCACTTGGAGAGCTGCCCCAGGAAATCGCGGTCCCGGTTCGGGTCGCACTCGTCGAACGCGTGGGCGCGGCAGTTGCTGATCGGACACCACACAACGCGCACCCTGGGATGCATCGCGACCGAGGTCGGCGCAAACGTGATCCCATACGCCAGCGTCGAAATGATCGCCTGCGGATACTCCTTCGTCACGAGATCCGCAACCTTGTTGTCGAACTCCATGTAGGTCCCGGACAGTCCGACGCGCTCGTAAGAGGCGCGGCAGGCTTCGCACCGGCAGTAGTTGGCGTTGTCGGCGTGCCCCAGGCCTACGAAGTGCGGGCCCGTGGTGCCGCGCAGCGAACGCTTGAGCACGTCCGCCATGTAAGCCACGAAACCGTCGTTCGTGAGACAGTACGCCCGTTCGTTGGGGTTCTCCTGACACGTGCGCTTCCCGTCGATCTCGGCATAGTACTCCGGGTGCTCCTCGTAGAGCGACTTCGGGATGTACGAGAACTGGTGCTCCGAGGAGTAGTTTCCGATCGTCGCCACCCGCGGATCGCTCATGAGCATCATCATCGACACCGTCCCCCCGTGCGCCTTGCACTCGTTGAGCCGGTTCCGAGCGGTCCACGCCGCGTCCCAGTGCATGCACGGGTTCGTCGAGCGCCACGTGAACGCCGGCCTCTGACGGTCCCGGATCTCCGGCAGCGCTAGGTCCGACTGCTTGGGGATCCTCATGCACCCGGGCGTGCACCACCGACATCCCAAGTGATCCTGAAGAAAACCATACATGCCGTTGATCGTCCCGCGCAGCGGGCCCCCCGCGATCACAAGATGATTCCCCGCGGTGCGAATCTCATATTCGCCTTCGGCGAACCCGTCCGCTAACCCCGTAAGCCCCAGCGCCCCCAAGTGCGCGTTCTCCGCCCCAAGGATGATCTCGCACTCCCCCGCCGCCGAATCGTCGGTCACCACGGGGAAATCAGCCCCCGTCATCTCCTTGAGGACGCAGGCCAAGTCTTCCGCGACCGCGCGCGTGCTCACGTCCGCGCCCTCCGGCAGAACAATGCGGCACGCGCTCTGTCCCCCGGTCGCTAGGACCCGTTCGCCGGCGCGGACGGAGCAGGATAGAACAACGATAAGGGTCGCTAGACACACACCCAAGGGACAGAGACGTTTCATCGTCGGGGACTCCCTTCGCTCATCACTTGGTTCTTGAAGCCGCAGCAGCCTACAGCGGAAGCTCGTTCCGGACGCTCCGCACCACGGGATAGATCCAGACGACCTCCCGGCGCGGCAAAACCATGGGGCTGTACGCCGGATTCGCGCTGGCTAGGATCACCCGGTCCTCCTGCGCCGACGCCAAGACCTTGCACGTGATTTCCCCGTCACGGATCTTGGCCACGACCTTCAGCCCCTCCGCTAAGGTCGTCCCGGGACTTACGATCACAATGTCCCCCGACCGCAGGTCGGGACTCATGGAGTCGCCCCGGATGCGCAGCCCAAACGCGTGGGGATCCGTGACGTCCGTGGGGGCTAGGACATACTCATCGGCGAAGCCCGCCGGATAGTCCCCATCCGTGAACTGCGCCGGGTCCCCCGCCGCCGTGTGGCTCAGGACCGGGATGACCCGGAGGTCCACCTGCACCACGTTGCTCTTCTCCGCGGCCTGGATCGCCTCGCGCAGGCTCTGGATGCTGCGGGCGCGACGCGGATCCGCCGGCCCCGGCGCAAGAAGGTCTCCCTCCCTCTCAAGCAATTGCCCTGCGAGCCGCGCGACGACGGCGTCCGGGGAGCCTGCAAGCTCCGTTATGGCCTGCTTCGCGGCTGACGCCGAAATCCGCCCCAGCGCCCGGACAGCGGCTTCCCGGACCCCGCCGTTCGAGTCGCCCTGCGCTAACCGAAGAAGTGGCTCGACGAACTCCGTCCGCGGACGCCGATGAGCCGACTCGACCGCCGCAAGACGCACCGTCCGGTCCGGGTCCGCGCAGGACCGCTCGAAAAGCTCGCGGGAGTTCTCCGCGGTGAGTTCCCCGACGGCTCGCGCCGCCTCTACCCGGACCAGCGGATGGGGATCGTCCTGGGCGGCCCGGATATCGTCCGCCGACCCGCTCCAGGATAGCCGCGCTAGAAGCGCACACGCAAGACGCCGCACGTCCCACGACGCGTGCTCGCGGAAGGGGCGCAGCCGTTGCGCCAACTGACGCTTCTCATCCGGGAGCGTCCACGCCGCGTTGAGTTCCGTCCCGATGATATCCAGAATCTGCCGCGCCCCCCGCAGGGTCTCGTCGTCCAACGGAAGCTGTTCGTGCAGAAACCGCTTGAAACGGTCCGGGATCCGCGAGAGGTCGGCGAGCGCCCCCAGTTCCCCCTCCGGAAGCTTGAGCGCCCGCTCCATTCGCGCGACCACGCCCGCGCTCGGGGGCCTCACCTTCCCGCGCTCGACCATGTTGATATAGCTCCTCGTGACCCCGGCCAACCGCGCCAGCTCAAACTGCGTCAGCCCCCGTTCCCGTCGTCGTCGCCTGAGCTGGTCTCGAAACCGTTCGGTGGCAGCCATGGATATCGCCTCCGGGAGAAAAACTGCGTCCGTCACTGCGCCGCGGGCTCGACCTTCTCGAGCGCCTCGGCAAACGCCTTCTGCGCAAGTTCCACCCACTGGGGGTTGTCGCACGGGATGACAGCGCTCACGCGCAGGCCCGGTTCAACCACGATGACCCGCGACGAAGCGTCCAGGAGACGCAGGGCGAGCCCCGCCGGGTCTTGACCGAGATCAGAGCCCGCCGAAACGACCGGAAAGCCGATGCCATTCGAGGTGAGCTCCCTGATGGCCTCCCCCTGACGAGGCGTGACGATCACGCAGTAGATCGGCTTCCCGACCTGGGAGCGCACGACGGCATCCAGGGGAGCGATATCCAGCCTCTTGGCCCCTGGCTCCATCCGCTCCCACACGATCACCACCACCGCCTTCTTGAACGCGCCAAGATAGACGGGAAAGCCGGTGGCCGACTCCAACCGCACCGGCTGCAGCTTGTCCCCCGGCTTGAGGGGCACCCCCGCGATCGCGCGCTGCATCTTCCGCACCCCCTCCGCCAGTTCCGCGGAAAACTCCTCCACTTTCGACCCCACGGGCGGCGCATAGAGGAAAGTCCCCTTCTCCACCTCGACGTTCATCTCGTAATTCTTGAAGTCCGCCTTCAGAAACATCCCCTGGCTGCGACGAAACACCTCCAGCCGATAGATGAGACCGTCGTCAGGCCCCATGTAGAACCAAATGCGCCCCGCCTGTCCGGCGAGGTATGTAAGGTCCGTGATCAGGGGGTTGTTCCCCAGGCGGCCCGCGCGTTCCATGAGAGGACCGGTGAGCTGCGCCTCAAAGGCCGTCGTCGCGCGGGAGCCGACCCTGTACTCGTTCACGAAAGACATCGCGTAGAAGGACCCCGCTAGCGTCGGAAGCGCCAGCAGCGAAACCTGGAGCACGGGGTTCTTCCCGACGGTGAACGGCAGAAACTCCTCCCCGAAGTACTCCCGGATCTCGTCAAGGTTCACCTTTCGCAGATACGTCGCCGCCCCCCCGCTCTCAACCACCTCGTAGAGCGTTGCCCCGTCGGACCGCACCAGATGCCTCTTTGCGCCCGACGGCTCCTCGACGATGGCGTCGGCGACCACCCGGAACCCATCCATGTACGTGACCTTCCCCGTCACGTTCACCTGCGCGGATTGCGCGTCCAGAAACATCCCCTCGTACTCGTACGAAAACGACGGAAGGTCGCCCGTCGTGCGAACGAAAGAATCAACGATGGCGTTGAACTTCTCGTCGGCGGACGACGTCCCCGCAAGAAGAGCAAAGGAGATGAAAAAGGCCAAACAGCAATGACGACTCATGACTCCGCTCCTCCTCAGGAACCCTCCCAACCGAATCTAACCCCTTTTGAACACAATGTCAAACATGGGCTTGACTTTTTCTTCCCGGACCTTTCCCCCTGCGGTGGGCGCCGGCCTCGGTCTGGGATGGTCAGATAGCGGCGGCAATGAGCCTGAAGGTGACCTTGGCGGCGACGACATTGCTCGGCAGCGAGAACTCGTGGGGCGATAACTCCACGATGTCGAAGCCGACGATCCTCGCCTTCTCCCCCAGGGCGCGAATGACCGACGTGATCTGCCGCCACGACAGGCCCCCCGGCTCAGGCGTCCCCACGGCGCCGCACAAGGACGGGTCCAGACCGTCAAGGTCGACCGTCACGTACA
Organism: Planctomycetota bacterium; assembly: GCA_043803205.1. Taxonomy (GTDB): domain Bacteria; phylum Planctomycetota; class DG-23; order JAZDKG01; family JAZDKG01; genus JAZDKG01. The sequence continues at coordinate 51,534 of JAZDKG010000116.1, forward strand.
CGTTCGGCGAAAGCCTCGAGAGCACTCTCGGTATCCAATCCGTCCGCCCTTCAAGGTCCCACGCGTAGAAAGGCTCAAGCCCCTCCTCCGCAACGAAGCGATGTTCCTCCTCGCTCACGCTGCGCACGCCGACCTGCACGACCGGGACAAGCTCGAGGCACCGTCGCGCGACGCACGCATGGGAGAATGGCGAGCCCTGATAGGAATCACGCAGATCGAGGTGTGCGTCGATCTGCAGCACCGACAGATCCCCGAACCGGCCCGCGAGCGCCCGGACGGCCCCCAGGGAGATCGAATGCTCCCCCCCCAGAAGCGCGGGGATCTTTCCGTCCTCGACGACCCCACGGACGGCCTGCTCCACCCGCGCGATCTCAAACTCCGGTCCCCGGACGTCGGTCTCCATCGGGGGCAGCGTCGCCACCCCGCAGGCAAGCGGCTCTCGCTCGAGCTCCCCGTCGTAAAGCTCCGTATTCTGGCTCGCCTCGATGATGGCCCGCGGCCCGCGCCGGGCGCCCCCGCCGAACGTCACTGTGGACTCATACGGCACCGGGAGGACCGCCACGCGCGCCGACTCGTAGTCGGCAAGCTCCGCCGCAAGCGCCCCGAAGTTGTCCGGGACATGCTCATACCTCGGGACCACGGGAGACTCCCTTTCCAGAAGGCCTCCTTCGCAAGCTGCCTCCCCCCGGGGAGATCACGCGCGCTTTCTCCCGCACGGCCAGGTCCCCTCGGATCGGGCTTGCCCGCGCCGGGCCTTCCCGGCCCCCTTCGCCCCTGAGATCCGCTTCGCGTGGCTCGCCAGTTGCTTGGTGAGGGCATCGAGACGAGCGTAAAGACGCCTGGGCCGTCGTTTCTTGCACGACGCTAGGACATACGCTCCCAAGAGCGGAAAGGCGATGGTGGCGTCGCAGTATACCACGGCGTAACGGCGCCTGGGACCCCGGGAGATCTTCCCCCAGGAGATCGCCTCCTGCGGTGTCGCCCCCGACAGCCCCCCCCACTGCGGCGAATCCGTGGTGATCTGGACGAAATAGTCGTGGCCCCCCTTATCGATCCCGAGGATCTGCGAAAGCATCGGCTGCGTCTGCATGTAGAAGTTCTTGGGGGAGCCCCCGCCGATCTCCAGCACCCCGTTCTTCGCCGCCGCGTTCACGATGGCCGCCGTCTCTATCACGTCCAGGTCGCAGTCCACCATGAGCGACCCGCCTCGAAGCTTCGCGGCGGCTAGGTTCATCCCGATCGACGAGTCCCCCGGGCTCGAGGTGAAGACCGGCACGTCATATTCCGCCGCGGCGGCCAGCATCGAGAGTTGAGGCTTCGCCGTCTCCCGCAGAACCCTCTTCCCCAGCGCGTGGTGCACGCGCGCGCTTGAGACGGGCGCCTCACACGGGATGTCGGCGGCCGCCTCCTGAACGAAACGGTCCGTGCGCAGCAGGATCTCCTCCGTGATGAACACGTCGTAGATGCGCTCGATCCCCGCCTCCGCAAGCTCGTCGTCGTCTGCGTTCGCGTCGCCCTGACGGGGCGTAAGCTCTAAGGCGAAATGCAGGTCGTGGTACAGGTTGGCCCCCGTGGAGATCACGAAATCGATGAACCCCCCCCGTATCAGATCCCGCACCACGCCCCCCATCCCCGCCGGGACCATCGCCCCGGAGAGCGTGAGCGCGATGGTGGCGTTTTCCTCTATCATCCGCTTGAGGATGGCGGCGGCCTCGGCTAAGCGCCCGCCGTTAAACGCCCCCGTGCGCGACCATCCGTCCATGAGATCAACGATGCCGATCCTCTTCCCCCGCGCAAACCCCATCGGCTCCACGGGAGGACCCGCCAAATACTGCTTCCGGAGGACGCTGCGCTTTCCGGGCATGACTCTCTCGCTCACATCGTAATGAGGACGGCGGCCGCCACCACCGTCGTCCAGAGACCGTCCTTGTCGCACTCCGTGCTCTGCGTGATGTTGCGCGACGCGACGATCTCCCCGCTCATCCGGTATACCTCGCGCCGCTCGTCGTAGTTCTTGTCGGGATCGAACGGGATACCCAGCGTCGTGGCCAGCATCGTCGCCGCGAGATCCTCCGCGTAGTCCCCCGCCTTCTTCTCCGTCTCCCCGAACGAATGGTGCTCGCTCAGGTACCCGTAGTGGCTGCGGTTCTTCGGCACCGCTAGTCCGATGCTCGCCGCCATGAGACGGTTGGGTTCGTTGGTGGCGGCCTCCGCCATCACGACGAACACGATCTGCCCCGGCCGGAGCTTCCGCAGCCCGATCGCCTTGGCGATCGCCTTGCATGCCGGCGGAAAGATGCTCGAAACGCGCACAAGGTTGAACTTCTCAATCCCCGCGCTCCGCAGCGCCAGCTCGAACGACGCTAGCTTCTCCCTGTGCTTGCCCACGCCCTTCGTGAAAAAGATGTGCGTGGGCACGAAACTCTTCAGGGCGTCTTCCATCGCGCTTGATCCTTTCCAGCCTCAGGCCGTCCGCCGACTTCAACGGTGCAGAATATAACAACGGCCCAAGAAGGTCTCCAGAAAAAAGCTCCAGGGGTTTCCACACGGACGCCGGCGCCCCAGTCGCAGCTGATCTCTTGCTCGAAGACGCCTCTTCCCGGACAATCCTCCCCGCGTTGACCTCTCTCAAGGATGGACGCGGATGACGTATCGGGCGGTGCTCTTCGACCTCGACGGCACGCTCCTGGATACCGTCGACGACCTTGCGGACTCCATGAACTGCGCCTTGGCGCGCCTGGGGTTCCCCGGGCACGACACCGCGGCCTACAAGCGCCTAGTGGGCGACGGCGTGGAGCACCTCGCCCGCGGCGCCCTCCCGGACGGTCGTCGCGACAAGAAAACCGTGGCGCAGTGCCTCGCCGCCATGCGCGACGAATACGGAAAACGCTGGGCGAACAAGACCCGCCCCTACGCCGGTATCCCCGAGCTCCTCGATGCCCTCACGTCGCGCGGCGTCCCGATGGCGGTCCTCTCCAACAAGCTCGATGATTTCACCAAAATCATCACCGCAAGCCTCCTCGGGAAGTGGCGCTTCTCGCACGCCGCCGGAGCCCGTCCGGGCGTCCGGCGCAAACCCGACCCGACCGAGGCCCTCAGGATCGCGCGCGACATGGCCGTCCCCCCCGCCGACTTCCTCTACGTGGGCGACACCGGCACCGACATGAGAACCGCCAACGCCGCCGGGATGTTCCCCGTCGGAGCGCTCTGGGGCTTCCGCGACGCCCAGGAGCTCCTCGAGGGCGGCGCTAGGACCCTCATCGAAAAGCCCGTCGAGCTCCTCGGGCTCCTCGACCGCCCTCCCGCCCTCACTGAGAGCCTTAACCCTTGAGAAGCTTATACTCGAAGCTGTCCACGAGGGCTAGCCACGACGCCTCGATGATGTTCTCGCTTACCCCCACCGTCCCCCACACGTCCGTCTCGTCGCGCGACTCGATCGTGACGCGCACGCGCGCCGCCGTCGCCGCCCGCGGGTTCACCACGCGTACCTTGTAGTCAAGGAGCCGCATGTCCTTGAGCTGGGGGTACACCCCCTCCAGCGCTAAGCGCAGCGCCCCGTCCAAGGCGTTCACCGGGCCGTCCCCCTCGGCCACCGTGTGGAACGTCCGCGAGCCGACCCCGAGCTTCAGCGTCGCCTCCGTCACCGGCATCTCCCCCCTCTGCTCGACAATGATGCGGTACCCGTGCAGCTTCCAGAAGCTGCGGTGCTTGCGCAGCATCTTCTTGACGAGGATCTCGAACGACGCCTCCGCGGCCTCGAAAAGGTATCCCTCGTTCTCGAGCTTCTGGACCTTCGCCAAGACCCGCCGCATGGTCTCCGGGTCGCGCGCGATGTCCGACTTCTCCATCTTCTGGAGGATGCTCGCCGACCCCGAAAGCTCCGAGAGCAAAATCCGCCGCGTGTTCCCGATCGTGTCGGGCGGGACGTGCTCGTACGTGCGCTCGTTCTTCTTCATCGCGTCGATGTGCATCCCCCCCTTGTGGCTGAACGCGCTCAGGCCCACGTAGGGCTGGCCGTGCGGGACGGCCAAGTTCGCCAGCGAATAGAAGTAGCGGGACAGCTCCGTGAGCTGCTTGAGGTTCGCCCTCGCGCTGCAGTCGCACCCGAGCTTGAGGACGAGGTTCGGGACAAGCGAGCAGAGGTCCGCGTTCCCGCAGCGCTCCCCCACTCCGTTCAGCGTCCCCTGCACGTGCCTCGCCCCGCGCTCGACCGCGGCCAGCGTGTTGGCCACCGCTAGGCCTGAATCGTTGTGCGTGTGGATCCCGATCACGGGACGATACAACCGCGTCTCCCTGCGCACGCGCGAAACAGCCGCCGCGACCGCCGAGACCGTCGTCCCGCCGTTCGTGTCGCACAGCACCAGCGCGTCCGCGCCCGAATCCAGCGCCGCGCGCAGAGTCTTCATCGCGTACTTCGGGTTGTGCGCGTACCCGTCGAAGAAGTGCTCGGCGTCCAGGAAAACGGTCCTCCCCTCCTTCTTGAGGTGCCGCACGCTGTCCGAGATCATCGCGAGATTGTCCTTCGGACCCACCCGCAGTACGTCCCGGACGTGAAGGTCCCAGCTCTTCGCCACCACCGCGACGGTGCCCGTGCCCGCCCCGAGGAGCGCGCGCAGGCCCGGGTCCTTGTCCGCGGCGTACTTCGCCCGCCGCGTCGACCCGAACGCGACAACCTGCGCGTGCGAGAGCGCAAGGTGCGCCGCCTCCCGGAAGTACGAAGCGTCCTTGGGATTGGACTGGGGGTATCCGCCCTCGATGTAGTCGATCCCGAACTCGTCGAGACGCTGGGTCAGGGCGAGCTTGTCCTCGAGGCTCAGCGAAATCCCCTCCGCCTGACACCCGTCCCGCAGCGTCGTGTCGTAGATGACGATCTTCTTCACGTCTGCCCTTCTTCTGCCTCGTCCCCCTATCGTTGAACCGCCATTGTACCCTCCCACCCTCTCCGGGCAAGGCCGCTCCCGACCGCCCCCCTTAGGCTGCCCCTTCCCTGCGTTCGCGCCCCGCCGCCGCTCGCGCCGCCTTCTCACGATCTACCTCGAAGGCATCGCGATGATCTCCGTCACGTTGGATCTGAGTACGTCGGCGTACCCGTACGTCTCAACCGCGATCGCCGTATCCGCCCCCCATCCGGTCCCCCCGATCGAGATCACGTGGGAGCCTGCTTGCAGCAAGCCCGTGTCCACGCACATCGACGCCACCTGCATCGCGACCTTGAACCCCTGACTCAGCGTCCGCCAAGCATCCGCAATGTCCGGACGTTCCGAATCCAGGATGCGTACCACCGGTGCGGCGGGCAGGAACTCCACGCCCATCTCCAGGCACTCACGCACAATCTCCGCGTCGGGGGGACGGTGCTTCTCCCACAGGTGCTTCTGGAAAGGCACCGCGATGATCCGCGTCCCCGTCCCGGCGAAAGCGCGCGCCGCCTCAAGCGCCGTCTTCCCCGTCGTCGATGCGACCACCACCGCCTCCGCCTCGAGCTCACCCGCCCGCTCCCTCGCTGCCCGAACAGTCTCCCCAGTATGCACCGCCCCTCCCTTCTCAAAGTACAGTGTCTCTACTCTTCTCATTCTCCGCACTCCGACGGACGTTCTAACTTGGAAAAGGGCACATTCTACTTCTTGATCGCCTTGCCACGCTTCTTAGCCGCCCTCTTCCGCGTCCGCGGACGCCCCCGAAGGCGCAGGGTCGATTCAAGGCCCAGGCGGCTAGCGCTCGTGGCTGCCATGCTGGATATCCAGAGCGCACCCGCCTCCAAGCTCACGGCCGAAACGCTTCCATCTCCGCCTTCACCTCCTCGGCGGAGAGCGCCCGCGCGTAGATGCTCACGGATGCAATCGACCCGGCGTACGCCCGCACGTCCGCTTGCTCGCATCCCAGACGCGTCGGCGCACGATAGAACTTGACCGGCCCCTTCTGAGGACTCTCGCCGCTTGGCTTGCCGTCGACGAAAAACCGGACCGCTTTCCCGTCCCACGATACCGCCGCGTGCGACCATTTCCCCGCCGGCGCCGCCGACGCGCAGATCACCGTCTCATACTCGTACCCCTTCTCGGATGCCCCATCCACGTAGTAGTATCCGAAAGCTAGCTTCCCGTCCTTCCGCCGCCAGAGGTAGTAGTTCGACCGCTTGATCACGACGGAGCCGTCGTGGGCGCTATCTCCCTCGGCGGGTTTCACCCACGCGCACAGCGTCCCCGTATCCGAAAGCGCGTAGGAGTCCTCGTTCCCCAGCGTCACGCAGTCGTTCACACCGTTGAAAACGAGGAAGCCGTCTGCCCACGCGGGGTCCTGATCGTCTTCCTCGGCGCGCGCGCCCAGGAAGCTGGGCGTCTTGTCCGTAGCCTCCCGGACGCTCTGTCCGGCGCCCTCGCGAAGGAGCCAGCGACCGAGAAAGTCGCTCGGAGCCTCCGCCGCGCGGACGCACAGAGACACAAACACAATCGCCGCAACGAGAGAGATCCCTTTCTTCATGGTCTTCCTCCTCCAAAGAGTCCAATCGCAGAACAACCCCAATTGTAGAGACGCATCCCCGACGCGCAACCGCCGATATGCCGCCGCCCTTACCCTTTCGAGATACACGCGGAAGCGGTAGAATTACAGTGCTCTTGCGGAGAAAGGACAACGCATGCCCTGGTTGTGCAAAGCCAGACTGGCTCTGGGACTCGCTCTTCTCGCCGTCGTCGGCTGCGGCCCAGGCAGAACGGAGGGCGCCGGCCAAGGGGAACCCGCCCCGACGGTCTCCTGGAGTGAAGTCGTCGACGCGGTTGCCAACACGCTCATGACCTCTTTCGATGCGCAGACCTCCACATTCGAGGGAGCCCGAGGCGAGCGGGTGCCGCCGACCCCCGACATGGTGCTCTTCCTCCTCGACCGCTTCGTCTCCACCCGCGACGAGAACTTCGCGCGGATCGCTCGAGCGGCCGCGGCCGACGTCCTCAAGAACCGCCAGACCCTCGCCCAAGACGCCCACGGGAAGGCGCGACTCCTCCTCCTCGCCTTCGCCCTCGCCCGCGTTCTTCCGAACCCGCAGTACAACGAAGTCGCACATGAGCTCGCTCAGACCCTCATGAACGATCTGGAGGACCCGCCTGCCAAGGCGCCCTCAGCATGGGCGCTCTTCGAAGCGGCCGGCTCCCTGGGGGACGCACGTTACGCGTCGGCGGCCAAACAAGCCCTGCTCGATGCGCCCGACGTCGAAAGCGCCGACCTCGCTAACGCCCTCATCTCCGCCTACGAATACACCGGAGACCTCGGCTTCCGAAGCCGGGCCGGCGAGGTCTTCGCGGCGGTCGCCTCGACGGCAGCCGCCGACCCGGACGGGCTTGCGAAGGCCGGTCAGATGGCGCAGGCCGCCATGCGCCTCTACTACCTCACGGACGAGAGCCGCTTCAAGGAGGCCGCTGGACAGTGGCTCGCCCCCTTCGCGGAAAACTACCGGACCTTCGCCGCACACGCGGGCGCCTACGCCCTGGGGGCAAGCTGGCGCGAGAACTATCCCCTCAAGTGCGTGCTGATCGGACGGGAAGACGACCCCCGCCGGCGCGATCTCCACGACGCCCTTCTCAAACTCCCCGTCGTCAGGCGCGTCGTCATTCCCGTCGATCCCGCAAAGGAGCCCCAGGAGCTGCGCCGCCTGGGGTACCCCGACACCGGCAAGCCCACGGCCTTCCTCTGCACGGACAAGACCTGCGCGCCTGTGAAGGACGTCGAAGCGCTGCAGCGGGTCTTCCCGAAGCTGTGGTAGCGGAGCCCCTGCGGTTGACCGCCGCGATCGGGTCCGTAGAATGCTTGTTAGACGCCATGAGCGGAGCTGACACTACATGACGGACAGTGACGTGATCGGCACCATCCATCTCGCGGACAATCTCGCTGTCCTCCGGGATCTCCCCGCGGCCTCCGTGGACCTCATATACATCGATCCCCCCTTCAACACCGGGAAAGTCCAGCAGCGAACGCAGCTGAAGACGGTCCGGTCGGAATCGGGAGATCGGGTGGGATTCCAGGGTCGGCGCTACGAGAGTATCGTCCTGGGGACCAAGCGCTTCAGCGACCTCTTCGACGACTACCTGGCGTTTCTGGAGCCGAGGCTCATCGCGGCGCACCGCGTCCTTTCTCCGGACGGGAGCCTGTACTTCCACGTTGACTACCGCGAAGTTCATTACTGCAAGGTCCTTCTTGACAACATATTCGGGAGAGAGTGCTTCCTCAACGAGATCATCTGGGCTTACGACTACGGCGGTCGTCCAAGAAACAAGTGGCCGCCCAAGCACGACAACATCCTCCTCTACGCGAAGGATCCATCGAACTACGTCTTCAACTACGACGAGATCGAGCGCATACCCTACATGGCTCCCGGCCTTGTAGGTCCGCAAAAGGCCGCCCGCGGGAAGCTTCCGACGGACACGTGGTGGCACACCATCGTCCCCACCAACGGTGCAGAGAAAACCGGCTATCCGACCCAGAAGCCGCTGGGGATACTCAGGCGCATCATTCAGGCATCCTCCCGTCCCGGCGGCCTCGTCCTCGACTTCTTTGCCGGGAGCGGAACCACCGGGGCCGCCGCCCTCCAACTCGGACGGCGCTTTCTCCTTGTTGACAATAGTCACGAAGCCTTGGAAGTGATGGCTCGCCGCTTTGACGGCGCCGATGGCATTCGCTGGATCGGCTTCGACCCTGCTCCGTTTCAGAGCAGCTGCAAGCAGGGCAGCCTGCTGAGATGTCGTCGCGAGCGGCGATTCGCAAGCTGACCGCTGACAAGACCGTGTAGCTGTGGGCGCCTCGCGCCGCAGCGGATGACCGAGCCATTCGAGGGATCCCCATTCCCGCATCCGGGAGCCGAAGAATGAAACTTTCCGTCGTGATGCCCGTCTACAACGAGCGCAACACCGTGGAGGAGATCGTCCGCCGCGTCTTGCGCGCACCCGTGGAGTGCGAGAAGCACCTCATCATCGTGGACGATGCCTCCACCGACGGCACGCGCGAGATCCTGGAGAGAATCGGGCGGGAGGAGAGCGAGACCGTCAAGGTCTTCCGCCTCGACCGCAACCAGGGCAAGGGCGCCGCGCTGCGCGAAGGCTTCAAGCACGTCACGGGCGACGTCGTCATCATCCAGGACGCGGACCTCGAATACGACCCGGCGGAATACCCCGCGATGATCGCCCCCATCCTCGACGGCCGCGCCGACGTCGTCTACGGCTCGCGCTTCCTCGGCGGACCCCACCGCGTCCTCCTCTTCTGGCACTACGTCGGAAATAAATTTCTCACGACCTGCGCCAACGCCCTCTACAACGTGAACCTCTCCGACATGGAGACCTGCTACAAGGCCTTCCGCCGCGAGGTGATCGCGGCCCTCCCCCTCCGCTCCAATGGCTTCTCCATCGAGCCCGAGATCACCGCCAAGGTCTGCAAGGGACACTACCGCCTCTACGAAATCCCCATCAGCTACAGCGGCAGAACCTACGCCGAAGGAAAAAAGATCACCTGGCGCGACGGCCTCGCCGCCCTCGGCGCGCTCTTGCGATACAGGTTCTGCGACTGATGCCGGGATTCGCACCCCTCAGGGCTGCGACGAGGGACGGCTCTCCACAGAAAGCGCATCCATCTCCTTGAGCATCTCCGCGAGGTCATACCGGGCGTAGGGCTCGTCGCAGGCAGGCGTGCGCGCCCCCGCGTCCGCAACATAGAACACGAGGTCCTGCGGGACGAAGAGAACGCTGTGGAGGTTGCTCTCCATGGCGACCGGCCGCTTCATGATCGCCAGCGCCGCCTCGGTGTCGATCCGCCCATAGTTCTCCCTCACGCGTGATACGAGCGCGCGGTACCGAGACCCCGCCGAGAGGACGACGCAATCCTCGATCGCCTCCGGCAGAAGCGGATGGCTCTCCCCTGTCTCGACAAACTCGATCTCTTCCGGGACCGCGCGGACGCCGACCGCCGACGCGTCTTTCCCGTCCGAAAAAACATAGTAGTACTCGCACGTCCGAGGCGACTCCGCGAAGAGCGCCTTCGCCTCCTCTAAGGTCGTGCACCGTTCCAGAGCGCTCCGCACGAGGAACCCCATCGGGACGCCCGCCCATTTCCCCTGCCCGCCTCCCCCCATCTCCCCGATGGCGATCTTCTGGGCGTTCATCCCCGACACGCTCCCGACAAACCCCGCGTAGGACACGTTCGCAAAGGGGATTGCCCCGTCCTTGCGCGTGACGATCACAACCGCCGACCGCTGAAGACCGATCCGGGTCATGTAATCGAGGATCCGCCCGTGGTACAGCTTCCCGTCCACCGTGGCCCTGCCCGCTAAGGCGAACCCGGAGCAGTGAAAGAACTCCGGAAATACGCTCGCTAAAAGGACCTCCTCCCCGGGAAGGCCTGCCCCTTCCGCAAGTGCCTGTAGCTCCTCGACATACGCCTGGTCGATGTGAGGGGACAGCTCCTTCCAGACCCGCCGGATGTCGCTCAGAAACCAGCTCTTCCGCTCGACCGAATAATAGAGCCCCACGACGAACAACGTCGATTCGACCGTGCGCCCCACCTCGTCGGCAAGGAGCGTCCCGTGCGCGCGTCCGACCGCGCTAGGCGTCCCTTGAAGAAGAAGGACGCGCCTCCCGTCGCGCACGCGGAGCACGGAGTTCTCGCAGCGCGTCACGCTGTCGGCGGGAGGGCTGTAGAAGCTGTCCGTCCAGAGAATCTCCGCTGCGCGCGAAAGCGCCCGCGCGACAAATGCTTCGAACTCCTCCCGCCCGACGCGAACGACCGCGGTCTCCCCCGTGACCTCGCCGATCTTGGGGCTCGCCCCGGGCGCTAAATCGATCGTGACCCGGACCTCCTCGTCGCCGTCGGACCATCGCACCCCAGCCAATCGATCGCCGATGATGCGCAAGACAAATCGCCCGCGCGCGCGTTTGGGATCCGAAACAAGCCTTCTCTCCGGAGGCTCGCCGGGCTCCTCCCTCAGTCCCAGGAGCGTCGCCAACAAGAGCGCCGGTGCCTGCGACGTCCCCGTCCGGACAACGTTGCACGCTGCGTCAAGAGCCGGCACGCGCGACGCGATCGATCCGATGAGAGCGCTCGCGTTCATCGCCTCGCAAGGCGCCGACGAGTCGGAGGCTAACATCACCTTCTTCGCGGGAACGACGATTGCCGTCTCCTCCGCCGCGCGCACGAGTCGGGCGGAGAATTCGTTGACCGATAGATCGACGGAATAGGTCGCGTCGTCCGCATACGCGAACTCGATGCGCGTCGTCCCGGCCGGCTTCCCCGTGGTCTCGACCCGGATGGCCAAAGTGTATGGGCCCTTCTCGCCCCGAAGCGCCGCCAAGAGCCCGTCAAGGGACTTTCCGAGCGTCTCCCACGCGGGAGGGCTCTCCTCACCTGCAAAAGAGAGGACGGGTATGAGGATGACCGTTGTCCAAACGATCAGAGCCGTTCGCCGGTGAACCAGCATGTCGTCTACTCCTTGCTAACCCGACTGACGCGCATTATTGCACAGATGATCGTCCCTGACGAGAGACAACTCCCCCGGGCCGCGCTTCGCGCTTGATTCCTGGCGTGGAATCTGCTAAAAGTCGTGGCTCTCAGTCCCAGGTGCGGACGTGTCGGCGCCATTCCGGAAAACCCGGGGGTTCTCATGAGGCCTTCCAGTCGCATGCTCGCCAGCGGCAACGAGGCGGTCGCCCTCGCCGCTAGGGATGCTGGCTTCGCCCTCGGCGCCGGATACCCGGGCACGCCCTCCACCGAGATCCTCGAAACCTTCTCCGACCTCGGCGGCAAAGCCCAGTGGGCCCCCAACGAGAAGGTGGCTTTCGAGGTGGCCCTCGGCGCGGCGTACACCGGGGCACGCGCCCTCGTCACGATGAAGCACGTCGGGCTCAACGTCGCCGCCGACCCCCTCTTCACTGCGGCCTACACGGGGGTGAGCGGCGCCCTCGTGGTCGTCTCGGCCGACGACCCCGGCATGGCCTCCAGCCAAAATGAGCAGGACAACCGCCACTACGCCGTGGCCGCCGGCATCCCGATGCTCGAGCCGTCAAGCTCCGCGGAGGCCTACGACTTCCTCATCGCCGCCACGGAACTCTCGGAGCGCTGGAGACTCCCCGTCCTCCTGCGCCTTACGACCCGCGTCTGCCACTCGAAAACCGTCCTCACGGAGAGACGCGGTCTCGCCGCCCCTCGCACGCCCCGCTTCACCAGGGCTGTCCGCGGCCGCGTGATGATCCCGGCCTACGCTCGGCCGGCGCATCAGCGGCTCCGGGAGAAGCTGGCGGACCTCGCCGCCTGGGGCGAAGCGTCCAACCTCCACCGCGAGATCCAGGGAGATCGCTCGCTGGGCATCGTCACCTCCGGGGTGGCGTTCATGCACGCCCGCGAGGCCGCCCCCGGCGCGTCCTTCTTCAAGGTCGCACTCACCTATCCCCTCCCGCTCCAGCGCATCGCCCGCTTCGCCCAAGGCGTCGAGCGGTGCCTCGTCGTGGAGGAGGGCGACCCCTATCTCGTCGAGGCCCTGCGCGCAGGCGGCATCGCCGTCGAGGGAAAGCCCGAAATGTACCGCTTCGGCGAGCTCGACGTCGAGCGCGTTCGAAGGATCATCGCCCGCGACGAAACCCCCGAACGCCCCGCCACCCCCGGCAAGCCCCCACAGCTCTGTCCCGGTTGTCCCCACCGCGCCGTCTTCGAGACGCTCTCGAGCCTCCGCTGCATCGTCGCCGGCGACATCGGCTGTTACACGCTGGGCGTGCTCCCCCCCTTCGAGGCGATGGACTCCTGCGTCTGCATGGGCGCAAGCATCGGCGTGGGGCTCGGCCTTCGTCACGTCCTCGCCCCGGAGGAGGCCCGCCGCGTCGTCAGCGTCATCGGCGACAGCACCTTCATCCACAGCGGCATCACCGGCCTCGTCGAAATGATCTACAATCCCCCCCCCACCGGACACGTCGTCATCATCCTCGACAACGGCACCACCGCCATGACGGGCTTGCAGGAGCACCCCGGCACCGGCCGCACCCTCGACCATCGGCCCACGGGTCGCGTCGTCGTGGAAGAGCTCGCAAAGTCGCTCGGCGTCAAGCGCGTCCACGTCACCGACCCCACCCGCGACCGCCACGCCTTCGAGACGCTCCTCAAGGAAACCCTCGCCTCGGGCGAGACCGCCGTGATCGTCGCCCGCAGACCCTGTCTACTCGCCAGCAAACGGATACGCGAACATGAGCGCGCAATCACAGAACCCGCCTCCTGAGTTGATCAACGTCGTCATCGCCGGACTCGGAGGACAGGGGGTGCTGAAGGCCTCCGACATCCTCGCCGAGGCGGCCTTCCACGCCGGCTATGACGTGAAAAAAAGCGAGCTGCACGGAATGAGCCAGCGCGGCGGCTCCGTCGCAAGCGACGTCCGCTTCGGAGAGGAAGTCCTCAGCCCCATGGTGCCGACCGGAGAGGCCGATTACCTCGTGCTCCTCTCCCCCGATGAAGCCGAGCCCAACCGTCATCGCCTGCGCCCGGGCGGCCTCCTCATCGCCGACGCCGTCGACGAAAAGACCCTGCCCAACCGCCGCAGCCTCAACGTCGCGCTCCTCGGGGCGCTCAGCACCCACCTCCCCATCGCCGAAGAGCACTGGCTCGCGGCGATCCGGACCAACCTCCCCGAAAAACTGCACGCCGACAACGAGCGAGCCTTCGCCCTGGGACGCGAACACGAGAGCAAACGCCCCAACAAGACCTCTGGTGGAGAGGGAGTGCCGTGATCGAGCGATGGAATGATCTCCCGGGAGGTTTCCATCCCGCAAGCACCCCGGACTTCCTGCCGGCCGAGAAGCTCCGGGATCTCCAGCTCCGCCGCTTGAAGGCCGTGGTCGGCCGCGCCTGCGAGCGGGTCGCGCTATACCGCAAGCGCATGGATGAGGCGCGGGTCCGCGTCGACGACCTCCGCACGCTTCAGGACGTCTCGCGCCTCCCCTTCACGCAGAAAACGGACCTCCGCGACACCTATCCCTTCGGCCTCTTCGCCAGCCCCATGGAGGAGATCGTGCGACTCCACGCCTCCAGCGGCACCACGGGAAAACCCATCGTCGTCGCCTACACGGCTGAAGACATCGAGGTCTGGTCGAGCGTCATGGTCCGCACCTTCGCCGCCTGCGGGCTCCATCGCGGCGACATCATCCAGAACGCCTACGGCTACGGGCTCTTCACGGGCGGCCTCGGCGCGCATTACGGGGCCGAGGCCCTCGGCGCCACCGTGATCCCGATTTCCGGCGGAAACACCGACAGGCAGATCACGGTGATGAAGGACTTCGGCGTCACCGCCATCTGCTGCACCCCCAGCTACTTCATCCACTTGATCGAGCGCGCGGCCGAGATCGGCGTCAACGTCCGCGACCTCCCCCTGCGCGCGGGCGTCTTCGGCGCCGAGCCCTGGACCGAGGAGATGCGCAAACGCATCGAGCGCGAAAGCCCCCTCAAGGCCTACGATATCTACGGCCTCTCCGAAATCATCGGCCCCGGCGTCGGCATCGAGTGCGAGCGCCAGGCCGGCCTCCACGTCTTCGAAGACCACTTCTACCCAGAGATCGTCGACCCCGCCACCGATGAGCCCCGCCCGGACGGGGAGGAGGGCGAGCTCGTCCTCACGACCCTCAGCAAGAAGGCGATGCCGATGATCCGCTACCGCACGCACGACATCACCGCCCTCATCCCCGAGCCGTGCGCCTGCGGAAGAACGATCCGAAGGATCCGCCGCATCAGCCGCCGAAGCGACGACATGTTCATCATCCGCGGCGTCAACGTCTTCCCCTCGCAGGTCGAATCCGCCCTCCTCGCCGTCGAGGGCACGCTCCCCCACTACCAGATCCTCCTCGCCACCGCCAAGGGCCTCGACCAGATGGAGATTCAGGTCGAGGTGACCGAGGAGGTCTTGAGCGACAAGGTGCGCGCGGTCGAGGAACTCCAGGCGAAGCTCAGCCGCAGCATCGAGCACACCCTGGGCCTGCGCGTGGGCGTGCGGCTCGTCGAGCCCCACACCATCCCCCGCAGCGAAGGGAAAGCCAAGCGGGTCCAGGACAATAGAAAAAAGTAGATGAGAAAGAGGAGACGCCATGAAGATCCGCCAGCTCTCCGTGTTTCTCGAGAATAAGCCTGGACGCCTGAGCGCCCCCTGTCAGGCGCTCGCCGCCGCCGGCATCAACATCCTGACCCTGTCGCTCGCTGACACGCAGCAGTTCGGCATCCTTCGACTCATCCTCCCCGACTGGAAGAAAGCCAAGTCCATCCTCGAAGCCGCCGGCTGCGTGGTCAAGGTCACGGAGGTGGTCGCGATCGAGGTCGAGGATCGTCCCGGCGGGCTCGCGGCGGTGCTCGCCGTGCTCGAGACCGCGAAGATCAACGTCGAATACATGTACGCCTTCACCTTCAAGCGCGCCGACAAGGCCGTCCTCGTCTTCCGCTTCGAGGACCCGGAGAAAGCCGTCGCCGCGCTCCGTTCCAAGGGCATCAACCCCATCCAGGACGTCGAGCTCTTCCAGACCGATAGACGCTGACGCCCCACGCCCAGCCGGATGGCTTCGGGGAGAGACCGTGCACGAGTTCCCCTTCGAAAACCGCATCTGGGACCCCGCCGAGACGATCTCACGTCACGAGCTCGCATCGCTCCAGACGAAACGTCTCCGCGAGACCGTAGCGCGAGTCGCGAACGTCCCCTTCTACCGGGCGGCGTTCGAAAAACTCAACGTCACGCCCGACAGCATCAGGAGCGCCGGCGACGTGAGACGCCTCCCCTTCACAACGAAGGAGGACCTCCGGCGGCACTACCCCCTCGGCTTCCTCGTCGTGCCCCGCCAGGAGATCGCCCGCATCCACGCCTCCTCGGGCACGACCGGCAAGCCCACCATCGTCGCCTACACCCCCCGCGACCTCGACCTCTGGGCGAACCTGTGCGCCCGCTTCCTCGTGTCGGGCGGCCTCCGTCCCGAGCACACGGTGCACATCGCCTTCGGCTACGGGCTTTTCACCGGCGGCTTCGGCCTCCACTACGGCGTCGAGAAGGTCGGCGCCGCGGTCGTGCCCGCCTCCAGCGGCAATACCCCCCGCCACGTCATGCTGATCCAGGACCTCGGTGCGCAGGTCCTCGTCTGCACCCCAAGCTACGCCCTTAGCATCGCCGAGGTCGCCCGCGAACAGGGAATCGATCCCCGCTCCCTTCCCCTGCGCTACGCCCACCTCGGCGCCGAGCCCTGGACGCGGGACATGCGCCTCAAGATCGAGGAGACCCTCGACCTCCTCGCCTTCAACAACTACGGCCTCTCCGAGATCATCGGCCCCGGCGTGAGCGGCGAGTGCCCCCTCCGCATAGGCATGCACATCCAGGAGGACCACTTCCTCGTCGAGTGCCTCGACCCCGTCACCCTCGATCCCGTCCCCCCGGGAGACCGCGGCGAGCTCGTCCTCACCACGCTCACAAAAGAGGCCATGCCCCTACTCCGCTACCGCACCAGGGACATCCTCGCCCTCGATGACTCCCCCTGCCCCTGTGGCCGCGTCGGCGTGCGCATGGGCCGCGTCCTCGGACGCAGCGACGACATGCTCATCATCCGCGGCGTCAACGTCTTCCCGTCCCAGATCGAGGAGGCCCTCCTGCGCGTCGAAGGCACCGCGCCCCACTACCAGATCGAGGTCGATCGCCCCGGAACGCTCGACATCGTCACCGTGCGCGTCGAGGTGCGCGCGCAGGACCTCTCCGACAGGATGAGCCGAATGCAGGCCCTTCGCGACCGGATCGACCGCGAGATCCAGTCCGTCACCGGGCTCCGCGCCAACGTCGAGCTGGTCGAGCCCCAGACGATCGAGCGCTCGATGGGAAAAGCCAAGCGCGTCATCGACCGCAGGCGCGAAAAGGGGCTCATCTAGAACATCCCCCGCCCCGCTGAAACCGCCTAAGCGGATACTCCGAGAAGCGCCGAAGCGTTCCCCCCTGAGATCATGCGGAAAAGCTCCGAGTCCTCCCCCGCGATTTCGCGCAGATAACTCACTTGACGCTCCAGCCTCCCGAACGGATCGTCCGACGCCAATACCAGACGATCCCCCGGCGCGTTCTCGATCATCCGCCGCATCGGTTCCTCATGGCAGTCTGAAAGGTCGATCCAGACGTTCCGACTTGCCCTCGCCGCCGCCGCCGCCTCCCGCGAGTGCTCCTCCCCCGCCAAATCCCTCACCCCCGCGTGTCCCAGGATGACGCGCGTCCCGGGAAACCGCGCCGCCAAACGCGCGATGCGCCTCACCTCCGTCCCCGGCCCGTACGACGAATGGAACCACACCGGAACGTCGATCTCGGCCGCCCATTCCATCACGCGGGACATCACCGCGTCGTCCGCGGCAAACACGTGAACCAGCGGATGGAGCTTCACGCACCTGAAACCCAGTTCGCGGACCGCCGCGGCCGCCGAGAGGCAGTCCTCCTCGCCCCTCCACGGATTCACCCACCAGCAGCCGATGAGCCGCTCGGGATATCTGCGCACGGCGGCGAGAACGTCCTCGTGGTCCACAAGGCCCCGCCGGCGTTCTTCGATCTCCGGCGTGACGCGCCCCCCCTCGATGCATTCCCGAACCGCCTCCATCAGCTTCCGTTGCCCCGCGACCTCCTCCTCGTCGGATACCTGTGGCTCGTTCTTCATGCCGCTCGGCGCGATCACCGCGCGGTCCACGCCCAAACGATCCATCTCGGCTATGATCTCCTCCGCCGTCCGCGTCCCGTTCGCTCGCGTATACCCGACGTGACGGTGCTCATCGATCATCATCGTCGTCTCTTCCCTCAACCGGCATCCCTATGCAACGCCCGCCTACCCCAAGCTTACGGATTTTCCCCCGCGGATTATCCCCCAAACTCAGCAGAACCCATCTCAAAAATGCTGCTGGTCGCGTCGCGCAGTGCTTGCGAGCAGATCAAGGAGCGAGCAGGCAGGTCCGCCAGTGGCGGATCAACGACGAGCGACAACGAGATGCGATGCAACCACTCGCGACCCGAAGGGTTGGGGCGGCGAGGCGCCCCCAACGCGGCCAACACCATTTTTGAGATGGGTTCTAGACTTCACGACGCTTTGTCGCCGCTGGCGCGTCCTTCCGCGAAGCCTGCGCCGCGCCGCCCGGGAACGCGCCTTGACTCGGCGACTGTCCCATGCTACTATTTTCCCGGGAGTGTTTCGCGTCCCCGTAGCTCAGTTGGATAGAGCGCAAGATTCCGGATCTTGAGGCCACAGGTTCGAGCCCTGTCGGGGATGCCAGAACTGAGGGGCCCGCTTCATGCGGGCCCTTTTTTCCGCCGACGAAGATGACTCACGCATCCAAAAAGATCGGACACGCGCAGATCCCCCGCAGGCGATGCAGCCGCAAGGTCACCGTGGGCGCCGTGCCCATCGGCGGCGGCTCACCGGTCTCGGTCCAGTCCATGACCAATACCCACACGCGCGACGTGGACGCCACCGTAAAGCAGATCCGCCGCCTCGAGGCCTGCGGCTGCCAGATCGTCCGGATCGCCGTCGCAACCAGGGAGGACGCCCGCGCCCTGGGCCAGATCAAACGGGAGGTCCGTATCCCGATCGTGGCCGACGTCCACTTCGATCCTGCCCTTGCGGTGGCGGCGATCGAGCATGGGGCCGACAAGGTGAGGGTGAACCCCGGCAACATGCGCAATCGCGCAAAGCTCGCCCGGCTTGCGGCGACCGCCCGAGAGAGAAAGATCCCCATCCGCATCGGCGTGAACTCCGGAAGCATCCGGACTCGCGCGCGCGGCGCAAGGGTCGATGAGTCCGCCAAGACCGTCGAGCTCATGGTAGAAGGGGCGCTGGCCGGCGCTTCCTTCTTCGAGAAACACGGCTGCCCCGACCTCGTGCTCTCTCTCAAGAGCTCGAGCGTCGTCGACACGGTCGAGGCATACCGCGCCGTCGCGAAGCTCACCGACTACCCGCTTCATCTCGGCGTCACCGCCGCCGGGCCGGCCGAGATCGGCCTCGTTCGCAACGCCGTCGGGATCGGGACGCTGCTCCTGGCGGGCATCGGCGATACGATCCGCGTCTCCCTCACCGGTCCCCCTGAGGACGAGGTCCGCGCCGGACTCGAGATCCTCCGCTCCGTAGGGCTCCGCAAGGACGGGATCTGCATCCTCAGTTGTCCCACGTGCTCGCGCTGCGAGATCGATCTCGCCGCCGTGGTCGACGAGGTGCGCGCGAGACTCCCCCGGACGCGTCGGCCCCTCACCGTGGCGGTGATGGGCTGCGTCGTGAACGGCCCCGGCGAGGCCCGCGAGGCCGACGTCGGTATCGTCGCCGGCAAGTCGGACGGCTTCCTCTTCCGCGCCGACCGCCAGCCCCTCCGCGTCCCGCGAGCGAAGCTCGTCGACCGGCTCGCCCAGGCCGTGGAGGAGCTCCTCGCCTCGCCCCCTGACGGCAAACGCGCTTGAACGGCTCCCGCGCGTCCGTAAAATCGCTTGTTCCGCAGCCCTTTCGGGACCCCGGGGAAAAGCGTTTGGCAACGACGGTCGCAATCCTTGGCGCGACGGGATCCGTGGGACGGCAGGCGATCGATGTCCTCGCCGCCATGCCCGGCCGCTTCCAAGTCGTGGCCCTCAGCGCCTGGTCCAACTGGGAGGGCCTGCTCGCCGCCGCGCGCACGGTCGGAACAAAGGCCCTGGCCCTCGTCAAGGAATGTCCCGGCTCGATCGAGACCCCCGCCGGCACGCGCCTCTTCACCGGCGAGACCGCAGTCTCCCGAATGCTCGAGGAGACGGCCCCCGAGTTCGTCTTCGTGGCCATCGCCGGAGCGGCCGGACTGCCGGCGACCCTTTCCGCGATCTCCGTCGCCCGCCGCGTCGCCCTCGCCAACAAGGAATCCCTCGTCATCGCCGGTGACCTCGTCACGACCCAGGCCGCAAAGCGCGGAACCGAGCTCATCCCCGTCGATAGCGAACACTCCGGCATCTTCCAGATCCTCGACGGACGCTCCCCGCAAGAGGTCCGCCACGTTTACCTCACCGCCAGCGGCGGCCCCTTCCTCGGCTATCCCCCGGAACGCCTCGAGCACGTCTCCCCTCAGGAGGCCCTCACCCACCCGACTTGGCGCATGGGAGAAAAAATCTCCATCGACTCCGCAACGCTCATGAACAAGGCCCTCGAGGTCCTCGAGGCACGCTGCCTCTTCAACCTCCAGGCCCACCAGATCAAGGTCCTCATCCATCCCGAATCGATCATGCATTCCATGGTCGAGTTCGTCGACGGCTCCGTCATCGCCCAGCTCGCCGTCCCAGACATGCGCCTGCCGATCCGTTACGCCCTCACCTACCCCGAGCGCCAGCGCCACGAAGCGACGAAACTGGATCTCTCCCGCATGGCTGCGCTCCATTTCCGCCAGCCCGACCCCGGAGAGTTCCCGGCCCTCGACCTCGGGTTCGAAGTGGCCAAGACCGGCGGGACGAGCGCCGCCGTCCTCAACGCCGCCAACGAGATCGCCGTCGCGCACTTCCTCAAGGGCGCAATCCGCTTCCCCCGCATCGTCGAGCTCACCCGCGCCGTCCTCGACAAACACCGCAGCGGCCCCGTCACCGACCTCGAGACCCTCTTTGAAGCCGACCGCTGGGCGCGAAAGGAGGCGACCAACTGGCTATCCTGCAAAGCCTAGGTTATGTGCTCATGATCGCCGTGGGACTGGGCCTGGCGATCCTCATTCATGAGCTCGGACACTTCCTCGTCGCCAAGCGCGCCGGCGTCCGCGTCGAGCGCTTCTCCATCGGCTTCGGCCCTCCCCTCTGGAAAACCCAAAAAGGCGAAACCGAATACCGCCTAAGCCTTATCCTGGCAGGAGGATACGTCAAACTCGCCGGAGAGGGCCCCTCCGAGGCAAAGTCGGACGACCCCCGCATCTTCCTCAACCAGCCTCCAGGCGTGCGCGCCGTCGTCTTCGTCGCAGGCGTGGCAATGAACGTGCTCTTGGGGCTCGTCCTCTTCGTCGCTGTCTTTAGCGCAGGATACCCCTTCATCCTCCCCGAGGCCGGCTGGATCGCCCCCGGCAGCCCCGCCGAAAAGGCCGGCCTGCGCGAGGGCGACCTAATCGTCGAGATCGATGGCCGACGCGACCTCGATTACGAGGATGTCAAGATCGCCCAGATCTTCTCGAAGCCGGGCAAGTCCGTCACGATGACGATCGCGCGACCGGGGACGCCCGACCCCTTGCGCCTCGGACTCGTCCCGGTCAAAGGACCGGGGGACGACTTCCCCAGATGGGGAGTCGAGCCCGCCCTCTCCCGCACCGTCGATTATGTGAATCCCGAAAGCCCCATGGCCGCGCGCGGCCTCGTGCGGCCGGGAGACAAGATCCTCGCCATCGACGGGAAGCCTGTCGCCTCCTGGCAGGCGGTCTTGGATGTGATGCGGCAGCGCCCCGGCGCCGAGATCCCCCTTGAGGTGGAGCGCAAGGGACACCCCATCGAAACCTCGCTCATCGTGGACATCTTCCGCGATCAGGACCTCGGGATCGAATTCCAGGGCGGCATGATTGTGACGGACGTCTCGCCCGATTGGCCGGCCGAGCAAGCCGACCTTCGCCCCGGAGACGTCATCCTCGCCATCGACGGAAAAGACGTGCACAGTTGGAAGGAGCTCCGCAGCGCCCTCAACGCGGGCGAAGGCCGGCCCGTGACCGTCACGGTCCAGCGCGGCCCCGACGGGACGCAGCCCTCGGACTTCAAAATCACTCCGGTCGAGAACCCCCCTGCCCCCGCTGCCGAGGTGCCGGACTATCTCCCGCGTTACGTCTTCGGCATCCGGGGCACCTTTGCCAACGTCGTCGCCGCGGTGCGCGACGGCTCCTCCGCGTGGAAGGCGGGTCTGCGCCCCGGCGACGAGCTCACCGCGATCAGCATTCGCGAGAAGGACGCCGCCAGCTCCCGCCGGTCGTTCACGACCTTCTCTCCGGACGATGAGATCCAACTGGACACCGCCCTCAACCGAGGCGCCGGCGTCGAGCTCGAATGGCGGCGCGAAGGGGCCCCTATGTCGGGGACGCTCGTAAGCCAGGACTTCAAAACCCTCGCGAAGATCGACATCCTCCCCCGCTTCAAGGAGTTCCGTAGGCCCGTCAAGGGCTTCGGCCCCATGAGGCTGGCGATCCGCAAAAGCTATCAGACCGTCGCCAGCATCCTCGGGGCCGCCCGCTCGATCGCCCGCGGCACCCTCAACGCCAAGAAAGCCTTCGCCGGCCCCGTCGGCGTGCTCACGATGTCCTACAAGGTCGCCCAGCAGGGACTGCTGCAGTTCCTCTACTGGCTCGCCCTCATCAATATGAACCTCGCCTTCGTCAACCTCCTCCCCATCCCCATCCTCGACGGGGGACATCTCCTCTTCGTCGCGATCGAAAAGGCCCGCGGAAAACGCCTCAACGAGAAAGCCATGGAGGTCGCCCAGTTCGTGGGACTGGCGATCCTCATCGCGATCCTTCTCTTCACGCTCTACGCCGATTTCACTCGCAGCGTCTAACGGGCTTCGCCGTCCCAGCGTTCGGCAAGCGCCCGCTCCATCCGACGCAGCTCCTCCAGCTCCCCCCCTTCCAAAAGAAGCGCCCCCGCCTCCGGGCCCCCCGCCAAGTGCGCCTTCTCCAGAACCGCGTCGCCGAGCGCTCGAACCCCCGCCCCCGTCAGCGCGCATGTGAGGACGCCGACCTCCCCCGACGCGACCGTCGGCGTCTCCCCCCCCTCCAAGAGATCCATCTTGTTGAGCGCCGCCACCACGGGCCCTCGCGCCAGCTTCTTCACGCGCTCCAGTACCGCAATCTCCGGACGACGGGCGTCCAGCACCACCACGACCACGTCCGCGTTGCGCGCCGCCTCAAGCGCCCTCTCCACCCCCTCGCTCTCCACCTCGTCCCCCGCCTCGCGGATCCCCGCCGTATCGAACACCGTCACGGGCCACCCCGCTAATGCCATCGATACCTCCACGGTATCCCTCGTCGTGCCCGGCGCTGCATCCACAAGCAGACGCTCCTCCCCTAAGAGAACGTTCACGAGGCTCGACTTGCCGACGTTCGCCGGCCCCACGACCGCAAGACGCCGCGGACGAAAAAGCGCCTCCGCCCGCTCCGCCTCCCGGATCGTCCGCTCGATAAGACCGAGCGCGGAAGCCCCCTCCGCGCCGGCAAGCGCGCGGATCTCGCCCATCCGTCTCTCGCCGGCTCCCGCGAAGGCCTCCATCGCCGCGCGCATCGCCGTCTGCGTGCCCGCCCTCGTCAACATCCGCAGCGCGTGTCTTTGGCAAAGGGTCAGCGAGCAGTAACGCTCCATGAACGCCTCGTGATCGAGCGCTGTTGCGCCCAGCTCCGTGAGGTAGCGCCCGACCTCGCGCGAAGCGACCGCGCCCCCGTGGCAGTTGACCTCCGCGCAGGGGCCTCGATAGAAGGCGTTCCCCTCCGGGAACGGCGCCACCACTACTTCGTCCAGGACCTCCCCGTCCCTCTCGATGAACCCATAGACCAGGCGCCCGGCCTCCAGGCGCCCCTTCTCCTTCCGCGCCGGGCGAAAAGCCCGCGAGAGAACTTCGAAGGCCCTCGCGCCCGCGATCGAGATCACCGCGATCCCCCCGGCGCCCTCCGCGGTCTCAAACGCCCACGCGCTGTCCCCGGTGGCTCTAGACACGACGACGCCTCTGCTTGCCGCCCCCCGCTAACGCCGCCTGGAGTCCTCGAAACAGCAAGAATTCGTCGACAGTCCGGATGCGCGCGACGTGCGGCGCGATTGCCGAGGCCCCTCCGCCCGTGGCATAGACCTCGGGTTCTCCGCCCATCTCGGCGGCAAGTTCCTCCAAGATCCCCGACACCGCGCCCACAACCCCCTGAAACACCCCGATCCGGATCGCCTCCCTCGTGTTCTTGCCGATGCCCGCCACCGCGGGCAGAACCTCCACGTCGGGCAGCGCCGCCGTCTCCCGCGCTAGCGCCTCCGCGCACAGCCCAAACCCCGGAAAGATAACGCCTCCCAAAAACACCCCCCGCGCGTTCACGCAGTTGAACGTGATCGCGCTTCCAAATCCGACGACGATGAGCGCCCGGCCCTTCCCGCGCAGGTCCGACCATGCCCCGAGCGACTCCAGGAGCCGGTCCGTCCCGACGGCGCCGCGCTCCTCCACGTCGCTGCGTATGGGGATGCGAAGGTCCCTCCCGGCGACCCTGACCTCCGCGCGGCTCCCCTCGCGAAGGATCTCCTCGAGGATTTCGAGCGCCCTCGGAACGACGCTCGAGACGGCGATCGTCCCTTCCCTTCCCGCCAAGCACCCAAGGATCTTTCCCCGGTGCTCACGCATCCGCGCGGTCGGAAAAGACGCTAAGCGCCGCAGGCCCCGCCCCCGGGCTCGCACGATCTTGGTGGCCGAGTTCCCGATGTCGATGAGAAGTGCCATCGCCGCCTAGAGATCCTCCTCGTCGTCCTTCCCGAGCATCGCGAAGATCGCGCGCCGCAGCTCCTCGAGGCCTCTCCCCGTGACCGCGCTGATCCCGATCACGCCGCTCCCGACCGCTTCGGACAGCTGCGCCAGTGCCGAATCGTCCGGCACGAGGTCCATCTTGTTCGCCACGACGATCTCGGGCTTCTGCGCTAGCTCCGGGTTGTACTCCACAAGCTCCTTCCGGAGCGTGCGATAGCTCCCCTCCGCCGTCCGGTCCTCCTCGATGGGGGCGATATCCACGAGGTGCAGGAGAACCCGCGTGCGCTCCACGTGACGCAGAAACTGGTGCCCGAGCCCCACCCCCTTGTGGGCCCCTTCCACGAGGCCGGGGATGTCCACGAGCACGCACCGCCGAAAGCCCGGCCCCTCCACGATCCCCAAGACCGGCGCCAGCGTCGTGAACGCGTAGCTCGCGATCTTCGGATGGGCGGCCGACAGACGACTGATAAGCGTCGACTTCCCCGCGTTTGGCATCCCCACGATCCCGACGTCCGCCACCAGCTTGAGCTCCAAGAAGATCCGCCGCTCCTGCCCCTCCTCGCCGCGCGTGAACTCCCGCGGCGTCTGGTGGGTGGCGGAGGCGAAGTGACGGTTCCCCTTGCCCCCCCGCCCTCCCCGGGCCACCACGACCCGGTCCCCGTCCTCCTTGAAGTCCTTGAGCGCGATTCCCGTCCCCTCGTCCCGGATGATGGTGCCGACCGGCACCCTCAGGATCACGTCGCTTCCGTTCTTCCCGTGCCGGTCCCCGCGCTGGCCCGGTCCTCCGTTCCCCGCTGCGTACACCGCCTTCGACGGAATGTCCATGAGCGTCTCGCACGACCGGTCCGCGACAAGGATGACGCTGCCGCCGTTTCCTCCGTCGCCCCCCGAAGGCCCGCCCCGCGGCACAAACTTCTCCCGCCGGAACGCGACGCACCCGTCGCCGCCGCGTCCCCCCCGGACGGTAACGGTGGCTTCATCAATAAACACGTAAAAAGTCCAGAAAAGGAACAGGGAGGCTTACGAGAGCCTCCCACGCTGTGCCTGGCGGAATACCGGTCGGCGGGTCAACCTTGCTCGACGATATGGAGCTTTCGTCCGGCGCCGAAGCGGACCACCCCCGCGCGCAGGGCGAAGAGCGTGTTATCCGTCCCCATTCCCACGTTGTAGCCGGGCTTCATCACCGTCCCCCGCTGTCGGACCAGGATCTCCCCGGCCTTGACCATCTGTCCGCCAAAACGCTTCACGCCCAGACGCTGCGCGTTCGAATCGCGCCCGTTCCTCGACGCGCCTTGTCCCTTCTTATGTGCCATGGCTCATGTCCTTTCGAGTCACGACCGAACGATCTCGTCGATCCGCACCACCGTGAACTTCTGGCGGTGTCCCTTCTTGGTGCGAGAGTCCTTGCGGCGCTTGTACTTGAAGACTACGAGCTTCTCGCCCTTGGCTTCACCCGCCACCGTCCCCCGCACCTTCACGTTCGCGACGACGGGCGTGCCGACCTGCACCTCCTCGTCGTCCGCGAGAAGCAGGACCTCTCCAAGGTCCAACGACACGCCCTCGGGAAGCTCCCGATGCGCTAGATTGACAACGTCCCCCGGACGCACGATGTGCTGGTGGGACCCGTCGCGGATGACGGCGTACATGCGCAAACTCTCCTTCGACCGACTCCCGGCCGGGCCTGTGCTCCCGACCGGAGCGCTAAGCCCGACCTAGACCCGTCATTCTATTCCACGGTCTCAATCGCGTCAAACAGAAAATCACTCGCCCCCTCGATCCGGATCGAACAGTTGAAACGCTCCTCGATCTCCGCAAGCTCTTTCCGGAAATGGTTTTGCAGGTAGTCCGCCGCCTCCGGATGAAGCCTCCCCGTGACGGCCCCCCCCTGTGCTTGCGCCGCCGCCGCCCGCAGCTTGCGAAGGGCCGAGACCGCGACCGTCTCCCGCGTCCGCCGTGTCCCCCGTCCCCGACACGTCGGACACTCCTCCACCAGCGCCCTCTCGACGCTCGGGCGCATCCGCTGCCGTGTCATCTCCACGATGCAGAACTTGCTCAGGTGCGATAGGTCCGTCCGCGCCCGGTCCCGCCTCAGCGCCTGCCCTAACACCTGCTCCACCCCCCGCCTGTGCGCCATCTTCTTCATGTCCACGAAATCAATGATGATCACCCCGCCCAGATCTCGCAGCCGCAACTGTCGGGCCGCCTCCGCCGCCGCCGCCAAATTGAGCTGGTACGCCGTCTCCTCCGGATCCTTCCCAACCCGGAACGTCCCCGAGTTCACGTCGATCGCCACCACCGCCTCCGTCTGGTCGATCACGATCGAGCCCCCCTTCGACAGCGGCACCGACCGCTTGTAGATCGTCTCGATCTGCTCCTCGATGTTGTAGTAGCGCGCAAACGGCTGTTCCCCCTGGTAGAGCTTGACCAGCGAGCAGTACCGTGGCATCACGATCTTCATGAAGTCGATGATGCGCTGCCGCACGTCCTCGCCTTCCGCAATCACCGCCTCCATGTCCGCGCTGAAAACGTCCCGCACAACCCGGATGACGAAGTCGCTCTCCTGGTAGATCGCCGACGGCACGGGCGCCTTGTGCGCCCGGTTTTGAATCGTCTCCCATAGCCGCGCGAGGTACCGCAGATCCTTCTCTAGGTCCCGCTTCGGCCGGCCGATCGCCGCCGTCCGCGCAATGACGCCGACGTCCTTCGGCGGCTTGAGCTCATGCACCACCTTCCGCAGCGCTAGCCGCGCCTCCTCGTCCTCGATCTTCCTCGACACCCCCATCACCGCTAGGCCCGGCATCAGCACCAGACACCGCCCCGGAAGGCTCAGATACGTCGTCAGCGCCGCCCCTTTCCGGGCCACGCCCACCTTCGTCACTTGGACGAGGAGATCCACCCCCTTCCGCAGAACCTTCTGGATCGGGGGCCTCTTCGCCCCCCGCGGACCCCGCTCCCGGACCTCCTTGCGCAGCTCCGGGGGAAAGAGCGACGGCACCACGTCGCTGACGTGCAGGAACCCGTTCTTCTCCGCCCCGAAATCCACGAAGGCCGCCTGCAAGCTCGGCTCAACGCTCGTCACCCGCCCCGGTAGATGTTCCCGACGATCTGCTCGTCGGCCTTCCGCTCTACGTACAGCTCCTCGAGAATCCCATCCTCCAGAACCGCGATCCGCAGTTCATCCGGCAGACTGGTGTTGATCAGCATCTCCCGTTTCATCGGTTGGCCTGTCTCCTTCGGACTCTTGCTTGACGCCCTCGCGCGCGCTTGGCTTGCCCGGCGATCCCTCGGGACGCCGCGCACACTACCTCCCGCGAGATCCCCACATCCGCGGCATCGCCCGCATACTTCACCGCCCGCAGGATCTCCTCCGGACGGACCGACCCCGTCGTCTCGAACGCCACCTGCGCCTCCAAAGTGTCCCCAGCCAGCTTCATGCTCTGCACAAAACGCCGGACGTCCACAAGCTTCCCTCCCTCTCTCCGCTCCACCACCGCCTCCCCCGACGCTAAGAACGCCTCCACCGACACCGACGCGGCGGCCTCAAGCGAGGGAAACCGGAAACAATACCTGACCGCTTCGATCCTCGCCTTCTCATGAGGCGGACTGAACGCCGCCTCCGTGATCCGCACCCCAAGCGGAAGCTCGCTGTTCAGTTCCGCGACAAGAGAATCCAGATCCGTCGGCGCACACAAATCGATCTCGCACACCTCGCGCCAGCTCTCCACCCCGACCGGACGCGCCGAGGGAAACGAGAACCGCGGTCGCGGATTATACCCCTCGCTCATGCTCAGCGGCAGCCCCGCCCGTCTCGCCGCGCGCTCAAAGTTTCGCAGGAAATCGAGCTGCGAAAGGAACCGCGCCGGTCCTTCGACGGTGAAAAACAAGCGCACGCGCAGCCGCAGCATACAAACTTCCTCAACGCCCGCCCCTTCGCACGCGACCAGCCACCCAGAGCATACCACCGCGCCGACGGAGCCGTCAAGTCCCGCCCCGCGACGGATGCTCGGAAAATTCGCGTCAGGAAAGGATCACTCGACCGGAGGCTCAACGCCCTGGGAAGTCCCTGCGCCCGCGGGCCGGGAAGTCGCTACCCCCGCGGGCAGACTCTCCTCCGGCGGTGACAAGCGTTGAATGGGACTCAAGTGCGCCGCCTCGTGACGGCGGTGCGCTAGGTACACCGCGTTCGAATCGTCGGGCGTCCGCTCGATCAGCACCGTGAGGAAGATCATGAGGTTGCGCTGGTCCTTGCTCACGCTCTTGTTCTTGAAGAGCCACCCCAGGAGCGGCAGATCCCCGAAAAACGGGATCTTGTCCTGGGACTCGCTTTCGGTCTGCTGGATGAGGCCGCCCAGCACCAGCGTCTCACCGTGACGGACGATGACCTTCGTGACCAGCGTTCGGCTGGCTACCTGCGGCAGATCGATGCTCTCCTCCCCGGAGGTGAACGTCTCAAACCCGGCGATGTTCTGCCCCGCCCGGCCCACCAGCGAATTGTCCTCCGGTATCAGCGTGAGCACGACCTCGTCTGTCCCCCTCACCACGTGCGGCGTGATGAACAATTGAAACCCCGTATCCACCGGCGAGTTCGCCGCCTCCCGAATCCCCCGCTGAATCCCCCCGCCCTGCGAGCTGGCGCTGAACGTCTCCGCGAACCGGACCGTCTCCCCGACGAAAACCGTCGCTTCCTCGTTGTCGATCGTCACGATGCGCGGCGCCTGCAGGATCGTGGTCGACTCGTCGCGCTTCAGCAGACTCAGCATCGCCGACATCGACGTGAAATCGATCCTTCCAAACACGTAACCCCCGGTGGAAGGAATCGGAGGGACGGCAGGCGTCACTGCGCCCGTCGCCGGGTCGAAGACGGTCTTGGGAGGACCATCGTCGATGATGCTCAGAGCGTCCTCGAAGCCGCCTCTCCCCACCGTGAACGGGAGCCGGGTGGCCACCGACGAGCCCTGGGCCGTGACGGTCCAGCCGTTCGCCCAATCGACGCCCACGTTGGAGAAATCGGTCAGGTTCGTCGTGACGAACTTCATGTCCACGAAGACCTGCGGCGGCGGAGTGTCGACCATGGAGATGATCCGCGCGATCTCCTCCAGCCGCGGTTTGATGTCCGTTACAATAAGCGAGTTGCTCGACGGCTCATACTCCACCCGCCCCACCCCGCTCAGAGCGTTGGCCACGCTGTTCAGAAGCGTGAAACTCGCCCCCCTGGACGAGCTACCCCCGGTGCCTCCTCCCGACCGTACCGTCGCCCGCTGCCCCGCCGGCGCCCCGGCCCCTGAGTACGCCCCCGTGGTCGCCTGCTCCTCCGGACCTCCGACCGCGAACTCGCTCTTAATCAACGGACGGTAAATGTCCGGGGGCTGGACGTAGTGCAGCTCGAAAACCCGCGTGGCGACCTGGTCCCTCAGGTCCTCGGTCGTGACCACGCGTACGATCCCGCTGTCCTCCTCCACAAGCTCATACCCCGCGCTCCGCACAATGACCTCGAGCGCCTGCTGCCACGGCACGTTCCGCAGTTGCACGTTGACGTTCCCCGTGACCTTCGGCGAAACGATCACGTTCGTCCCGCTCTGCTTGGAAAGCTGCGATAGCACCAGCGGAAGCGACGCGTTCGTGTAGCTCACGCTCATTAGCGGCACCGGGCTGACCCGGTACGCCCGCTCCCCTTCCCGCTTCACCCGCGCCCCCACCTGCTTGCCGACGATCGAAAGCGCCTCCTCCGGCAGCACGTCCACTAAACGCAGCGTCACGGGCCGATCGATCCCCTCCTCCAGGGCGATTGCCAGGTCTCCCTCCTCCGCGATGTACGCTAAGGCCTCATCCAGGGGCACGTTGAGAAAGTCGAACGACAGCGTCCCCGACGGCCGGTTGCGGGATGTCCCCCGGAGTTCGCCAGCCGGAACGCCGGGCGCGCCCTCCGCCGCCGCAAGCGTCGCACACGCTAGAAGGGCCGCGAATAGGCAGATCGAAAAGCGCTTCCTATGCTCGGTCAACATGGCGGGATGGACCTCCCCATATTCCACACGGTTACATCGCCTTCGCCGACCCTTCGACGGGCGCATCGGCCGGACTTTCCTCAGGGCTCGCCTGGCTCGAGCCGTCCTCGGGAGGCTGCTCTCGAAAAAGCTTCTCCACGTCCGAGACGGTTCCGGCCTCATACTGGCGGTGAACGGTATAGACCCGTTCCACGTCGTTCCGATCGCGCACGATCACGCACGTGATGAACATCACCAGGTTGCTCTTGTTCTTCTGACTCTCCCGGCTCTTGAAAAGCCACCCGACGAGCGGCAGGTCCCCGAGAAGGGGCAGCTTGCGTATCGTGTCGCTCTGACGCTCGTCCATCAGACCACCCAAGACCGCCGTGTACCCGCTTCGGATCCTGAGCTTCGTCACCAATGTGCGCGACGACACCCGCGGAAGCTGGATGGTGCTCTGCCCCGTCGAGAAGTCGTCAAACCCCGGGATCGTGGTCCCGGTCCCCGTGAGCGCCTCGTCCTCCGGGATCAGCTCGATGATCACGTCGTCCGTCCCCCGGACGATGTGTGGCACTACCAGGAGCTGGAAACCCGTCTCAACGGGCGAGTTGTCCGCCTCGCGGATCCCCACCTCCACGCCCCCCGCCTGGTTGCTGGTCGAGAACGTCTCCGCATACCGGACCGACCGCCCCACGAAGATCGTCGCTTCGGAGTTGTCGAGCGTCAGGATTTTCGGAGCCTGCATGATCACGCTGTTCACGTCCTGCTTCAGGAACGTCATGATCATCAGGAACTGATTGAACCGGAGGTTCCCGAAGGTGTAGGAGTTGTCCGCCGTGATGAACGACCCCGCCGGCGTAACCTGCCCCGTCACGGGGTCGAACTTGACGGACGGCGGTCCGTTCTTCACGAGGCTGACCGCGTCTTGCCAGCCTCCCCCCCGGGCAAACGGCAGCAGCGTCGCGAAGCTGCCGCCGTTGATGTCCATGCTGAACCCGAGGTTCGGGTTCCCGTTGATGTTCTGGTAGTCCGTCCCGAAATCGAGAAGATCGTTGTTCGACGTCAATACGAACTTCACGTCAATGAACACCTGCGCCGGACGGACGTCCACCAGCCGGATGACCTCCGTGACCTTGTCCAGTCGAGGCGAGATGTCCGTCACCACGAGCGAGTTGCTGAATACGTCATACTCGACCCGGCCCACTGGAGAGAGCACCCCCGTGACGGCGTTCAAGAGCGGAAACTGCGCGCGGTTGCCGCGCTGCACTGTGGCCCCTTTGGCTCCGCCCGTCCCACTGAAGGCTCGGATGCTGTTCTCGTCCTCCGGCCCCCCCTTAGCGAATTCGGTGTCGATCTTGGGACGATACGTCGCCGGCGGCTGCACGTAATGAAGCTGATACACCCGCGTCTGCCGCTGCTCCCGCAGTGTCTCCGTCGTAACGACCCGCAGGATGTCGTCCCCCTCCTCCACGATCTGGTACCCGGCGGTCCGCACGACGTTGTCCAGCGCGTCCCGCCACGTCACGTCGTCCACCCGCAGGGACACCGTCCCTTGGATCTCCTCCCCGATCACGACGTTCCCGTTCGCAAGCCTGGTGATCTGCTTTATCACCGTCCGCACGTCGGCGTTGTCGAACTGCAGGCTCACCCTCGGCAGCTTCACCAGCCGATACGTCTTGAGCCCTTCCCGCCGCAGCGACGCCCCCAGCGCGCGCCCCAGCTTCCGAAGCGCCTCATCCGAAGTGTCCGCTAAGAACCGAATCGTGAGCGCCTCGTCGGTCCCCTCCGACAGAACCACGTTGCATCCCCCGACGTGCGCGATGTAATCGGCCACCTGCTGCGCGCGAACGTTGTTGAACTCCACCGAGAACCGTCCCGATGCGCTCGGCCCCCCCAGCTCCACCACGCCCTCGCGGACCCCCGTCGTTCGCCTCCCGAAGTGGCGTACGCCGGGGGACTCGCCGTACGCCCCCGCCGTAACGACCGCGCTCGCCGCAATCAGAACCCACGCGCAGGCAACCCGACGCCCCGCAAAGAAAACCCTGCCGTCACTCCACATACTTCTCAAAGGTCTCCCCCTTGAACTCCATGGTGATTTTGCCGGGGGCAATCCCTACGATCTTCACGTCGTCGATCGTCGCACCCACCGTGAGGTCCTTGTCGTTGACGATCACGAAAGACTTCTGAGGCGACCAAGCGATCCCCGCGATCACGAACTGCTTCTTCGAAAACTCCAGCCGTACCTCCGCCTTCTGCCGGTACAGGTCCGCCTGCGTCTTCAGCGCCGCGACCTCCTGTCTCTTCTGCGAGTCCGGCGCCGCCAAGAGCGCCTCGCGACCCACGGAAAAAACCTTCTCCAGGTCCCCGGCAAGCTTTATCACGTTCTCATAGTCCCCCGCCTGAAATGCCGCCGTGACCGCAGAGTGAAGCCCCGTGATCTGCTCATACAGGATATTGAGCTTCGCCTCCGCAATGAGCTTCTCCACCGAGGCCGCCCCCGACTCGATCGCCAAGAGCTTCGTCTTCAGCGTCGGCGCGGTGATGTCCTCCTTGCGCGCCATGATCTTCATGAGCTCCTCGTCGTGCAGCCGGATCGCCTGCTGGTAATCCTGCGCCGCGATGCACGCCTTGATCTGGTTGAATAGCTCCTGTGCCCTGTCCACCAACTGCTGCTGCTCCTCGACGCTCAGCTGCCTCGCCTTCCCCATCGTCACCTTAGTCGCCTTCTTCCCGGTCGTCTCCGGACCCTCCGCTGCACCATGCGGCTTGCTCGGCCCCGCGAATGGGTCCCGCCGACCAGCCATCTCAAAAACAAACGCCGGCTCCGAAAGCAGTGCCTCCACGCTGAAAGCCCTCGCCTCCCGCGGACGCACCTTGATCGACTCCTTCTCCACAACCGGCGGTTCCACCGCCTCGCCCCCGGCTTCCTCCACCGGAGCGGCTTCCCCCTCGCCGGCGGGCGCCGTCGCAGCGCCCCCCTCCATCGACTTCTCCTGGGCCGCGACCCGCGGCCCTTGCGCGATCACCAAGGTGAGCAGAAAGATGACGAGCAGTCCTCCCCGCAGGACCCTGGACCACCTCCGCGACATCGTCTTTTCTGGAGCGCACATGTTCCGCTTCTCTCCGGTCTACTTGGCCTTGGTCTTGTTGGAACCTTCGGCGGACTTCATGGAGTAGGCGTCCACCTGGACGATGCAGTCGTTCACGAGAGAGTCCTCGGCGGTCTGCCGGACGGTGAATGTCGGGATGGAGAACAGCCTCATGTAGTCGTCCATGAACCCGTGATACTCGAACTGGTTGATAAAGCTCGTGAATTGCTCGCACGTCCCCGTCAGCTTCACTTCCCAGGAATGTACCTCGTAGTCCTTCTTGACCTCCGGCCCGCGCCCCACGCCGCGCTTCTCCTTCTCCTTGTAACTCTCCACCACAAGCCCCGTCGTGTCCTGCGCGTGCCCGATGAAATCAATGACCCCAAAATCCTCCTTCCCGTCCGTTACCATCTTGGCTAGGATCGCGTCGTTCCGGGTCAGCTTCGCAAGCTCCTCCTGCATCCCCGGAATCTGCCGGATGTCCTTCAGAAGGTCGTCGTTCTTGCGACGCAGCATCTCGATCTCGCTTTGCACCGTCTTCGTCTGGTCATACTTATCGATGAGAAAAAAGATCTCGACGCCCAGCACGACCAAAAATACGATCACGGTCCAGATCAGCTTTGTGCGTTCTTCCATGGGTCTCTCTTACCTCTATGTCGCCTTTTCCCCCGCGCTCCGGATCGGCTTCTTCTCCGGCTTCGCCGGCGCCGGAGGCTTGAAGAACAGCGTGATGTTAACCGCCCAACCCTCGCGTTTCTCCTTGCTCCCCTCCGGCGTTACGACCTCATACTCCACGCGCTTTCCCCCGTCGTGCCCCAACGCAACGAAATCCGCCGCAAACTCCCGACTCCGCTCGATCGCGTTGTTCTCCGACGCCCGCTCCCCTAAAAGAACTCGAAAGAAATCGCTGACGTATCTCGGGTCCCCGGAAGCACTTACACATTCCAGGATGAGCTTCCCCGCCCCCGCCAGCTCGTCCCCCCTTACCCCGCGCACCGCCTCGGGCCCACGCACCATGATCCGCTTCAGCCACACGTGCGAAGGCACAAGGTCAATGAGCTGATCGATCTTCTTCGACCACACCACCCGATCCTGCCACACCTCCTTCACCGTCTCCTCCCGCTTGCCCAGTCGCGCGATCTCCCGACCGAGCCTTTGATACTCCTGCACCTTCTGCTCGTTCGACTTCACCTCCTCCGCCAGCGAATCCCTCTTGAAACCCGCGATCTTGTACACCGTGAAGTGGTACACCCCCCAGAATACCAGCATCACCGTCACGATGATGGTCCCCACCAGCGTCGTCATCAGGCGCGGCTTCGGCGTGCCCTCGGCGACCTTGTACTCTTCGGGCAGAAGGTTGATATCGAGCATCAGCGTACTCCCAAGACCCTCGAGGCGAGACCCACACTGATCGCGAACTGGCCGGCGTCCCTCGTCAGCTTCTCGCCCGCCTGACCGCCCACGCGGTTCTCCAGAACCTCGACGGGATTCCATAGACTCGTCGGCTTCCCAAGGGCGGCGGCGAAACTCTCGTCGAGCCCCGGCAACAACGCCCCGCCGCCGGACAGGTATATGTTACTGACCACCTTCTCGCTCTCGTTCTCAAAAAAATCGAACGAGAGCGCGATCTCGTTCGCTAGGTCGTCAATGGCGGGCTGCACCGCCTCCCGCATCTCCGTTACCTTCTCCCCAGGCTCCCGCTTAAGCTGGTCCACCTCATACGGGTTCACGGAAAGCTTCCGCGCTATGTTCTCGCTGAAGTCGTTCCCCGCCACATACACCTCCCGGGCAAAATGCACCACCCCCTTCTCTACGATCGTGATGCTCGTCTTGTTCGATCCCACGTCCACTAACGCCGTCACCTTCTCCGGATCCTGTCCGTGCGACGACATGAAGAACGCATTCCCTAATGCGAACGCGTCCACGTCGATCATCGCCGGCACCAGCCCCACCTCCCGCAGAAGCGCATACTGCTCGTCGATCAGCGTCTTCTTCACCGCCACCAGAAGCACCTTCACCTCGTTCGTGGCGGGGATCTCCGCAACCTTCGCGCAGTCCAACTGCACCTCGTCTACCCCGAACGGGATGTACTTGTCCGCCTCAAACCGGATCGCGCTCTTCAGCTCCTCCGGGCTCATCTTCTGCATCGGCACAAAACGAACGATGACGTTCCTCCCGGATACGGCGCTCACCACCGAGTGCCCGCGGAAGTAGTTCTCATGCACCACCCGGCGCAGGACGTCAAACCGGTCCGCCTCCTCCGGGATCTCCGCATAGGCGAAACCCGTGAGAACTAGCCTCGGTCCCGACGCCACAACCTCCAGCGCCTTGATGCTGTGAGACCCAATATCCAGAGCAAGCATCTTCTTGGACTTGCCTATCATCGGTTCTCCTTCAGCCCGCCCTCCGTAACCTCACCGAAAAGCCCTTCAGCGACGGCCCAGCCCGTCGACTCTTCCGACCCCGGGCGGCGCGAAAGGACCTCTTCATCGAGGTCCGACATCCCGCCGGACCTCGGCCCGAAGGGCCGAAGCCACGCGCGACCATTCAATCCATCGTAAAAATCCGTCTGCATCTTGAGACGGGAACAAAGGAAAAAAACCCACCCCGCCGCGACTCCCCCCCGTACCATGGACACTCTCCGCCACTGCTCACGACGGCTTCGGGGCCGAAAAACGACCTAACCTTTTCCTAATAACGGGCTTGGGGAAAAACAACCCCACCCCCTACGTCGCGCCCCCGAGAAAAGGCGCGCCTAGAAGACCCCCGGGAGAATCCGTTCCGCTTTTTCCTTTAGATAATTCGATATCTCCGCGGCGGTCTTGAATTCCAGCGTCTGTCGCGCGGCTTCCCCCGCTTCCGCCAGCGTGACCGATCGGATGAGCTTCTTGATCTCCAGTATCACCCCCGGCGCCACGCTGAACTCCCGCAGTCCCATTCCCAAAAGCAGGATCGTAAACAGCGGATCCCCGCTCATCTCCCCGCACATCGCAACCGGAATGTTGCCCCGCTTCCCCGCTTCGATCACCGCCTGCACCAGCCGCAGGACCGCCGGATCCGTCGGGTTAAACAGCGACGCCACCCGCTCGTTCACACGGTCCACCGCTAACGTGTACTGAATTAGGTCGTTCGTCCCGATGCTGAAAAAATCACACTCCGCCGTGAAAAAGTCCGCCGCCACCGCCACCGAGGGCACCTCGACCATGATCCCTACCTTGATGTCCTCCTTGAAAGACGCCCCCTTCTGTCGCAGTTCGTCCTTGACCTCCTCCAGGATGCCCTTCGCCCGACGGACCTCCGACACGCTCGAGATCATCGGGAGCAGGATTTGAATATCCCCGAACGCGCTCGCACGCAAAATCGCCCGCAGCTGCACCTTGAACTGATCGACGTGCTGAAAGGAAAGCCGGATCGACCGCAGGCCCAGAAACGGGTTCCGCTCCTTCTGACTCCTGCTTTCTCGGAAGAACTTGTCCGCTCCTAGGTCCACCGTCCGAATCGTCAGCCGCCTCCCCCCAAGGTGCTTGATCGCCTGCAGGTACGCCTCAAAGTGGTCCTCCTCCGAAGGCTCCGTGGCCCGATTGAGGTAGAGAAACTCCGTGCGGTACAGGCCGATCCCCTCCGCCCCGTTCCGCACCCCCAACTCCACCTCCTGCGGAAATTCGATGTTCGCTAGAATCCTCACCTCGCAGTTGTCCAGCGTCACCGCGGGCAGCGTCTGAAACTTCTTCAGATCCGCCTCGAGCTGGAGAAAGTTGTCCCGCAGCCCCTCGTACTTGTGAACCGTCGCCTCGTCCGGGTTCACGATCACGATGCCGTGGGTCCCGTCCAGGATCACCGTGTCCCCCATCGCGACGTCGCCCGTGACCGTCTCCAGCCCCACCACCGCCGGGATCCCAAGCGCCCGAGCGACAATGGCCGTATGACTGGTCCTGCCCCCCGCGTCCGTCGCGAACGCTAGCACCTTCTTCCGGTCCAGCATCGCCGTCTCGTCCGTGGTCAGGTCCCTGGCCACGAGGATCATCGGCTCCCGGCGCGACCGGTAGTGCATCCGGTGCTCTTCCCCTCGCAGCGCCCGCAGAAGTCGGTTCTCGATGTCCGTCAGATCCCGCACCCGGTCCGCAAGGTACGCGTCCTCGATCTTGCTGAACCGCTTCATGTACTTGCGGATGATGCGGCTTACCGCGTACTCGGCGGTGAAATTCTTCTCCGTGATGAGCTGACGCACCTCCAGGAGCAGCTTCTTGTCCTCTAACATCCGCAGGTGCGCCTGGAAGATCCCGCTGTACTCCTCCCCGATCGTCTCCCGGACCTGGTCCGCCCGAAGCTGCACCTCTTGGTGCGCCCGCTCGACCGCCTGCTCGAACCTCGAAAGCTCCTG
This sequence comes from Planctomycetota bacterium, assembly GCA_043803205.1. Lineage (GTDB taxonomy): Bacteria > Planctomycetota > DG-23 > JAZDKG01 > JAZDKG01 > JAZDKG01. Next base: position 89,419 of record JAZDKG010000116.1, read on the forward strand.
CTCCAGCTCGTCCCGCGCAAAGAACCGCCGCATGATCGGCTGCTCGTCGCTCTCCAGCACGAACGCCTTCCCCATCACCACCCCGGGAGAGACCCCGATGCCTTTCTTGATCTCCATGAGCGCCTTCCGCTCTCTCTATTCCTCGTCGAACTTGCTCTCGACGAGCCTCTCGATCGCGTCCAGGGCTTCGCTCGCGTCCGGCCCCGCCGCCTTGAACATCAGCACCGTCTCCGCCGGCGCCGCTAAGGTCATCACGTCCAGGAAACTCTTCCCGTCCACCTCCCGCTCATCCCGGACGATACGGATGTTGCTCTGGAACTTGTTCGCCAAATCCACCAGCAGCCGGATCGGCCGCAGGTGCAGCCCCAGCTTGTTCCGGATCACGATCTCTCTCAGTGTTTCCGCTGTTCCGCGCATCGCCCACGACCATGAAAAAAAGTCCGCAGGATCAGGAAAAAAGCTTCTCGTCCGCTTCCTGGAGGATGTCGTTCAGCTCCTCCAGACTCTTGGCGTTCTTCATGAACCGACAGAAGTGGTCGTCCCGGACGAGACACGAGATCTGCTCCAGCGCCTTCAGGTGCTCCGCCGGCTTGTTCGGCGGCGACAGCACCAGAAAGAACACGTGCACCGGCTCCCCGTCGATCGCCTTGAACTCCACCCCCTTCGACGACCGCCCCACCATCCCCACAAGCTTGTTCGTCGCCTCGGTCTTCGTGTGCGGGATCGCCACCCCCATCCCGATCCCCGTGCTCCCCAGTTCCTCCCGCTTCATCAGCGCGTCCACCACCGAGACGACGCCCCCCGACCCGAGCGCCCCAGCCTCCACGAGCGCCCGCACCAGCTCCTCGATCGCCTCCTGCTTCCCGGCGCTCGCCAACTCATACCGGGTGGCCGCCCGCACCAAAAAGTCCAGCAACTTCATGCTCTCCTCCGTGGGTCTTGGCTACCCTCAATCCGCCCCGCCTTCGCGGGACGGGGGATTATCGGCCCCTCTTATCCTGGAGCTTGTCCTTGAACCGCGTCAACTGGTGCTCCGCCTTGTCGATCAAGAGATCCACCGCCGCGTGAAGGTCCGCGGCCGATGCCTCCGCCACGAGCGTGCTCCCCCGGACCACCCCGATGACGATCTCCGCGGACCTGGGCTCCGTGTGCCCGTCAAGAATCACCTTGATCCATTGGATCCTCCCGAAATACTTCTCCAGCTTCCCGACCTTCTGGGCCGCATACTCCCTTAGGTCGTCCGCTAGCTCTCCGTGTCGGCCAGTGATGCTGATCTTCACCCGAGCGTCTCCTTTTCCAACCGGCTTCTCGGCAATTACGGGGGCCGACCTCTCCGCGGATCCCCGCTCCTCACCGGGTCGCTCCGCCCAAGGCCGATCATAGAATAGGTAAGGGCGATGAATCTGTCAACGCCAATCCCCTTCGCGCGCCATCCCTCCCCTCCTCCGATCCGTCTTGCAGTTGCTTCCACCCCCTCGGCGCGGTATCATGCCCCTACTCGGCGCTTCCGGGGAACGCAAATGGAAAAAACCATCGGCCCCTACCAGATCATCCAGGAGCTCGGCAAGGGCGGAATGGGCACCGTCTACCACGCCCAGCACGTCGACACCGGCGTCGAGGTCGCCCTCAAGGTCCTTCCCCCGGCCCTCTCCCGCGAAAGCCACTTCGTCCTGCGCTTCCGACGCGAAATCAACACCCTGAGACAGCTCGACCATCCCAACATCGTCCGCATCAGCGACACCGGACACGACGGCGAGCTCTACTACTACGCCATGGAGTTCGTCCTCGGCAGCTCCCTCGAAGAGATGATCACCTCCCAGGGCCGCTTCGAGGATCCCCACGAGGCCATCGCCATCCTCCGCAAGGTCGCCCGCGCCCTCGAGTTCGCCCACGCCAAGGGCATCATCCACCGCGACATCAAGCCCGCCAACATCCTGCTCGACCTCCAGGGAAACGTCAAACTCACCGACTTCGGCATCGCCAAGGCCCTCGAGGCCACCCGCATGACCGTCACCGGCTCCGTCATGGGCACCGCCGAATACATGGCCCCCGAACAGGCCGAGGGACACTCCATCGACAAACGCACCGATGTCTACTCCCTCGGCGTCGTCTTCTACCGCATGGTCACCGGTCGGCTCCCCTTCACGGGCAGCACCTCCATCGAGATCATGAAACAGCTTCGCTTCAACATCCCTGAGTCCCCCAAGGCCCTCAACCCCACCATCACCAACAACCTCTCCGAGCTCATCCTCAAGATGCTTTCCAAGGAACCCAAGGATCGCTTCGAATCCATGGAGGCCCTCGTCCGACGGCTCGACCAGGTGGAAGAACAGATGCGCCGGGCTCGGGACTCCGCCGGGGCTAGACCCCGCACCGTCGCTGGCGCCAAGGCCCCCAAACCCTCCGCGCCCGAGGAGCCCCTCCCCGTGGCGAAGGTCGCCGCCTACGCCGTCGCCCTCGTCGCCATCGCCCTCGTCGTCTACTGGTGGTACGCCAAACGCTCCCGCGCCGAATCGCCCGAAATCCTCCACGCGCGTGCGATCGAGCTCGCGGATGCGGGCGACTACTCGCAGGCGATCCAGCTCTTCTCGGACCTCCTGGACCACCCCAAGACCCCCCCCGACCTCCGCGAATCCGCCGCCGCCCGCCTGCGCGAGTGCGAAACCAGGGAGATCGAAAAGGAGAGGCGCCTGGAAACCAAGCGCGTCGCCGCCGCCCGGCAAGAGGCCGCCCAGAGCGCCGAAAACCTCGCCGCCGGGATTTCGTACTACCGCGGCCTCGCGCTCCTGGGCGAGGGAAAACCCCAGGACGCGCGCTCGATCTTCGCCGCGATCGCCCTCCTCTATCCCGATACAAGCTGGGGCAAGAGCGCCGACGAGCGCCTGCGCATGATCGACCTCGGCGTGCACGGCCCCCCCCAGTCCCAGCCCACTTCCCCCTGACAGCATCACGCCTTTCGCAGGGCCTGGGCCTCCAGCATGCCTGCTCCCCCTCAGACCTCAGGCCTCACCCCCTCGTCGGCAAGGCCGCGAACGGATTCGACCGCGCCTCTTCCCCCACCAACGTCGGCTCCCCGTGTCCGGGGTAGACGATCGTCTCCCCCGGCAGCGAGAAAAGCTTCTCCCGCACGGAGCGCACCAGAACGTCCATGTTCCCCCCGGGAAAATCCGTGCGGCCCACGCCCATCTGAAAAAGCGCGTCGCCCGAGAAGACGACCGGCGCTCCCCCGCTCTCCTGCGCGCTGAAATAGAGCGAGATCCCCCCGGTCGTGTGCCCCGGCGTCTCCAGCACCTCCCCCTTCGCCCCCCCCACCGTCACCTCGTCCCCCTCCCGCAGCGCCCGGTCCGCCGCCGGACTCTTCACCCGCCGCAGAAACAGCGCGCTTAAGTTCCGAATCGCGCTGGAGAGCATCGGCCCGTCCCCTTCGCCGATCACAAGCTCAGCCTCCGGGAACGCCTTCTTGATCGCCTCGTTCGCCCCGATGTGATCCACGTGCCCGTGCGTGTTGAGGACCGTCTCGACCTCGAGCTCCCGCCGCGCGATCTCCCCCAAGATCCTCTCCCCCTCGGCCCCAGGATCGATCACGAGCGCCTTACGCGAGCCCTTGGCGCGGACAAGGTAAGAGCACGTCAGAAATTCCCCCACCACCATCCTTACCACCTCGATCATCCCGTCACCTCTGCGCCTGCGACAGGTACTTCCGGATGATCCCCTGGATCTCCCATTCCTTCTCGTCCCCCGCCAAGCCCACGATCCGCCTCTCGCGCAGCGCGCTTTCGACCGTGTCCGATGCGTGCGCCCCGTTCTGCATCAGGTTCCGCCCGAAGTCGCTGCGCACCGTCCCTTCCGCGGCCTCGTCCGGGTTCGTTGAGCCCAGGATCCTCCGGATCTTGTCGATCGCGTTTTCCCCCTGGTAGAGGAGCGCGAGACTCGTCGCCTTCCCCGGCGCGCTCCCTTCCCCCGCCCGGCACTCGCTCGGAGCCACGCCCGTCATGTACGATACGATCTTCAGAAACTCGCATTCGGCGTTCGCGTCCTTGAGCTCGTCCGCGATCTTCTCGAACGTCTCCTCGTCGACCGGAAAGTCGAACGCCCCCTCCAGCGCCCCTCGCAGGTGCGCCATCACGTTCTTCCTGAGCCTCTCCACGAACTGCTGCCGCAGCGGCTCGTAGAACCGCCGCGCCTGCGCCACCGACATCTTGAGAACCTTCGCCCCCACGATGTACAGCCCCGTCCGCGAGAAACGGTCGATGATGTTCCCGGGCCGACTCGAGGACCGCACGAAATTGTCCGGCTTGATGATCACGAGCGTCGTCTCCGGCTTCACCCCCTCCGGATACCGGATCACGCGCTCCAGCGCCCCCCCGTCCCGCGCCGCGTACCTCTCAAAGAGGGCGAGCTGCTTGTACAGCGTCTCGCTGTTCGTCGTCGTGAGCACCGCCGGCTCAAAGTAGATTATCTCCCCCGTCTCCAGCTCGACCATGTCCCCGAACGTGCCCCGCACCGTGTCCCCCGTGGGGCCCGTCCTCGACGCGAGCGACCCGATCACGCTGTCCTTCAGCGACCGCAGCGCGTCCGTCCCCTCGAACAACAGCAGCATCATCCGGTTGGTGATACCGAGGACGCTCGACGGCCTCAGGTGCTCGTTGATGTACTTCACGAGCACCCCCTTGATCTTCGGCTCGATCTCCTGCTCCTCCACCGAGCGCACATACTCGTCCACGAACGCGTCGCTCGGCGCGTACATGTGCGCCCCGACCAGCCGCAGCGTCGGCAGCGCCAACATCCTCCCGATGATCCCGCCCGTCCGACTCTTCATCAGGCTGTAGGGCGTGATAAGCGCGTAGGCCAGCTCTTTAGCCATGGTCTGCTCCCCTGACCTCGAGGTTCTCTTCATCCGCGTCGGCCCCCGCCGGCGCCTCCCGTCGTCCCGCAGTCGCGCCGCCGCGCAGCGTCACGTTTCCCTTGCCCACGATCTTCTCGACCTCCCCCAGGAAACCCTCGTCCGCCCGCACCCGCAGCGCGTCCGCCACCCGGTACAGCGACGTCCGTCCCCCTCCCTCGTTGAAAAGAAGCAGCACCCGGCTCTTCCCCGGGTGCTTGCGCATGACGGCCCCCAGGTTCGCCAGCGTCTCCTCCCCGTGCGCCTCGCACCGCAGCGTGACCTCCACCGTCCCCGCAAGCTCCCTCGGCGCGTCCTCTAAGGTCACGATCCGCGACACCCGGATGCTCGGCTCCTGTCGCGCGAGATCCGCCCTCCCCGCCAAGAACACGATCCTGTGCGGGTCCACAAGCTCCCCCCACTTCTGCAGCTCCGAGGGAAACAGGACCGCCGAGCACGTCCCCGACAGATCCTCGAACGTGATCACGGCCATCCGCTCCCCGGCCTGCCTCCCGTTCCTCAGCGCCTTGAACCGCACGGACTCGATCCATCCCCCCACGACCACCTCGCTGTTGCTCGCAAGCTCCCCCAGCTCCGCGACGCTGTGCGTGGAGAAGGCGCGCAGCGTCTCCTCATACCGCGCCAAGGGATGGCTCGAAAGGTAGACCCCCACCGTCTCCTTCTCGTAGGCGAGCTTCTGGTTCTCAGGCCACTCGGGGACCTCCGCTAGACGATCGTCCTCGGGAACGCCTAACCCCTGTTCCTCCAGCGCGTCGAAGAGGCTCGTCTGCCCCTTGCGCCGATCGCTCTGACGCGAGCTCCCCCCCGCGATCGCCTTGTCGATCGCCGCCGCCAAGGCCGCTCGAGGCCCCCCCACCGAATCGAACGCCCCGCTCTTGATCAGCGTCTCGATCGCCGCCCGGTTGACCGCGTGAAGGTCCACGTTCTCGCAAAAGTGAAAGAGCGACCGGAATTCCCCCACCCTCTCGCGCGCGCCCACGATCGCCTCGATCGCCTTGTGCCCGATCCCCTTGATCCCCCCTAAGCCGAACCGGATCGCCCCGTCGTGCGGCGTGAACGCCTCAACGCTCACGCCCACGTCGGGCGGCAGCACCTCGATCCCCATGCGCCGGCACTCATCCACGTATTCCGCCACCTTCTCCGACGACACCATCTCGCACGTGAGTAACCCCGCCATGAACTCGACCGGATAGTTCGCCTTGAGATACGCCGTCTGGTACGCGATGAGCCCATACGCCGTCGAATGTCCCTTGTTGAACCCGTAGCCCGCGAACGCCTCGATCTGCGCAAAAAGCTCGCGGGACGTCCTCTCCGCGATCCCTCGCGCCGCCGCCCGCTCCACGAAGACCTTCTCCTGCGAGCTGATGAACGCCTGCTTCTTCTTGCTGATCGCCTTGATCAGCGTCAGCGCCTCGTTCATCGGAAAATCGGCCACCGCGTTCAGGATCCGCATCACCTGGTCCTGGTACACCATCACCCCGTACGTGCTCGCCGTGAGCTGCTCCATCTCCGCCGCCGGGTACTGCGGCTTCTTGCGCCCGTGCTTGCAGTCAATGAACTGATCCACCAGCCCTCCGCCCAGCGGCCCCGGTCGGTACAGCGCCACCATGACGACTAGGTCCTCGAACCGGTCCGGCTCTAGCCTCACCAGGAGCTCCCGGAAACCCCTCTTCTCGCTTTGGAAAACCCCCGCCGTCTCCCCCCGCGAGAAAAGCTCGAATGTCTTCCGGTCGTCAAGAGGCGCTCCCGCTAGGTCCAGCTTCTCCCCCCTCGTCCGCTCGATGTTCTCGATCGTCTTCGCGATGACCGTCAGCGTCCGCAATCCCAGGAAGTCGAACTTGAGTAACCCCACCTTCTCGATCCATTCCATCGCGAACTGCGTCGTCACGTCGTCCCCGGTCTTCGCCAGCGGCACGTACTCCGTGAGCGGCTTGTCCGCCAACACCACCCCCGCCGCGTGCGTCGACGCGTGCCGCGCCAATCCCTCCAGACGCTCCGCGATGTCGAACAGCTCCGCTAGCTGCGGATCATGCTCGCGCACGTCCCGCAGCTCCTGGCTCTGCTCGAACGCGTCCGCCAAGGTCACCTTCACCCCCTCGGGCACGAGCTTCGCCACCGAGTCCACCCGCGCTAGCGGCACGTCCAGCACCCGCCCCACGTCCCGGATCACCCCCCGCGCCGCGAATGTCCCGAACGTGATGATCTGCGCTACGTTCTCCTCCCCGTACTTCTCCCGCACGTAGCGGATCACCTCGTCCCGCCCCTCCTGACAGAAGTCGATGTCGATGTCGGGCGGCTCCCTGCGCGCCTCGTCCATGAACCGCTCAAACAGGATGTCATGCCGCAGCGGATCGATCTCCGTGATCCCTAAACAATACGCCACCAGACTCCCGCACCCGCTCCCCCGTCCCGGTCCCACGGGGATCCCCCGGCTCTTCGCGTACCGCACGAAGTCCCACACGATCAGAAAATAGCTCACATACCCCATGCGCTCGATCACGCCCAGCTCCCGCCGCAGCCGCTCCTCCGCCGCCCCCGTCACCGTGCCGAACCTCCGCCCCGCTCCCTCCCGGCACAGCCTCTCCAGGTACGCGGCGTTGTTCTGCACGTCAGGCGCGCGGAAGTCCGGCGCGTGCGTGACGTCCAGCTCCAGCTCCACGTTGCACATCTCCGCCACAAGAAGCGTATTCGCCGCCGCCTCCGGGTAATCCGCTAAGGCCCGCTGCATCTCCGCCGCGTCCTTGAAATACAGCTGGTCCGTCCCCATCCGCATCCGGTTCGTGTCCGACAAGAGCTTCCCCGTGTTGATGCACAGGAGCGCGTCCTGCGCCTTCACGTCCTCCCGCGAAAGATAGTGGACATCGTTCGTCCCCACCAGCGGCGCCCCTACCTCGTCCGCTAACCGCACCAGCGCCGCCGCGCTGCGCTTCTCCTCCTCCAAGCCGTGGTTCATCACCTCGATGAAGAAATTCTCCTTCCCGAAGATCTCCTGAAACCCCCTCGCGCTTTCCACCGCCCGGGAGTAGTTGTCGCACAGGACATTGTGCGCCACCTCCCCCGACACGCACGCGCTCATCCCAATGAGACCCCCGCTGTGCCGCGCTAGTAACTCCCTGTCGACCCGCGGATGATAGTAGAAACCCTCCAGGTACGCCGCCGTCGCCAGCTTCAGCAGATTCCGATACCCCGTCTTGTCCTTCGCCAAGAGCAAGAGATGGCTCGCCGCCCCCTCCGCGCTCGAAGCCTCCTTCTCGAACCGGCTCCCCGGCGCTAAGTAGGCCTCATACCCTAAGATCGGCTTCACCCCCGCTTCCCGCGCCGCACAGTAAAACTCGATCGCCCCGAAAAGGTTCCCGTGGTCCGTGATCGCCACCGCGCCCATGTTGCACTCCGCCGCCCGGCGCACGAGGTCCTTGATCCGAATCGCCCCGTCCAGAAGGCTGTACGTCGTGTGAACATGCAGATGCGCGAACGGCGCGCGCTTCATCATCGAATCATCCTGTACGAAAAACCCGGTCTCTTTCCTGTCCCCGCGGTAACGCCCATTCTATGCGACGCGCAAGCGTTGTCAAACAGAGCCGCCTCGCCCCGCGTCCGCGGCACAGTTGAAGAGGCGCCTCCCAGGCGATACCATGCGTAACCTCCCGGAAAGGGCGCTGCCCCCATGACGACCACGCCGTGCGACGTCTGCGGAAAAGCCCCGACGCGACGCATCCGCGCGATCGGCGACACCTGGATCGTGCGCTGCCGCCGCTGCGGGCTCGCCTTCCTCCACCCCCGCCCCACGGACGACCAGCTCCGGCGCTTCTACACCGACGAATACTATCAGAGCCGCGATCCCCTCGCCCACGGCTACGAGGACTACGATGCCCTGTCACCCAGCCTCGAACACATGGCGAAGGTCAAGCTCGCCGTCGTGCGCTCCCATGTCAAGGCCGGCAAGCTCCTCGACGTCGGCGCCGCCTACGGCTCCTTCGTGCGTGAGGCCGCCCGCGCCGGCTTCGACGCCCGTGGCGTCGAGCTGAGCGAGCACGCCGCCCAAATCGCCCGCAACAGAACCGGCGCCCCCGTCGCCGCCGGCGATATCTTTTCCATCAGCCCCTCCGAGGGCCCCTTCGACGCCATCACCATGTGGGACGTCCTCGAGCACACCCCAGACGCCCGCGCCGCACTCGCCGCCGCCGCCGACCTCCTCGCTGAAGGCGGCTGCCTCTTCGCCACCGTCCCCGACGCCGCGAGCCTCATCGCCCGCTTCATGGGGAGCTCCTGGTTCGGCTTCCAGAAACTCGAGCACACCTACTACTTCACCCCCCGCACGATCACATCACTCCTTCGGGACGTCGGCCTCGAGGACGTCCGCTGCCATGCCGCTAGCTGGTCCTGCACCGCCTCCTACATCGCCCGCCGCCTCGCGCACTATAACTCGGCCCTCGCCGCCGCCGCACTCGCCCTCCTCGACCTCGCTGGTCTAGCCGACGCCACCATCGACTTCCGCTGGATCGACATGCTCGTCACCGCCCGTAAACCCGGAAAAGGGGGTCAGGCTTACTTAAAAAGGGGGTCAGGCTTACTTATTGAGGAACCCACCGATGCCCCCTGACCTCACCCCCCGTCAGCGCTTCCTCGCCGGCCTCCGGCGCACGCGTATGGACCGCGCCCCCGTCGGCAGCGCCACCAGCATCGCCACCACCGACCTCATGGACGACACCGGTGTCTCCTTCCCCGACGCCCACCTCGACCCGCGCAAAATGGCCCGCCTCGCCCTTGCCGGTCACACGCTCCTCGGCTTCGACAACGTCATGCCCCTCTTCTCCACCTGGCACGAGGCGAGCGCCCTCGGCTCCCCCGTCAACTGGGGAACCCGCTCCATCATGCCCGACTGCCGCGAGCACATCTGGAAAACCGCCGACGACATCCGCATCCCCCCCGACCTCCTCTCCCGTCCCGGCTGCCGAGTCCCCCTCGACGCCATCGCCTTCCTCCGCAGGAAGCTCACCGACCGCGTTTGCGTCATGGGCAAGGTCTTCGGCCCATGGACCCTCGGCTATCACCTCTTCGGCACAGAGGACTTCCTCGTCGGCACCCTCCTCGACCCCGACCACACCCGCCGCGTCATCGACCGCCTCAAAGAGGTCGCCGTCCTCTTCGGCAACGCCCAGGTCGACGCCGGCGCCGACTGCCTCTGTTACGCCGACCACGCCACCCGCGACCTCTGCTCTCCCCAAGCCTACCGCGATTTCCTCATGGACGTCCACCGCGAGATGATCGACCGAATCCGCTGCCCCCTCGTCCTCCACATCTGTGGAGACACCTCCGACCGCCTCCCCTATATCGCCCGCGTCGGCTTCCCCTGCTTCCACTATGATTCCAAGACCGGCGACGAGACCGCCCGCCGCCTCGCGGGCGACAAACTCGCCCTCATGGGCGGCTCCAATAACCCCAAGCTCATCCGCCAGGGATCGCGAGAGGACATCTTCGCCGACGTCAAGCACAAGATGGACCTCGGCATCGACATTATCGGCCCCGAATGCGCGGTCCCCCTCGACGCCCCCTGGCGCAACCTCCGCGCCTTCACCGACGCCGCCGAGGAGATCTCGCGCCAGCGACACAGCGCATGACCTGAGCTCGCAAGGGAAAGGATCCCCATGCCGCGACCGCCCCGATGGCCGACGCTCTCCGCCCGTCACGTCCTCATCGACATGGACTACACCATCACCTACCCGACCTCGCCCCCCGAAAAGGAGCTCCTCGACGGTCTCGAGAGTGACAGCTACTTCCTCGCCATCCTCCGCGACCTACTCGCCCGCAGCAGACGCCTCTCCCGCCCCGCCGCCCTCAAGATGATCCGCTCGCACTGCGATCCCGACTCCCAGTGCCTCTTCACCATCCTGGATGCGATCGGCATCGCCGCAGAGGAATACTGGCAAGCCGTTCTCGACTACCATCGCACCCATCTCGCCGCCTACCCCGACGCCCTCGACATGATCCGTGAGCTTCACTCCCGCGGCTTCCGAATCTACACCGCCACCACTAACTCCCGCATGGCCGCCCTCTCCAAGCTCGCCTGCGCCGGCCTCGCGACCCTCCACGGATCCCCCTACTTCTCCGGCTTCTTCGGCGGCGACATCTGCGAGGGCGGGAAGTCCGGCCCCCGCTTCTTCCGAACCATCCTCAAGATCGGACGCCTAGCCCCCGCCGACTGCCTCATGGTCGGCGACGATCCCCAAATGGACCTCGCCAGCGCCAAGGCCGCCGGCATCAGACAGGTCGTCCTCCCCCAAAGGAATCGCATCGAGGAGTTAGTCGTTGCGGATGACGGGGGCATCTATGTAAACTCCCTCTCCGTCGTTCCGAAGCTCCTTCGCTTGAAACGTCCCTGCTGACTTCCCTCACCGCGCATCGATCTTCGCATTGAATTTTCCTCTCTTCTTCTGCGCCTCTACGCTAAACTTCTTGCCTCCTTTGCGTTTTCACCTTGATCTCGTCTTCTTTTGCGTCCTCTGCGCCTCTGCGGTGAAGCCTTGTCCTTCTTCTTTGCGACCTTTGCGTGATGCTCTCTTCTTCTCTGTGCCTGCATGAGTGCTGCGAGAAACCTTCGCTGCACAAACGCCAATAAGATAAGGAACCGCCCGATGAAGCTCGCCTTCCTCTTACCCATTCTCATCGTCCTCGCTTCCCTCTGCGCCTGCTCCCCCGTCCGCGCCGCGGGCGCTTCCTGGTGGGTCCAGTTCCCCACCGAGGGAGAGGTCGTCCAGCGCCGCGCCGATGACGCCGCCGATCTGGAGGTCCGCGTCTTCGACCCCGAGGATCGCGACTTCTCCGCCTCCATGGATGGCGGCGACCCCGTCCCCCTCAAAAAAGGTTCCGACCACGTCCAGCGCTGCGCGCTCCGCAATGTCCCCAAAGGCGAGCATCGCCTCACAGTCTCCGGTCCCGACGCCGTCAAGGTCCTCGACCGCGTCGGCGTCGGCGACGTCCACGGCGCCATCGGACAAAGCCACACCTCCGGAAGAAACCCCATCCTCTCCCGCAGCGCCGACGGACGAACCAACGATCCCACCAATCTCAATGAAGGGGCCGGCGGCTCCTGGTTCCCCCTCCTGAGCGATTCCCTGACGCAGGAGCGCGGCTGCCCGCAGAAGTTCGTCAACATGGCTTGGGGCGGCGCCCCCGCCGACGTCTTCCTCCCCCGCATCGGTGTCGCAGGCGTCCACATCTCCGCCGTCAACCAAACCTTCAAGCGCGAAGGCGTCAAGTACGTCATGTTCCTCATCGGCGCAACCAACGCCATGCAGAAAACCCCCAAGGACCAATACAAGGCCCAGGTCACCGAGATCGTCAAATGGCTCCAGGGGCAGGGCTACACCGTCCTCCTCGCCGTGATGCCCAACGCCGAAAACCCCCTCTTCACCGAGCACCTCCCCGTCATCCAGCAAGCCACCCGCGAAATGTGGGAAGAGATCCCGGGCGTCTATCCCGGCGCCGATCTCACCAGGCTCCCCGTCCCCGAATGCCTCGACCCCAACGACAAGGTCCACCTCAACGCCGAAGGTTACCGTCGCGCCGTCGACCTCTGGACCGAAGCCTACCGCAGCGTCCCCTGATCCGGAAAGGACAAGGAACACTATGCGCACCCGCCAACTCCTCATCCCATCCCTCGTCGCTAGCGCTCTCCTCTCGACCCTCTCCTGCTCCGCCTTCGCCGCCGACAACCTCCTCTCCAACGGCGACGCCGAAGCCGCTGCCGTCGGCGAAGCCCCCCCGCACTGGCTCAAACACGGTTACGACGGAAAAGAAGGTTATCCCACGGACTTCGAACTCCTCACCGTCGCGGGCGGACGTTCCGGCTCCCGCGCGATCTCCTTCGTCTGCCCCCCCCAGGGCTACGTCTGGAACTACGTCCAGCAGCACGTCGCCATAGACGTCGATCCCTCCAAACGCGCTGTCTTCTCCGCCTGGCTCCGCGCCGATGAGCCTATGGACGGCGTCGGCTTCCACCTCTACCTCACGCCCCGTGGCGACAAGGAGGGCGGCTCCAGCGCCCGAAGCGTGGTCGCCGTTACAACCGACTGGCAGAAGTTCGACATATCCCTCGAGTTCGGACTCCTCAGCGCGTCCGACCCGAGAGGATACAACCTCCGCCCCATCGTCCAGATCAACTCCCGCGGCAAAAGACTCTATGTCGACGACGCCGAGCTCATCCTCGCCGACACCCGCATCACCCCCCAAGTGCGCGCCGCCCTCAACGTCGCCAAGGCCATCCTCCCCGCCGACGTGCGCGTCGTCTCCGCCCCCATCGGAATCACGGGCGGCATCGTCGCCCGGCCTGACGGCTCGCTCCTCGCCTTCACCTCCGACTTCGGCCTCAGACGCTCCGCCGACGGCGGCCTCACCTGGAGCGACCGCGAGCCTATCGCCGTCGATGACCCCCTGAACATGATCACCGGCGTCGTCCAGATGCGCGACGGAACGATCGGCATCCACACCGAAAGCTGGAATCAGCCCGCCTACTTCTGGAAAAGCTCCGACGGCGGCAAAACCTGGTCCAAGCGCATCCAGATGGGCCCCAAGGGCGCGCCCCTCCACGGCAACGTCATGATCGAAACCCGCGACGGCCGCCTCGTGATCCCCATGCGCGAAGGCCACTCGGTCCATGGCGGCCTCTGGGAAGGCGCCGGCGCCTTCGGAACCGTCGACGGCAAGCGCGTCCTCACCGAGGGTCACGCCCACGCCATGGAGATGGACATCTCCTTCGTCTACTTCTCCACCGACAAGGGCAACTCCTGGTCCCGCAGCCAGGGCGACATCATCATCTGGAAAGACGATGGGCTGGGCGGCATGTGGCCCTGCGACGAGCCCAACGTCGCCGAGCTCTCCGACGGCCGCCTCATCATGTTCCTCCGCACCACCCTCGGTCGTCTCTACCAGACCTTTAGCTCCGACGGCGCCCGTCGATGGGATTACCCCACAGCCACCGACCTCCCCTCAAGCTACTCCCCCTGCTCCCTCGAGCGCATCCCCGAAAACGACCACACCGTCGCTGCTGGACGCGCCGGCCACCTCGTCTGCGTCTGGAACAACGTGAGTAACGACGAGATCAAGCGCGGCTTCCGCCGCGGCCGCCTCTCCGTAGCCGTCTCCACCGACGATGGACACACCTGGACCCACGCCAAAACCGTCGACGCCGCCGGCCTCCCACCCATCTCCGGCATCGCCCCCCTCTCAGAGCCCGCTATGGTCCGCGCCGAAAAGGACCTCGGGGAACTCCCCATGCCCTTTGGCGCCGTCGACTATCCCGACATCGCCTTCGCGGGCGACAAGGTCCTCATCAAGTACGGCAAGAACTTCAAGAAACCCGAAGTGGGCCTCGGCGGCCAGCTCGTCATCGCCCCCATCGACTGGCTCTACCGCGACTGACCTCCCCCGTCCTTCCCCTTTGTGTCTCCTTTGTGCCTTCGTGCCTTCGTGGCTATCCCTTCTCCCGGCTTCGCCACCAACTCAATCATTGAATCAGCCCAACGCCTCGCTTAGCATAGCCGCCAACACCGAAAACCACTTTCCTCGAACCGGAGCCCAACCCATGAAGCGCTACGAAGTACGAATCGAACGGTCCGCAAAGACGGGAATCCTCGTCCACCTCCGCGACCGCAAAGCCGGCCTCCGCGTCTCCTGCGCGCCGAAGTTCGGCTTCCTCTGGCATCGCTTCGAGGTCACGCCCCCGGGAAAGAAAGACCCCGTCGAGCTCTTCCACCGCGCCAAGTTCCCGCCCACCGACATGGACGACGGCATGTGCCCCATCCTATTCCCTCTCGTCGGCCGTCTGCGCCGCGGAAATCGCGAAGGCATCTACCGCCGCTCCGGCCGCGACGTCCGTATGCCCATCCACGGCTTCGCAAAGGACCTCCCCTGGTCCCTCGTCGAGGCGGAGTCCTCCTCCACCGAAGCCTACGTCACGGCCCAGCTCACCGACAGCGCCAAGACCCGTAAGATGTACGACTGGCCCTTCGAGTTGGTCGTGACCTACTGCGTCGCCGACGGCGCCGTGCACGTGATTACCGCCATCGATAGCGACGGCCCCTGGACCCTCGGCTTCCATCCCTACCTCCGCCTGCCCCTCTCCGACCGCAAGGACGCCCGCGACCGCTGCCTCGTCCGCGTCCCCGTCGCTAGCACCTGGGACGAAAAGCATCTCGTCCCCACCGGCGTCATCCGCCCGATCGCGAAAAACTTCCCCCTCGCCAAAGGCGTCCGCATCTCCAACGTCGACTGCGACCAGATCTTCACCGACGTCACCGCCCGCAGCGACGGCACCTACGCCATGGAATATTACGACCCCGCCGCCCGCGCCGGCGTCGCCATCGAGCCCTCCGCCAAGGTCTTCTCCGAAGTCGTCATCTATTGCCGCAAGGGCGAGCCCTACGTCTGCATCGAGCCCTGGACCGCGCCCCCCAACGCCCTCAACACCGGTTGGGGCCTCACCTCCGCCGGGACCGCCGTGCGTTCCACCATCACCTTCCGTCCCATCTTCCAACCCCCGCGGGGATAGGGGGGCCCTGACAAGACCAGGCGCGAGTCGCGTTGCGAGCGCGACGGCGTCTGATGCAAGGCGCGACGAGGAGACATATCAAAAGAAGGATATGGCGACGAGGAGCAACGCAGCAGTCCGCCGGTGGCGGACCGTCCCGCCGTCCGCCGTACGGCGGAAAGGGACGCGACCACTTCCTCGCCATCATATCAATCATCCTTCTCAAAGCGTCGCGGCCGTGTCTGGTTCTGTCAGGGCCCCCAAAACCATGATCTTCGACGACCACATGCACTATCCCCTCGACCGAGACACCCCCGACGCCCTCAACCTCGATGAGGCCACCCGCGCCAAACTCCTTTGCGAGAACGCCCGTCGCTTCTACCGTTTGGATTAACCTCCCTGCCTTGATTGCTCCTTGCCTTTCCTCTGCGTTGAAACTCTTTCTTCCTCTGCGTCCTCTGCGTTATACTCTGTCCCCCCTTCGTGTCCCCTTCGTGCCTTGGTGCCTTCGTGGCTATCCCCTTTTCTGCGTCTCCGCATTAGACTTTTCCTGTAACGAAAGGCCCAACGTTGAACGACAAGAACAACGGCTGCGCCGCTAGCATGCTCACCGTCGACCTCTCCGACGCGCGCTCCCGCATCGAGCCCTTCGACGATGCCTTCGCGCGAACCTGGCTCGGCGCCAACGGCTTCGCCGCCAAAACCCTCTACGACCGCCTCGCGCCCGCCACCCCGCCCCTCTCCCCCGAAAACATCGTGATCTTCGGCGTCGGCCCCGTCACCGACGCCGTCCCCGGCAGCTCCCGCGGCTACGTCGCGGCCAAGAGCCCCCTCACCGGCCTCTACTGCGACTCCGCCTTCGGCGGACGCTTCCCCGTCACGCAGAAACGCACCGGCTTCGAGTCCATCGCCCTCACCGGCAAGGCCCCGTCGTGGGTGACCGTCATCGTCGACGAAAACGGCGCCGCCCTCGAAGACGCCCGCTCCCTCGCGGGCAAGAGCACCCATGAGACCGCGCTGGCCCTGGGCGAAAAGTTCGGCCCGCACGCCGACGTCGCCGCCATCGGACCCGCCGGCGAGAACGGCGTCCTCTACGCCTGCATCAGCCACTTCTGGAAGGGCCGCCCCGGCATCGCCGGCCGAGGCGGCCTCGGCGCCCTCCTCGCCGCCAAGAACGTCAAGGCCGTCGTCGTCACAGGGAAAAAGAAAACCCGCGTCGCCGACCCCGCCGCACTCAAGGCCCTCCTCGACGAGAGACGACCGACCCTCATGGAAAAGGCCAAGGCCCTCTCCAAATACGGCACCCCCGCCCTCACCGAAATGATCAACAAACTCGGCGGCCTCGCCGCCCGCAACGCCCAGCGCGAGTTCACCCCCGATGTGTCACAAGCAGGCACCGAAGCCATGTCCCGCCTCTACCTCCGCCACACCGCCTGCTTCGGTTGCCCCGTCGCCTGCGGAAAGTTCGCCGCCGTCCCCTCCGGCCCCTACGCCGGCACGCAGTGGAAGGTCGCCGAATACGAGACCATCTACGCGCTCGGCGCCATGCTCGACTGCTTCGACGCCCCCTTCCTCGTCCGTGCGAACCAGCTCTGCGACGAGCTCGGCATCGACACCATCTCCCTCGGCGTCACCCTCTCCTTCGCCGCCGAATGCCTCGAAAAGGGTTTCCTCACCCCCCGCGATGTCGGACACGAGCAGCTCTTCGGAAACCCCGCCGCGATCCTCAAGCTCATCGAGGACACCGCCCACAAGCGCGCCTTCGGCGAAAAGCTCGCGATGGGCTCCGCCCGCCTCTCCCGCTCGCTCCCCGAAGAGACGCAACGCTTCCTCTACGCCGTCAAGGACCTCGAGATCGCAGGCCACTCACCCCGCGCCCTCAAGGGCATGGGCCTGGGTTACGCGACGAGCACCCGGGGCGGCAGCCATCACGACACCCGCCCCACCACCATGTACGCCCAGGACCACGACAATACCTCCATCGTCGGACAGGCCCGCCTCTCCCTCGATAGCCAGCACGCCACCGCGGTCGGCGACAGCCTCACCCTCTGCCGCTTCATCTCCGAGCGCATGCTCGGCCCCAAGATCGACGACAACTGGGCGCGCCTCCTCCGCGCCGTCACCGGCTGGGACATCGACGCCCCCGAGCTCCATACCGTCGGCGAACGCATCTACAACCTCGAAAGGCTCTTCAACCTCCGCGAAGGCGCCTCCGCAAAGGACGACGTCCTCCCCCACCGCGTCACCGATGACCCCATCCCCGACGGACCCCTCGCCGGCGCCCGATGTTCCACGGATGACCTTCTCAAAATGCGCAAGGAATACTACGACCTTCGCGGCTGGAACGCCGACGGCGTCCCCACCCCCGCCACGCTCAAACGCCTCAGCCTCTCCCCTTCTCTTGTGGAAAGGATGCCTT
>JAZDKG010000117.1:0-11166 GCA_043803205.1 Planctomycetota bacterium
CGTCAATCCTGCGCGTAGAGCGCGTCAAAATACGGCTGGAAAATCTCCCTCCCCCAGAACACCGGCGCAAGCACCCGTCCGCTCCGCCGGATCTTCTCCTTCACCACCGTCCTGTAGAGCGAGAGCCCCGCGTCGCTATACGTCTTCACCGACCCGTCCGAAAACAGCACGTTGTACGACTTGTCGTGGTTCGCAAACCACCACCGGAACTGCAGGTTCTCCGCCACCCCGAAGTTCAGGATCTGGGACCAGCCCCCGTCGCTGGGACTCGTGTTCGTGGAGCCCTGGATCCTGCCCCGGTCCGCCCCGACCCCGTCCCCCCACATCCGGAAAAACCCCCAGATCGCGTCGGAGGCCATCGCCTGCCCCGGGATCTCCTTGAGCACATACGACGTATAGCTGGCGCCCTGGTGATGGTCCGGCCGCAACTGATACGACCCGATGATCCCGCACGTGGCGTTGTTCGCCGTCGCACAGTTCTCCCCGCGAACCCCCACGTCATACGGCTGTATGCCGGCACCGACTACCCCCTTGAACCTGGGGTGCCAGCTGTCAGGGTTGTACAAGCACCCGTCCAAGGCGTTGTAGTAGTTGGACCCACTGTTGTCCGCGATCGTCTGTCGCCAGTTGCGCACGTCCGTGCGCCAGTAGACCTTCCCCCCCGTCGTGTAAAACATCGCGTCGGGCTCCAGCGTCGCCGTCGTTTTCAG
This sequence comes from Planctomycetota bacterium, assembly GCA_043803205.1. Lineage (GTDB taxonomy): Bacteria > Planctomycetota > DG-23 > JAZDKG01 > JAZDKG01 > JAZDKG01. The sequence continues at coordinate 711 of JAZDKG010000117.1, forward strand.
GCATTGCACCGGCACATACTTGTTGCCGTTGGTGCTCGTGGCCGCCGGATACGGGACGTTGTTCTCGGGGAACGTCCGCGACGGACAGTCCAGCACCGACGCCCCCTTCTGCGTCAGATACCCCCCCGACAAGAGCAGCCCCAGCCCCGTCGGAATGCCGCCGCCCTGGGCCTGGTTCGAAGTCTTCGGATACTTGAGCTGCGTGGTCCCATTGTTCTCGTAGACGATCGGGTCGTTAAACTTGGAGATGTCACTGGTGCCGTAATAGAACCGTGGGCGCAGATACCACTGCACCCCCTCCCGGTCCCAGCCCCCTCCTAACCCCGCCCAGGAAGAGGGATCGGAAAGGTAGCTGTTATACGTCAGCCCCTTCTTGTTCATCGCGACGCTCACACTCCCCCCGTTCACCTGCGGCGTATACCCCTGGTTGTCGTTGGCATACATGATCATCGCGATCCCGATCTGCCGCAGGTTGCTCCGGCACTGCGTCTTGCGCGCCTCCTCCCTCGCCCGTCCCAGCGCCGGCAGGAGTAACCCCACCAGAAGCGCTATGATCACCATCACCACCAAAAGTTCGATCAGCGTAAATCCTTTTCTCATCTCCGTTCCCTCCTCATAAGAATTCCTTCCCCGGATCAATCCTGCGCGTAAAGCGCGTCGAAATAGACTGCCCAGACGGCGGCGACCTTCTCGGTCCCCGTGATCAGGTCATAACGGTCCCCGGAGACGCTGACCGTGGCCATGATCCGCGTGGTCATGCTCTTCCGCAGGGACAGGCCCGAGTCCGAAAACGTCTTCACCGACCCGTCCGCAAACAGGACGTTGTAGGCGTTGTCGTGGTTCGAGACCCACATGTACGCGTACTTGCCGTCCCGCAGGTCCCAGTTGCTCGGGTTCGCCGGCGGCGCCGGCTCGTAGTACCCGCAGTACGAGTAGTTGATCCCGTTGTAGAAAAAGTGCACCATCACGTGGCTGTACACGGCGTCCGAGACCACCCCCTTCCCTTGCTGGAGCGCCTCGTCCAGCTTCATCGACCCGTAGTGCACCACGTTCTCCGACGTCGAGTCCCGCAGCTCATAGTTTCCGAAGATCCCGCACATCTCCCCGAAAACGTTCCACTGCGCGTTGTAGCCGACGTACGTGCTCGCCGGATTGCACAGGTTCACGACGTTCATCGCGTGCACGTTGAACGGCGCGCCCCACAGCATCACGGCCCCGGAACCCACGTTGTTGCGCATCTTGTCCGGCGACGAGCGGTCCGCGTTCCCGAAGAAATACTTCCCGTTGCTCGTGAAAAACGGCTCGTCCGGGTCATGGTCGAAGACCGAGTACATGTTCTCGTAGTGCATCCCCGTGCCTTCATAGCTCTTGTAGTTCTGGTCTCCCTCGATCCCCGCCTTGTCGATCGCCAGGCTCGGACAATCCAGGATCGTCGCGCCCTTCTGGGTCAGATACCCGCCCGAAAAAAGCAGCCCCAGCCCCGTCGGCAGCCCCGGCCCCCACTTCGGCATGTCGGCCCACGTGTAGTTCCCATACTTCCCGCTGTCGGTCGAAAACTCCTGGTTCACCCGCGGCACCATCAGAAAGATCCCCGCCCCCGCATCCATCCCGGTGTAATTCCCCCCTGTCGGACTCGCCGCCGTGCCCACCACCCCGTATCCGCGATACATCGCATGGTTGTCCGGGCCTCCCATCGGCGCCCCCATCGCACCGTAGATCACCGGCGTATACCCCTTGTTGTCGTTCGCATACATCGTGATCGCCAGCCCGATCTGCCGCAGATTGCTCCGGCACTGCGTCTTCCGCGCCTCCTCCTGCGCACGCCCCAACGCCGGCAACAGCAACCCTACCAAAAGCGCAATGATCACCATCACCACCAGCAACTCGATTAACGTGAAACCGTGCCTATCCATCTTCTTTCCCTCCTCAAGTGATTTGATGGACGTTCCCAACCCTATGCTCCGAGCTTTCTCTGCCCTATCCTCCTTACGACTGTATGATGGGTTCCCTTCACGCACTTCGCTGCGGCGGCGTCCTTCACCCGCCGACGTTCCTCGTGGACTCTCTTATGACCAGCTTCGCCGACACGGTGATCTCTCGAACCGGCAGCCCGGGTTCGTCGATCCGCTCGAGCAGAAGTCTCCCCGTCTCCTCGCCGATTCTCCCGAAACCCGGATCGATCGTCGTCAGGGCCGGCGTCGACCATCTCGCATGGTCTTCATTGTCAAAGCCGACGACCGATACGTCGCCGGGCACGCCCAATCCTTGCTTCGCGAGCCACTGGACCGCCGACCATGCGTCGGTATCACTGCAACAGACGAGTGCGGTTGGGGATCCGAAGGCCCCCGGAGGCCTAGCGAGAAACAGTTGCGAGAGAGCCTCCTCCGGCTCCATCCCGAACCTGTCTCCCCCCGGATAGGTAGGGAAGCTTCTCTCGCTCATTGCCGTCACGTATGCGCGCCACCTGCGCAACTGAGTCTGGGGGACGGAGGGGCTTCCGCCGCCAGCGAAGAAGGCGATGCGACGATGTCCCCGATCCAGGAGGTGTCTCGTCGCCGTCTTCACGCCCTCGTCGTCGTCCGTTCTCACGCTGTCGATCTCGCAACGATCGCGGTCGGGTGCGGCAGCGACGGCCGGTATCCCGTTGCGGACCAGCTCCGCCAAGAACGATCCGTGCCAGTCCAAGAGAACCGCAAGCCCGTCGACCATCCGTCTCAACGCCATCGCCGGGAGTTTCGCTTGCCTCGGCTCCGCATGGAACACCAAGAGGTGGTATGCGCGTCCTTCGAGGTAGTCGACCAGTCCCGCCTCCAGCGACGCGGCCCACGTGTGCGTCAGACCTCTGACCGAGACCATGCCGATGACCTCGCGCCGTCCCGTCGCGAGCGCCCGTCCCGCCCCCTGGGGGCGATAGCCGAAGCGGTCCGCCACCGAGAACACCCGCTGGCGCGTCTCGCTTGAGAGCCTTCCCTTCCCCGAGAGGGCATAGGACGCGGTCGCGGGGGAGACGCCTGCGATTTTTGCGACCTCGCGCAGGTTCATGCATCGTTTCCCGGATGCGGCCCGTTGGCTGAAGCGCTTCACCAGACGCTTGAAGCTTACACGACGAACAAGACCCTGTCAAGGGGATACCCGTCCGTAATAGATCTTCCTTCCCCGTCTGACCGGATCATAACAGACAGAGCACAGGGGGCGGGGCTGAGAGCTGCCGGCTTTCATGCTGACAAGATGCATCTCTCCCCAGCGACACATCCTCAGCGTACTACGTGTATGGGCTTGGTGAAGCCCATCACCATTCGAGTCGTCCCCAAAAGTTCGAAGTCTTGGTTACGCCTCGCTCTCGCCCCGCGAGGCAGCGTCAATGTACTCCAAGTAGCGAGCGTAGAGCGTTCCAGCGCTTTCCCATGTGGAATGGGGGCTGAGAAAATGGGGAGCCTCGAAGGTGATGATCTTCTCGACCAAGCCCTGGACGGCCTCCAGTTTCATGCGCATCTTGTTCCAGTCGATGGGAGGATACTTGATCGGCATATCCCGGTCGAAGGTCTCGAGGTTGCTCCAGAAGGAGGTGCCCGCTTCGTCGAGGGCCTCCTTCATCGCGGCGGCGTAGTCTGCGAGCTCGCCAAAGGCGACATGGCCGTCCATGAAAGCGGCGGCGTCGATCCGCCCCTCGACCTTTCCCAGACACTCGGCGAAGCGACGGGCGCAGGTCTTGGGCGAATCCCACGGCGTCTTCCACTTGCGACCTTCGTACCTCGGCGAGACCAGGATGGGTCTCTTGGGGGTACGCTCACGCATCCTGCGCACGAGCGGCCCCCAGATCTCCCAGGGGCGGTACTCCATCCCGGGCTCGTGGCTGAGGTACCATCCGTGGAACGCCTCATGTTCTCCGTAACGGTCCAGGAGCTCTTCGATGAGGTCGAGGTTGACCTCGGCCTCACGGGCGGTGCGGCCTTCGAGCCAGTGACGGTTGGTATCGTACAGGCCCATGTAGAGGCGCATCTTCTCCCGAGCTGCGAGCTCGAGGAAGAGGGCGACGAGGTCATGAGCGGAGACGGGCGCATCCATCACCCTCGAAGGATACATTGCGAGATCCTGCCACCCCACGCGGATGATTACGCAGGTATCCATCCCCATCTCTGCGAAGGTATGGAACTGGCGCTCCCACTCCAGCCGGCCCCAGTTCTGAGAGGGGATGTCGCAGGGGAGGCCGTCCAGAAACGTGCCCGTGATGATCTTGGCGTGAGCAGGAGAGCCCACAGAAGAGGTTCCTCCGCGCAGGCGCGAGGGCGCGCGGCGCTCACCCCTCGGCCGAGGGGTTCCCAGGCTTAGGGGCGAAGACGTCGGACAACTCAGCCAGCCATTTGGAGAAGAGCACGTGGATCGCGGCGCACAAGGCCAGCCGGTTCCGCCGGAGGGCCTGGTCCTCCACGTTCACGTAGACCTTGTCGAAGAAGTCATGGGTGGGCTTCGCAAAGAAGTTGACGTAGCGAAGGGCGCCTTCCACGTAGCTGCGCGATTTGAAGAGACGCGTCACTTCGCCCGCGTGCTTGCGATAGAGGTCGTGAAGCTCTTTCTCCTCTTTCTCGGCGAGAAGCTCCGGGCGCACGTCGCCCGCATCATCGATCCCTTTCGTGATGTTATAGGTCCTTTCGACGAGCTCGACGAGGTCGGGCCAAACCGGGGTTGTCCGAAGCTTCCTGAGAGCATCGAGCCTTTTCTCGAAGTCCGTCAGGTTGTCGAAGGAGCTAGTGAGGACGGCCCGCACGAGGTCAAAAGGCTCCCCCTGGTCCATCATCATCTGGTAGAGGCGCTCTTGGACGAAGGTCTTTACCTCTTCGAGGGGTGGCTCTCCCTTGGCGGCGAGTTCGTTCGCCGCCGGGGCAAGGAGATCCGAGAGTTCCACGTCGTGCCTGCCTTCGAGGAGGATCCGGATCACGCCTTGCACCGCGCGGCGGACCGCGAAGGGGTCCTGTTTGCCCGTCGGCGCGCGCCCGATGAGAAAACACCCGAGAATGTGATCGATCTTGTCGGCCAGTGCCAGCGCCGTCCCGGCGGGCGTCTCCGGGGAGTTGTCCTTCGCGTACCGGGGAAGGTACTGCTCCCGGATCGCTTTCCATACACCTTCCCTTTCCCCGTCGTGCTTGGCGTAGTAGGAGCCCATGACGCCCTGGAGCTTGGGGAACTCAAAGACCATTTGGGTGACAAGGTCGGCTTTCGCAAGCCCGGCGGCGCGGCGTGTGTCGCTCTTCACTTCCTCCTCGAAGCCGAGGATGCCGGCATACGCCTCCGCAAGTCTCACCAGCCTTGCCGTCTTCTCCGCGTAGCTTCCCAACCCCTGAAGGTAGACGACCTGGGAGAGACCTTCCGTTTTCGCATCGAGTCGGGTGCGGGTGTCTTCCATCCAGAAGAACTCGGCGTCGGCAAGCCTCGCGCGGAGAACCTTCTCATTCCCCTGCCGGATTCCGTCCGCGTGCTCGTGGCTGCGGTTGTGCACGGCAAGAAAGCGCGCCGACAGCTTCCCGTCCGAACCGCGAACGGGAAAATACCTCTGGTGGCTTTTCATCGCCTCCTCGAGGACTTCTTCCGGAAGCGCGAGAAACCGATCGTCAAAGGTACCCTCGAGCACGTTTGGATATTCGACAAGGTACGTCACTTCATCCAGAAGGTCCCTGTCGATGCGCTCCATCGTCTGCGTGGGCGAAAGCCCGAGGTGCTCACCAATCTTTTCCGCGATTGCCACGTGCCTCGCGTTGTGGTCCACAAACACGCGCTGCTTCTCCAAGGCGTTTTCATACGCCTTGCGGTCCGCGTCCGGGAGCTCAATCGTTCCGGGGGCGAGGAAGGGATGTCCCGACGTGTTTCTCCCGGATTTCACCCCGGCGACCTCGAACGGCAAGACCTCGTTGCCGAGAAGAGCCACGATCCCGCGGATGGGCCTGGCGAACCTGAACCCGCTATCGTTCCATTTCATCGACTTCGGAAAGGGGAGCTTGGCGATGATGACGGGGAGGGCCTCGGCGAGGATTTCGCGGCAGGCCCTTCCCTCGACGGCCTTGCGCGCCGTCACGTACTTGCCACCGTCCTTCTCGACGACGGAAAACTTCTCGACGGGCACGCCACACTTGCGGGCGAAGCCCTTCGCGGCCTGCGTGGGGTTTCCGTGGGCGTCGAAGGCGACCTTCGCGGGGGGACCGTCGATATCCACTTCGCGTGAGTCCTGTTTCGGCTCGAGGCCGGAAATGTGGACCACGAGTCTTCTTGGCGTCCCATATTTCGTCACTAGCGGGCAGCCGAGCCGGGCATCCTGCAAGAGCTCCTCGAGCGCCCTCCCGAGGGCGTCGAGAGCGGGCTCGATGTAGGAGGCCGGGATCTCCTCCGTCGCGATCTCCAAGAGAAACTCAACCATCTCGTCTCCTTGGGCGGAAAGCCCCCACACTATACCCAACCCCCCTGTCGGGCGCTACACGTCTCCCCGAAACCCCGCACCGTCCCCAGGCGTCATCGTCGTCCGCTCTCCGCGCTTCGTAGAGGCGACCGCACGGGATTCCTCATGCAGCGCCTCAGCACCTGCCAAGACAGCTTTGTGGCAAGGAGCGCCTCCTCAGGGGTCGGGAAGTTTCCAATGGGCCTCCCGGCGCGGACGGACCGTATGAACTGGCGATACTGAACGTCGCGCTGCTTGCCGTAGACGGGGAACGTCCTCACTCTGTGGCTTGCCTTCGTGAGTATGTCGAGATACGAGAGGCGTGCGCTCCTTCCGGCGACGCCGGCGGCGAGGTTGTAGACGGCGCTCCCCCCCTCGCCGACCGCCATGATGGTCAGAACCGACCTTCCCTGTCCGAAATGATCGTAGGCGCCGGCGAGCGAGCCGTAGTCATAGACGCCCTTGACGCCGTTGTCGAACTCGATGAGGGCGGTCGCCGTGTCCGGGTAAGGATAATCCAGGTGATGAGTGCCCCAAGCCTCGACCCTCTTCGGAGCCGCTCCCGCGTACCAGGCCAAGAGGTCGAAGGCGTGCGTGCCGCAGTCGTAGACCATCCCCAGACCTTTGTCGCTGTAGAAACCGTCCATGCGGCGGCGCTCGTCGCTGCCCCGGGGGTATTTGAAGGGCTCTCCGCCGTAGGTCGTAAAGCGCACCTCGAGGAGTCGGCCCAACCTTCCCGAATCGATCAGCCTCTTAATGGCCCGGGTCTCCGGGACAAAGCGGTAGGTATACGTCACCGCGAGGATGACGCCCGCGCGGCGACAGGTCCTCACCATCTTATGAGCTTCTTCGACGCGCGTCGCCATCGGCTTCTCCACGATGACGTGCGCCTTGTGCCGCGCCGCAAGGAGCGTCAGGGGACAATGGCTGCCGGTCGAGGTGACGATGGCGGCGGCGTCCACCTTTTCCCGCGCAAAGAGCTTTTCCGCGTCGGTGTAGGCCTTCGGTATGCCGAAGCGGCGAGCGGCGGCTTGGGCAGCGGACCTCCTGAGGTCGCAGACAGCCGCCACGCGCGCCTCCTGGATGCGGCAGAGTTCCGCGAGATGGTTCATCCCCGCGGCGCCGCAGCCGAAGAAGGCAAAGCGAACCGGATCGGCTTTCTTACGGAACCTCGCAGGCACTTGCGTCTCCGGAAGACCCGCAACGCGCGCTTGGAACAAGTCGCTCGTTTCACGAGGAGCGGGATTACTGTATCGACCGGCTCGCATCGAATCAACAACGAACGCCGAGACAGCTCGCGGAACTCCTCCTTGACAGCGCACGCTTGCGATACTAAACAGCTATCGATGATCGGGGATGGAATCCCCTCAAGGGACAAGACGTACGAGGGTCGCATGGCTGAGTTCATCGCATGGTGGAGACGTCCCCGCAAGGCGGGAGGTAAACGGGCGCGGCTTCTCGTGGGAGGCGATTTCTGTCCTGCCGGGCGGTACGAGAAAAAGCTCCTTGCGGGCCGTCCCATCTTCGACCCCGCCCTTAGTGACGTTCTCCACGACAAGGACCTCCTCCTCGTCAATCTCGAGACCCCCTTGTGCAGGAACGTGAGATCGCGCTTCCCGACGCTGCGGGCGTCGCCGTCGATCGCCTCCCTGCTGCCCGAGATCGGGATAGATGTCGTCGGGCTCGCCAACAACCACATCCGCGACTACGGGGACTCGGGGGTCCTTCAGACTATTGCGGCGCTGGATCGTCAAGGCGTCCGCCACACGGGCGCAGGGCTGGACCTCCCCGAAGCCGAGAAGATGCTCGTCGTGAACGTGCGCGGGCTTGCCGTCGGGATCTGGGCGCGCGCAGAGCAAGAGTTCAACGTCGCATCGGAGAGCCGGGCAGGGTCCTCATGGTTCCGTCCCGAGCTGGACGCGCTCAGGATCGCGGAACTCCGCAGGCGCGTGGACTTTCTGCTCGTTTTCGTCCACGCCGGGAACGAGTTCATGCTCGCGCCGTCGCCGCGGATCCGCAGCGCGTATCGGGGGCTCGTGAGGGCAGGGGCCGACGTCGTGATCGGACACCACCCGCACGTGCCCCAGGGGATCGAGCGGTTCAGGGGGGGATGGATCTTCTACAGCCTCGGCAACCTCGCCTTTGACTCCCGCTATGTCTCCGCCTACCCGGACACGGATCACGGCTTCCTCGTGGATCTCGAAGTGCGGAGACACTCTGTGGATTCGGTGCATCTCCGGCCGTACCGACTCACGGAACGCATCTTGGTCGAAGGCATGACGAGATCCCAAGTTCATGCGTATGAATCGTTCCTTCGGCGGCTCAGCGGCATCATCACGGACGACCGGAGGTTCGAGCGCACGTGGCAGAGAAACGTGCGCTGGCGTTTCCTGCAGGATTACATGCCCCAGCTCAAGCGCCTGTTGCGCGCATACCCAAGACCCGCGCATTCCGCCGCGTTCCGCCACCTCCAGAACTACTTTCGCTGCCCGACGCACCAGGAGGTTCTTTCGGCGGCCTTTGCGATGGCGGAGCGACGGCGGGAGCGGAGGGGAGAAGGCCCATAGGGTGGTGATATGGATTCCTATTGGATGAGGCGGGGCGCTCTCATCTGCATCGGGGCGATTCTCCTGACCGGCTGCGCCGCCCGAAAAGGGGCGGTCACCGCACGTGCAGGGGAGCCGGACCGTTTGCTGAGGGTTCTGACGCTCAACCTGATGCAGCATTCGCCGATCGCGGGCCGGGGCGAGAGGTTTGAGAAGATCGCGGATTTTCTCGAAGCCCGGGCGAAGGCCGGGGAGCCCGTAGACGTCGTGGCCCTCCAAGAGGGCTGCTCGGGCCTAGTCGTCGGGACGGCGGACAGCATCGCCGATCTGGGTCGCCAACTAGAGCGCCGGGGGCTCCGGTATCACCGGCACAGCGCGCCGCAGTCTGGGACGCCGCTCTTCCTTCTCTTCCGCGTCGGAGTCCTCACTTCCGGACCGATCCTCTACACCGACGGACGAGATCTGGGCGGGCTAACCGGCAACCGCATGGATGACTTTCCCGTTCCCGGGCGCCAGCACGTGGTATTAGCGGGCATGGACTATCCTATCGGCCGCGTCAACCTTCTCTCCGCACACCTCTCGTCGGGAGGCGGCGCGGACCTCCACACGCGACAGGCCCGGGAGTTGCTCGCGTTCATCGAGGAGATGAACGGGAGACACCCCGCCGACGTAACGGTCCTCGGCGGCGACATGAACACGAGCCCCGACACGGAAGCGTATCGCGTCCTCGCGGGCGAGCTCACGGACAGCTACGCCGCCGCCAAGAGCGATTCACCAGGGTACACCTGGGACGTGCCGGGCAACCCCCACAGACTCGGGCATCAGGGCGATCCAGCTCGGATCGACTTCATCTTTTTTCGCGGCGAAGGGGTCGAGGTCGAGCGGTCCGAGGTGGTCTTTGACAAGGACGACGGATGGGTGTCGGACCATTGCGGAGTCCTGACGACTCTCCGAAGAACAGGCCGGCGGTGAGGGCGCGTTTTGGCTTTACATTCCAGCGCCAAGTATTAGGCTCTCGGTTTCCATTCTTGAAGGAAGATCCCGTGAAGAAGCAACCCCCCATGATCCTTGAGGATTCGTTCCAAGAGCGATTCAAGATCGCGTGGCGGATCGAGCCCGCGGAGCCGTATGCGAACAACCCGCTCCTTGCGCCAAAATATCCCTGGGACGACGGGGTGGTCGGGTCGGGGCACGGGACGGCGCTCAAGGACCCGATCGATGGGAAGTTCAAGGCGTGGGTGCCGTCGATGTCCGAGGACATCAACTACATCCGCGGGCAGTCCCAGTTCCGGCTTACGTATCTCGAGAGCGACGACGGGGTGAACTGGCGGCGGCCGATGCTCGGCATCTCGTCCTGGCCGGGATACAAGAAGACGAACATTCTCTTCGACTTCGACTCGGGCGGGAGGACGACGTACGCGTCGGTTTTCATCGATCCCGATGAGAACGAGGAGGAGCCGTACGAGATGTTCTGTTTCCGCGATCC
>JAZDKG010000118.1:0-2521 GCA_043803205.1 Planctomycetota bacterium
CGGTGGATCGAGCGGATCGCATGCACGATCTGGCGCACGGACTGGCGCTTGCCGAAGGAGCGCAGCGTCTCCTTGTTGATCGACTCCAGCCCGATGCACACGACGTTGCACCCCGCCCGCTCCATCGCGGCGAGGAGTTCCTTGTCGCGCGCGACGTCGCAGCGGATCTGGCAGATCCAGCCCCGGATCGGCGATGCCTCGATCATGGCAAGCAGCCTTCGCGTGCGCGCCGGGTTGGCGGTGAAGTTGTCGTCGCAGAAGAAATATCTATGGGCGCCGCGCCGGGTAAGTTCTTCCATGACGTTTTCCGCGCTCCGGAACCGGTAGCGGCGGCCGAACATCTTCGTCACGGTGCAGAAGCTGCAGTCGAAGGGGCATCCGCGCGACGTGGAGACGGGGATGATCGGGATCCTCGGCTTGAATCCCTTCACCAAGGCGAAGTCGGGGAAGGGGAGCGCGTCAAGGTCCTCGACGGGTTTCCCCTGGACGACGGGGTCTTTCAGCCTCCCCTCGACCACGTCCGCGATGACCCCCTCCGCCTCGCCGACGACGACCTGCCGGGCATGGAGGAGCGCCTCTTCGGGCAGGAGGCTCGCGTGGACCCCGCCGATGATCACCTTCTCACGCGGGAATTTGTCCGCGATCTCGTAGCCGCGCGGCGCGGTGGCGGTGAGGATGGAGATGCCGATCAGGTCGGCCTCGATGCGGGAGTAGTCGGGAGTGAGAAAATCCTCGTTGTAGATCTCGACCTCGTGCCCCCGGTCCCTGAGGATCGTTCCGAGGTAGACGGGGCCGAGAAGCGGCATCGGGAGCTTGCTGTAGACGTTCGCCCCCGACGAGCGGGGCTCGATGAAGACGATTTTCATTTCCGGCACCTTACAGGTCCTCCGCCGCGCGCGCGGGGGGAAAAGCAAAATCGGGGGCGGAATGAGCGTCCGCCCTTTTGGACTCTGACCGCTGAACGCTATTCCATGACCTTGAGCACCGCCATGTCGGAGACGGTCAGGCGGAGCAGCCCCTTCTCCCACGTGATCACCCCCGTCGCCTTGACCTTCTTCCCCTTGTACCACGTCTCTGCGTTGGCGGGGAACTTCGCGAGCGACTCCTTCGGGATTTTGACGGAGACGTCCTTCTTGTAGTCCCCGAAGTTCAGGTACAGGTTCCCGCTGCTCGTGGAGAGGTGCGTCCCCGTGATGGTCCCTACCACGGTCATCTCCTGGCCCACGAACTCCGTGGCGTCCTTGTAGGAAATCGTTATCTCCTCCTCGGCGCGGGTGCCCGGCACGGCACACACGAGCGCCGCGCAGGTGGCGAGCGATGTCACGACGCGTATCATGGCCGTGCCTGTCTCCTTCCAATTCCGGTGACAGTGTACGCCGATGCGCGGATAGATGGCAACAGCAATCGGACGCCGCGCGCGGGCCCGCGCAGCCTCGCGCCTGACGGGAGGATCCCGGGCACCCAGGCACTCCGGGCACTTCGGTGTTTCACCGCGCGGCGTGGTTATATGCTACACTACCCCCCACGGCGTACCCCCATCATGCAAAACCAGGCCCTCAGCTACGAGATTGTGGATTCGATCAAGAGGATCCCCCGCGGCGAGTGGGACGCCGTGTTCGGCGATGTCCCGGAGGGATACGACTTCTACCGCACCCTGGAGATATCAGGCCTCCCCGACTTCGCCTTCTTCTACGCGGTGCTCTTCGACCGCGAGCGCATCCTCGCCATCGCACCGCTCTTCACCTGCGACTTCAAGCTCGATATCCCCCTCGCGGGGGTGAGCGGGCGTCTCATACGCCGCATCCGCGGTTTCCTGCCGCGTTTTTGCGTGACGCGGACGCTCTTCTGCGGCTCCCCGTTCGGAGAGCACGGGGTCATCGGGATCAGGCCCGGGGCCGCGGACCGGGACGCCGTCATCGAGGAGATCGAGCGCGCACTGGACGGATTCTCAAAGGCCCGCGGCATCCCGTTCATCGTCTTCAAGGACTTCAGGGAGTGCGACACCCCGCTGCTCGACCCGCTCCGTCGGAGGGGGTTCGCAAAGGTGCGGAGCCTCCCCAACGTCGTCACCGACCTCGACCGCCCCACCTTCGACGAGTACCTGAAGGCGCTCTCCCGGGCCACGCGGAAGGATGTGCGCCGCAAGGTCAAGAAGGCGCTCGCGGAGGCTCGCGTGCGGGTCGAGATCGCGGACGACGTCGCCCCGATCGCGGACGATATCTACCGCCTCTATCTGAACACCTGGGGAGCGGGGGGCGCGCGCTTCGGGAAGCTGACCAGGGACTATTTTCTCAACGCGGGGGCGCAGATGAACCCGCGCGCAAAATATTTCCTCTACCGCACGGACGGCAGGCTCGCCGCCTTCAACCTCTGCTTCGCACACGGGGACCTCCTCATCGACAAGTTCATCGGGTTCGACTACGAGATATCCCGCAGGCACAACCTCTATTTCGTGAGCTGGTTCTGCAACATCGAGTGGTGCCTTGAGCACGGCGTACGCCGCTACCAGACCGGGCAGAAC
>JAZDKG010000119.1:0-4874 GCA_043803205.1 Planctomycetota bacterium
CAAAAATCCGTTTGGAATCGGCGACGGCGGTTCCGGGGCCGCCGTCCGTCACTTCGATTCGCACGCCCGGAGCATGCGGCCGAACCGTTAGCCGGACCCAGCTCCCGCGAGCGAACTTCACGCCGTTGCAGAGAAGGTTGAAGAGGATCTGCTCGACCTTCTGTCGGTCCGCGCCGAGGGTGATGAATTCCGGGAAGTCGCACTTGAGGTCAACATTGTTCTGTGCGGCCAGGCTCGTGACGTCGGCGGCCGCGGCCCGGGCCACGTCGGCCACGTTGAACCGGGTGATATTCAGCCTGGAAGCGCCGGACTGGATCTTCGCCATGTCCAGAAGCCCGTCCAGGAGGCGGATGATGTGGTCCGAACTGCGATAGCACACTTCCAAGAAGTGGATGACGTGTTCGGGGGCCTGTCCCTTGAGAGTCTCGCGGACGAGATCGATGCTCGCCTTGATGGACGTAAGCGGGGAGCGGAGCTCGCGGCCGAGGACAGCGGCGAGATCCAAGCCCACCCTCTCAGAGTCCGCCGCGGGGGCTGTCGGGAAGGAGGAGGCGGCCGCGGCAGGGCCCGAGGCAGCCAGCGCCCTGATCTCGTCGACGAGGGGCGCGGAGATGGACGTCCGGGCAAGCGGGACTTCGCCCGTGTGGCGCTGCGCCCGCAGAGCCGCCAACGCGAGCCGCACGTCATTGAGGGGATCCAGGAGCAGGAACTTGAAAAGAAGAACCAGGGCAACAAGGAAAAGCGGGATCACGATGAAGAGCGTCCGGGAAAGCCTTTCGCGGGAGGCGCCGAGGGGCTCAAGCACCTTGCCGATCGACCGCGCCGTTATGAGGAGGACCGACGGTGATCCGGGGGTCGCCGTCAGGGGCAGAGCGTCGCCGACGAAGAGCCAGTCGGGCTTCTCGGGAGGAGAAGGGAGGGAGAAACGTCCGACCATCTTGTCGGCGGAAAGGGGGAAGTCGTCGGACACACGGGAGGGCTCGCTCTTCTCGAAGGAGAAGCCCTTGGACGGGATGTCGGGATGGATGAGATAGTACCTCTCGGAGTTGAGGAGATAGGACTTTGACTCGGCCGTCTTCGACGCAACGCTCTCAAAGAAATTGCGAAGGTCGGTCTCGCTCACGACGGCGCCCAGAAACGTGCCCTTGTCGGACCAATGTCCCTGGCAGAACGAGACGTACGGATCCCGGATCAGCTCATCGGCGCGTTCCTTGCGGTAGATGGGCGTGGCTCGGAAGCCGGCGCGCTCCGGCTCCTTCGCCTCGAGGAGCTTCTGAAACCAGGGAGCGGACGCGTAATCCTGCAAATCCGCGGACGGAAGAAACACGACACTCGTGATCTCCGTGCGCAGACCCATGACCTCACGCCCGGACGAGTCGAGGATGGTCACCCGCCGGGAGCCGCCCGAATCCTTGTAGACCTTCGAGAACGCCTCACGGGCGGCGCTTGCCAGCGTCTCCGCGTTGGGCTCGCCCGACTGAAGGGCGGCAAGGTAGTCCACAAGCCAGTCGGCCGAGGAGGTCTTCTCCATGATGGTCGTAGCCCTGGAGACCGTCTCGTTGAGCGTGCGGCGGCGATCCTCGATGACGGAGCGCGATGCGGATGCGGCCTCATCAATGAAGGCGGCACGGGTCTTCTCGATCGCGGACACCGACGCAAAGTAGAACGGCACGAGAAGGAGCAGGATGGACAGGATCGCGGTCAGGATCAGAATTCTCATGGGAACCTCCAGAGCCCGACACCAGCATCATACCGACCCGCGAACGCTTTCTCAAGCATCAGGCGATGACGAGGCGGCGCGGGGGACCACCCTCATGGCCACGTCGCATTTCATCCCGTCCACTTTGACGGCGCATCGGCGGAAGTCGCCCGCTGGAGCTGGCGCCGCGCGCAGGCTCAGGGCGAGGACCTCGGCCGAGATCGCATCGGCGTGGCGCTCCACCGCCGATAGAAGCTCATCGGGCCCGGTCACGTAGAGCTCGATCCGGTCTTCCACGCGGAACCCCGAATCCTTCCGCGCGACCTGGACCTGCCGGATGAACTCGCGGGCCAGCCCCTCGACGCGGAGGTCGGCCGTAATCTCGGTATCGAGAGCGATCCACCACGCCCCCTCGGACGCGAAGGAAAAACCCGGGCGGGGCTCCTCGATGAAGCGGACATCCTCGGCGGTGAGAGGGACCTCGCGTCCTTCGACGGAAAGGTCGATGCGGCCGGACTCGCGGAAGAGGGCGAGATCCCTCTCGCCCAGGCGGGATAGGGCAAGCTTGAGGTGCTCGGTGAGCCTGCCATAGCGCGGCCCGACGCGCCCGTGCTCGAGGGCAACGCGCAGGACGAGGAACCTCCCCCGGTCCGCCTCCGCGAACCACGAGACCTTCTTGACATTGAGCTCACGGGCCAAGAGGGCGACGGCCTCCTCGCCGAATCGCGACGGACCCGACAACGCGAGCTCCGAGAGGGGCTGACGGATCTTGATGCGGGCGGAGTTGCGGGCGCAGAGGGCCACCTTGGAGACAATGCGGACCGCGTCCATCTCGGCGGCGACCTCGGGAGCGAGCAACCGATCGTCCGGCACGGGGAAGTCGACGAGGTGAACGCTCTCGGGGCCGTCCGGATCGCAGGGACGCAGGAGCTTCTGGTGGATCTCCTCGGCGAGGAAAGGGGCGATCGGGGCGATGAGGCGCGCCGTAACCGCAATACAGTGGTAGAGGCTGGCGTAGGCCTGGCTCTTCTCGGGGGAGGCCTGAGACTTCCAAAAGCGGCTGCGCCCGAGACGGACGTACCAATTGGAGAGGTCGTCGATGACGAATCGCTCGATCGCGCGACACCCATGCGTGACGTCGTAGGCGTCCATGAGGTCGCGAACCTCGCGCACGAGGGTATCGAGGCGATGCAGGATCCAGCGGTCGAGGAGAGTCCGCCCCCCGTCGGACAGCGGCTGACGCAAGGGGTCGAAGCCGTCGAGGCACGCGTAGGTGGAAAAGAACGAACAAACGTTGCGGAGCGTCCCGAGAAGCCCCCGGATCACCTCCCCGAGCGGAACCTCGTCGAACGGACGCGAGTTCCAGGGCATCGTGACGGTGCACATGTACCAGCGGACGGCGTCGGCGCCCACCCGCTCCACGATGTCGACGGGATCGATGATGTTCCCGCGCGACTTGGACATCTTGTTCCCCTCGCGGTCCAGGCCCAGCCCCGTGCAGATGACGTTGCGGTAACAGGACGAGCCGTAGAGGAGGGTGCTGGTCGCGAGCAACGTGTAGAACCACCCGCGGGTCTGGTCCTGGGCCTCGGCGATGAAGTCGGCGGGGTACCAGAGCTTGAACAGATCCGCGTTCTCGAAAGGATAGTGGAACTGGGCCGTATGCATGCAGCCGGAGTCGAACCAGCAGTCGACGACCTCGGAAACGCGGCAGGCCGGGGAGGAGCATTTCGGGCACGCGAGCTTGACGGCGTCGATAAAGGGACGGTGGAGCTCGACGGAACGGGCGAGGTCCTTGTCGAGGGCGCGCTCGACAAGGGCGAGGCGGCTGCCGACCGCGAACTGGTGCTCGCAGGAGGAGCAGACCCAGATCGGCAGGGGCGTGCCCCAGAAGCGCTCGCGGCTGACGGCCCAGTCCACCACGTTTTCGAGAAAGTCGCCGAAGCGGCCGTCGCGGATGTGATCCGGGTACCAGGAGATCGTCCGGTTGTTCTCAAGAAGCGAGTCGCGGAAGGCGGTCATGGCGAGGAACCAGGACGAGCGGGCGTAGTACAGCAGGGGAGCATCGCAACGCCAGCAGAAGGGGTAGTCGTGCTCATACTGCTCCTTGCGGAAGAGCACCCCTCGACCCTCCAGGTCGGCGATGATGTCGGAGTCGGCGTCCTTGACGAAACGGCCGGCGAGCCAGCCGGCCTCCGCGGTGAACGTCCCGTCGGGGTCCACCGGCTGGAAGACGGGGATCGAGTGCTTGCGACAGACCTCGTAGTCGTCCTGACCGAAGGCGGGCGCGACATGGACGATGCCGGTCCCCTCCGTGGTCGTCACGAAGTCGCCGGGGACCACGACGTGCGCGCTTCCGCCCGCGCCGTAGAAGTCAAAGGGCGGAACATACTTGCGTCCAACGAGAGCATCCGCAGGGAGCTCCGAGAGGACGCGGACGGATCCCCCGAAGATCCTTTCGGCCAAGGCCCGCGCGACGATCAAGGTCTCGCCCTCGCGGGCGACCTTGGCATACGTGACGGCGGGGCCGACGGCGAGGGCCATGTTCGACGGGAGCGTCCAGGGGGTCGTGGTCCAGACGAGGAGCGACACACCGGGCTCGTCGGCCAGCGGAAAGCGCAGGAAGACGGACGGGTCTTTGACGAGCGCGTAGCCTTGTGCGACCTCGTGGCTGGACAGCGGCGTACCGCAGCGGGCGCAATAGGGCACGACTTTGTGGCCGCGATAGAGGAGCCCGCGGTCAAAGGCGTTCGCGAGCGCCCACCACAGACTCTCGATGTAGTCATCGTCGAGCGTGATGTAGGGATGTTCGAGGTCGATCCAAAAACCGTACCGCCGCATCATCTCTTCCCAGGCGGCCTTGTAGCGCCAGACGCTTTCCTTGCACTTCTCGACGAAGCGTTCCGTGCCGTAGGACTCGATCTCGCTCTTAGAGTGCAGGCCGAGCTCCTTCTCCACCTCGAGCTCGACCGGCAGGCCGTGGGTGTCCCAGCCGCCTTTGCGCTCGACCAGGAAGCCCCGCATGGTCTTGTAACGGGGGAACACGTCTTTGAGGATGCGCGGGATGAGATGACCGACATGGGGTCTTCCGTTGGCGGTGGGCGGCCCCTCGTAGAAGACGAAGCGAGGAGCCGACCGACGGACGTCGAGGGACTTCCCGAACACGGAGTTCTCA
>JAZDKG010000120.1:0-8898 GCA_043803205.1 Planctomycetota bacterium
GGATCGGGCCACCAGCCGAGGTAGTTGAACTCGGGGCCGTAGCGGTCGTCGCCGGCCTGCTGACGGACATGCACGAAGCCGACGGGCTTGACGACAATGCTGGAAGCGAGGATGGCGTGATTCTCGGACCCCGCCAGATCGGAAACGGATACGCTCACCCCTTGCAGGCTCTCCTCGAGGGGGACGATCACGAGCTGGAGGGCTTCGGTCTCGCCACGGACGGCAAGGATGGACGTCTCCGCGGCGACCTTCATTTCGAAGGGAAGGTCCTCGAGGAAGACGTGTTGAGTCGAAGGGGCGAAGCCGAGGAGGTAGGGAGGGGTTGATCCTTCCAGGGCGGCGGCCTCCTCAGCGCTCTTGGCGAGACTGAGGGCGCGGCCCTCGCGGAAGATAAGGGTGTCGAGGTCGCGGGCATCGTCCACGAAGCGCCGGCGGGCCTGGGTCGGAAGGTCGACCGGTTTCGCGGCAAGCTGCTTCACCTGCTCCAAGCGCTTGTTCGCGCGCGCGACGGCCTCGGCGAGAGGACCCGCGCCGGCGGAATCACCGCCGCCGAGGCGCGAGAGCACCTTGATGAGCTGGGAGAACCGCCGCTGCGAGTAGTCCTCCAAGTCGTCGCGCATCTCGAGGTCGTCGAACCAGGCCTCCCCGCCACGGTGGACGATCAGGAACAGTTTGAACACCTTGGCGCCCGGCGGCGCGGTAAAGGTGGCTTCGATCCTGGACCAGTCCCTATCATCTCGGACGACATCGCACTTCGGGTCGACGTCGACCCAGGCTCCCTTGTCGGACTGGAGGCGGACATGGAAGCCCGCATCGCCTCCCTCGACGATGTTGCGCGCGCGGACGTAGCCGGAGACGGTGTAGGAGAGTCCGGGGACGACATCGCCGGTCAAGATGAACATGGCGCTCTGCCCGACATCGCGGGGCGCATCGGGACGGCCTTGATTGCTGATATGGAAGGAGGCCGCGTCGGAGCGCTTCACCGACGTGTCACGGGAGAAGGCGCACAGGACTTTATCGGAACGCCAGACGACCACGCCTGCCGGCATGTCGGGGTTGGCAGTATCGGCGACTTCCGCGCCGGGGTTCGGCAGGTCCACAGGGAGCCCAAACGTCACATGGGGCAGACAGGCGAAGACGAACGCCGCAACGGCGAAGCGGGCGAACAACCTCATATCAGTCTCCTTCTGAGGCATTCCTGGCGGCCGACACTATCGGGAAGGCACGTAACGCCGGGCCTCGTCGAGCATGATGAGATAGTTGTCGAGAGGGATATAGTTCGTGACCCAGTTCCCCGAGCCGAGGAAGTAACCGCCGCCCGGGACGCAGACGTCGAGGATCTCGCGGGTCTTGGCGCGGATGGTCTTTTCATCGCGGCGGGCGAGCAAGTCGACGTCCATGCCTCCGAGGAGGGTGAGCCTCTCGCCATAGCGCTTCTTGGCGTCCGTCACAGGGAGGATCACGTCCTCGAACGAATGCTTGGCGTCGACCCCGACGTAATCGATGTAGTCGTCGATCAAGGCGTACATGTCGCCGCAGGAGTGCAGCCAGACGAACTTGCCGTGCCTATGGGCAACGTCCGCCATTTTCTTGTGCCAGGGGATGATGAAGCGGCGGATCGTTTCCGGGGCGATCATGGTGGAGGTCTTGTAGCCGAGGTCGTCGGAGATGTAGAGGGCGCCGAAGCAATTGAAGTCACAGACGGCTTCGGCGATGGCGACATTGAACTCGCCGACCTTGCGGAAGACGGCTTCGATCAGGTCGGGCTCCTCGTAGAGCTTGTAACAGAAGGACTCGAAGCCGAAGAGGTCGCGCACGTATTCCCAGAAGTCGTTCACCTGGAAGACGCGCATGTCGGGAGGGAGGCGCTTCTCATAGTATTCATAGACGGAGAGGTCGGCGGCGCGGGGATCGAGCCAGGGGAAGTTGTCGAAGTCCCGCCAAGTGGAGATGCGGCCGGTGTGCTCATCGGCCCAGGCGCCCGTGACGGAGGTGGCGGCCATGCGAGCGCCGGGGGGGAAGACGCGGAAGAACTCCATCCCGAGGAAGCGATAGATGGCGACGGCCTTTTCGTAAGGGAAGGATTGGGAGGAGCGGTCGAGGCGGGCCGTCAGGGCGAAGCGGGCGTCCAAGGCGTCCTGGATCTCATCGGCGACGCCGTGCTCGAAGAAGAAGACGCGCGAGGGGGTGCCCTGGCGGCGGAAGTTGGCCTTCCAGCCGTCGAGGTCGAGGCGGATCGAGGGGAGTTCTCGGATCATCGAGCGGTCCTTGAGATTAGAGTCAGGCAAGCAAAGCGCCCGGGTCTTCGAGGAGAGCTTTCAGGTCTTTCAGGAAGCGCGCGGCGGCGACGCGGGTCTCGAAGCTGCGCGCGAGCTTTATGCGATAGTAGACATCCATGAGCTCCGTCTTGTTCATGGCGCGGCCACCTCAGACCGAGGGCCCCCCCTACCGGCTCTCCCGCGGGGGAATCTTGCGCGTATCGAGGGAGAGGACTTCCATGTGCTCCTTATTCACGGAGTATGCGACGACGAGACGGTTCTCCTCCACGAAGGTCGCGGGATACTGGTGGCCATGGGCCTTGAGGGCGCCCGGGAACGAGATCTCCGCGGGCTCATCGATGAGGACGAACTGGCGGTCGAACTTGCATCCGTCATCGCTTACGGAAATCATGAGCGGGATGCGGTTCAGGAGGTCGGCGATGGCATTGCCAATGAGGTAGAAGCGACCGTCCGCAAGTCTCCCGGCGCTGACGCGGGACATGGAGTCGGGGATGTCGGAGAGCATGGGCTGGGTCCAGGAGCGACCGGCGTCGGCGCTGACGGCGACGCGCAATCTCAACTCATCGGTCTCGTTGCGGTGGAAGAGGAAGATGAGGCCGTCGGCGGTCTCGTACCACGTCGCCTCTCCGTAGGGGAAGTGTCCGGCATCGAGGCCCCTAGCGGTATCGTGCGGGACGAGGACGACCTCGGGGGAAGCCAGGGGATCGTCGCCAGGCCACAAGAGCACGATCGGCTGACCATTGCTGAGGGAACCAGGGCAGAGAAGGCGACCTTCGCGGGTCGGTCGTGGGGGCTCGAACCACCAACAGTCGTCCATCACGCGGTGTTCGGCCCAAGCTGCGCCGTCGGTCGAGAGAAAGAAGCTGATGCGATGGCGCGTCTTGGTGACCTCCGTGGTGCTCATGCCCGGTTTTCGCGTGAGGTAGTGACCGGCCATGGTCATGACGCAGACGAAGAGGCGATCCTGTGCGGCGAAGACGCCGCCTGTGCCGCGCCACATGTCGCCGGGGATATCACCGGCGGCGACGCACACCGGCTCGGACCACTTTCCCAAGTCATCGGAGCGCGCGATCATGGTGCGCTGTCCGGGGACGTCCTCGTCCTTCAGGCAGTTCGAGAAGACGTACCAGTATTTTCCGCGCCATCCGCAGACGCCGGCGTGGTGGTTGTAGGTCCCGCGCTCGGGCGTGGAGGTGAAGACGCGATGGCGCTCGACGGGCAGACGCTGGAACCATTCGGGCCACGGCTTGCCGTCCGCGCGGGTGCAACCGGCCTTAAGGAACTGATGCGTGATGAGGTTGTGGAAGACCCTTTCCCGCAGCTCGGGGGAGAGCATCGAGATTCGTCTCTGGTCATAGATATCAGGGCTTGGCATGAAGTCTTCTCCTTGCGTTCTTCGGATGGGGTTCGGCGCACACCACTGTATGTCAAAGAGGCGCAGTCTGTCAAGGATGGGCCTGGAGGCGGGAAGGGCCGCGCTTGCCAGGCGGGCGGAGGTCTGATATAAAGATGCATTCGGCGCCTCGCGAGATCGAAACGTGTGCGACACATTCTTGGGAGAAGACGATGAATTCCGGAATTGAGAACCTGAGACGAAGGGGGAGTCGGATCTACACGGAGGGGCCGCACATGACCGCGGCGGCGGCGCTCATGAAGGCCGCCGGCGTGATAAAGACGTTCGACGACCTCAAGAAGCCGTTCGTGACGATCATCAATTCGTATACGAACCAGATTCCGGGGCACGCGCACCTCGACCGGCTCGGGGAGATCCTGCGCGCGGAGCTCAAGGCGCTGGGTTTCAACGTGTGGTACGCGAACGTGGGCGCGGCGGTGTGCGACGGGATCGCGATGGGACACTTCGGGATGAAGTATTCCCTAGCGTCGCGGGAGCTGATCGCGGACCAGATCGAGACGATCCTAGCGGCGCACCCGTGCGACGCATGGATCGGGTTGGCGAACTGCGACAAGATCGTGCCCGGGATGTACAACGCGATGGTGCGGATCAACATCCCGGCGGTGTACGTGAGCGGCGGTCCCATGCTCACGGGACCGGGCAACACGGACGTCATCTCGATTTTCGAGGCGGTCGGAAAGCACAGCGTCGGGAAGATGAGCCTTGCTGCCCTTCGGAGTCTCGCGGAGGTTGCGTGCCCGGGGTGCGGAAGCTGCGCGGGGATGTTCACCGCGAACTCGATGAACTGCTTGGGGGAGGCGATCGGCTTAGCGCTGCCGGGGAACGGGACGATCCCCGCCGAGCGATGGGTGGACAAGAAGAAGGGGATTACCGAGCTCAATCCGGAGCGGGTCGAGCTTGTGCGGAAGGCAGCGCGAGCGCTGCAGCGCTGTCACGCGGACGGTCTGCGGCCGCTGGATATCGTTACGACGCAGGCGCTCGACAACGCGTTCGTCGTGGACATGGCGATGGGCGGGTCCACGAACACGATCCTGCACGGGCTGGCGCTAGCGCACTCGGCGGGGATCGAGTACGATCTCAATCGAATCAACCAGATTTCCGAAAGCACGCCGACAATCTGCGAGGTTTCTCCGAGCCGGCCCGAAGTGCACCTCGAGGACATCCACGCAGCGGGCGGGATCGGGACGATCCTAAGGGAGATCGCGTCTCACGCGAAGACGAAGCTGCGCTTAGACGTGAGGACGGTGGCGGGGACGCTCACGGAGTACGCGGAGCGGTCGGCGGACCCCGACGGAGACGTGATCCGACCGGTTGAAAACGCGTTCTCGTCGGAGGGCGGGCTTGCGGTGCTCTTTGGGAACCTGGCGCCGAAGGGGGGGGTGGTCAAAGTGGCGGGCGTTGACGAGTCGATGATGGAATACGAAGGGAACGCGAGGATCTATGAATCGCAAGAGGAGGCGCTCAAGGGGATCTTGGCGGGGAAGGTGAAGGACGGAGACGTGGTTGTCATCCGCTACGAGGGTCCGCGAGGCGGGCCCGGGATGCAGGAGATGCTGTCGCCGACGGCGGCGATCGTCGGCGCGGGGATCAGGGCGGCGCTCATTACCGACGGTCGCTTCTCAGGAGGCACGCGGGGTCTGTGCGTGGGACACATTGCCCCCGAGGCGGCGGCGGGCGGACCCATCGCGATCGTTCGGGACGGAGATCGGATCTCCATCAACGCGCGGACGCGAAAGATTGAGCTCAAGGTGAGCGAGCAGGAGATCGCGAAGCGTCTTGCGGCACTATCGGCTTTCGTGCCGAAAGTGAAGCAGGGGTGGCTTGCGCGTTATCTTCTGCACGTCACAAGCGCCGACACGGGGGCGGTGTTGGACATCTGAGGAGAGGCGCAGGCGCAGCGCGCGTAAGAAGTTGCATGACAAGGGTTTGGCGGGACAGGCCAGCCGGGCACGGCGGATTTTGTATTTGACGGGAAGAGGTCGATCTATATACTACTGAACCACAAGGACGAAAGCCAAGTCGGCACAACCCCAAGTCTCAAAGGGAGTTCGGGGGAGGCCGCAACGGAAAGAGCGTCGGGCTCGCCGGGCGAATGGCACGACGCTACCGGGTAGTGTAACGGTAACACGACAGGTTTTGGTCCTGTCATTAGAGGTTCGAATCCTCTCCCGGTAGCCACTGTTTGGGACGGGCTCATGCCGAGAGGAAGAGGAGTAAACGCAGTGCGGGCGCTGGTCCTAGCGGCGGGCGCAGGGACACGGATGAAGAGCGCGCTTCCGAAGGCGCTGCACGAGGTGAACGGTCGAACAATGCTGGAGCACGCGCTCCGAGCGGTGCGCGCGGCGGGGGTGCGGGAGATCTACGTCGTCGTAGGACACCGGCGGGAACTCGTGGAAGAGCGGTTCGCAGGCGAAGACGTGCGCTGGATCGTGCAGAGGGAACAGTTGGGGACAGGGCACGCGGTGGTGCAGGCGCGAAGGGAGCTCGCCGGATATCGGGGGGCGCTGCTCGTGGTGATGGGGGACGCGTGTTTACTACCGGGGAAGCTCCTGCGGCGTCTTGTGAAGCATCAGGTCGCAAGCAATGCGAAGTGCACGGTGCTCAGCGCCTTTGCGGCGAATCCGCACGGGTATGGGAGGATCGTACGGGACGACGTGGGCCTTGTGCGACGGATCGTCGAGGAGCGGGACGCGACCAAGGCCCAGAAGGGAATCCGCGAGA
Organism: Planctomycetota bacterium; assembly: GCA_043803205.1. GTDB lineage: Bacteria > Planctomycetota > DG-23 > JAZDKG01 > JAZDKG01 > JAZDKG01. The sequence goes on from JAZDKG010000120.1 coordinate 6,415, forward strand.
TCAACACGGGGAACTACGTCTTTGCGTGTCCCGACGTTTTTGCGGCGCTGGAAGCACTGCGACGTGACAACCAGCAGGGGGAGTATCTGCTGACGGACGTGGTCGACTACTTTGCGAGGCGGGGGGACGGGGTGGAATGTCTGGTGGCGCCCTCGTTCGAGGACGTGATGGCGGCCAACACGCGGGAGGAGCTGGCAACCCTAGCGCGGGTGATGAACGCGCGGACGCTGTCGCGGCTGATGGCGGAGGGCGTGACGATCGTATCGCCCGAGACCACGTTCATCCACGACACGGTGCGGGTCGGGCGGGACACCATCGTCCAGCCGTTCACCGTCATCACGGGTCGAGTGGAGATCGGGAAGAACTGCCGGATCGGGCCGTTCGCACACATCCGCGACGGGAGTCATCTCTCGGACGAGACGGCGGTGGGGAATTTCGTCGAGGTGAAGCGCTCGAGGATGGGGCCGGGGACGGCGTCGCGGCACATAGCGTACCTGGGCGACGCGCGGATCGGGGCGAAGGTGAACATCGGGGCAGGGACGATCACGGCGAACTTCGACGGAGAGCGCAAGCAGGTCACACGGATCGGGGACAACGCGCGGATCGGGGCGGGCACGATCCTGATCGCGCCGGTACGGGTGGGTGCGGGCGGGCGGACAGGGGCTGGCGCGGTCGTACCGAAGAAGCACCACGTAGGCAGCGGGGAGACCGTTGTCGGGATCCCCGCCCGACGGCTGACGAGCAAGAGAGGGTAGCCATGGACAGCCTTCGCCTGTTTTCCGGGACCGCGAATCCGGCGCTGACGAAGGGGATCGCGGACTTCCTTGGGATCCCGCTGGGGAAGGCGGCGATCTCCCGGTTTCCGGACGGGGAGACGCTCATCAAGGTGGAGGACGACGTGCGGGGGTATGACGTATTCATCGTGCAGTCGACGTCGCCGCCCGTGAACGAGCACCTGATGGAACTGCTGATCTTCATCGACTGCGTGCGACGGGCGAGCGCGCTGCGGGTGACGGCGGTCATCCCGTATTTCGGCTACGCCCGGCAGGACCGGAAGGACGAGGGACGGGTGCCTATCACGGCGAAGTTATCGGCGAACCTGCTGACGGTGGCCGGGGCGAGCCGGATTCTGACGCTGGACCTGCACGCCGCCCAGATCCAGGGTTTCTTCAACATCCCGGTGGACGAACTGACCGCCCTGTACCTGATCGGGGACCACTTCGCGAAGAAAAATTTTGATAGCGACCTGGTCGTCGTGGCTTCCGATATCGGCATTTCCAAGCGCGCCCGTGACCTAGCGGAGCGGCTGAACGCGCCGCTGGCGATCATGGAAAAGCGCCGTCTCGGCAACAAAGACCAGGCGGAGACGTTGAACGTTATCGGTGAGGTGGAGGGTAAGATCGCCCGGACCGTAGACGACGAGATTGATACCGCCGGCTCGCTGGTCGGGGTAGTAGCGGCCTTGATCCAGAGAGGGGTGAAAGAGGTCTACGCCTGCTGTACTCACCCCATCTTCTCCGGCCCGGCCGTCCAGAGGATCGCCGCTTCCCCGGTTAAAGAGGTGGTCGTTACCGACACCGTCCCGGTCAAGGACGGCAAGAAGATTGACAAAATCACGGTGCTGCCCATTGCCCCTCTTCTGGGCGAGGCGATACACCGGATTCATACCGGCCTCTCAATAGGAGCGATGTTTGACTAGTGACGGACGGTAAGCTGGTACAAGTCTATAAGGCCACCAACGGCATGGAGGCCCAGGTAATCAGGAGCCTCCTCGATAGCTACGGCATACCATCTGTCCTCAAATCCGACGCGGCTCCTTCGATACTCAACTTCACCGTGGACGGGTTGGGGGAGGTGCGCGTCATGGTCCTTGATTCCCGGGCGGATGAGGCCCGCGATTTGATCGAGAATAGCCAGAGTGGTGAAATAGATAGTGGGGACAACTACGCCGACGGCCAGGGTGAAAACTGATGCTTAAGTGGCTAAGCGGACTGGTGGACTCCAACGACAAAGAGATACGGCGTCTCCAGGAAGTCGTTGACGAAATTAACGACCTGGAGGCTGAGTTTGAGAGCCTGACCGATGCCCAGTTGCGCGACAAGACGGCGGAGTTCAAGTCTGAGATAGCTGAAGACACTGCTCAGGCCAGACAGGAGTATGCCGAAGCTCGCGAGCAGCTCGAGGAGACCCGCCGGAAGCTGAACCGGGCCGAAAACGACCTCCAGCGGGAAGACCTGGACGGGCAGTGCCGCCGTCTCCAGGACCGGGTGGCCGAGCTTGACAAAGACCTCAAGAAAGAGGAAAAAGAGGCCCTGAACGACATTCTGCCGGAGGCCTTCGCGACCGTACGAGAGGCCGCCCGGCGCACCATCCACCAGCGCCATTTCGACGTGCAGCTTTTGGGCGGTATCGTGCTGCACGAGGGCAAGATCGCGGAGATGAGGACCGGCGAAGGCAAGACCCTGGTCGCCACACTGCCTCTCT
>JAZDKG010000121.1:0-20646 GCA_043803205.1 Planctomycetota bacterium
GATCTCCGAGAGGGCCTTCTCCTGATGCTCCGTCAGGCGCTCGGGGATCGCGAGGGGTTCCTGCGCCGAAGCGAGGAAGGCGTCCGAAGGACGCACCTCGCGAAGCTCGACAAGGCCCTTGCGCGCCAGCGCCGTCACGGCGGAAGGGGAAACCCCCGCCACCTCGGCAAGCTCGCTCACTGGGAGGGGCCGGTTCGCCTCGATCAGCGCCTGGAGGACGAGCGCCTGCTTTCCGGCGCGTTTGCGGAGCTGCTCGGCGGCCTCAAGGGCCTCCTCCAGTCCCACGGCGAGGCGCGCCTCCCGGATCGTCTCGGGCCCGACGTTCTCGCGCACGCCCCTGGGCAGCATCGCCTCGAAGACCTCCCCCAGAGGCGCAAGGTAGTATGCGCTCATCCAGCGGGCAAGATCGAGAAGGTCCGGCGACAGGAACGGCTCGTCGTCGAGCACCTCGCAGATCGGCCGGACCGCGAAGGGCGGGGCCTGGTCGCTCACGGCGACGCAATACCCCGTCAGAGCGCGCTTGCCGAAGGGAACGCGGACGCGCACGCCGGGCGCCAGGCGCCCCTTCAACTCCCTGCCCGCGGAGTAGGTGAACTGCCGGTGCAGGGGGAGGGGAAAGGCGATCTCGACGTAGAGGTCGTTCGGCTTCCCTTCGCTCTGGCTCACGGCGGCTTCCTCTGGAGAAGGACGCCCCGTGATGTTAGCATGATCCGCGGGGCAAGGACAGAGCGCGCTTAGGAGGCGGCCTGATGGAACTGCGCGTCGCCGGGATCTTGGTGCAGGACGGGAAGCTGCTGCTCGCCCGACACGCCAAGCGGGGCGAGGAGTACTGGGTGGTGCCCGGCGGCCACGTCGAGGAGGGGGAGACCCTGGAAGGGGCCGTCGCGCGCGAGATGCGGGAGGAGACAGGCCTAGCAGTCGGCGTCGGAGATCTCCTCTTCGCGCACGACTTCCTGGGCAAGGCCCCGAAGCGCCACGTCGTCAACCTGTATTTCGAAACGCGCGCGGCCGACGACGCGCCGCTGCGGACCGAGCGCCATCACGTCCTCAAGGAGCTGCGCTTCTTCGGGGAAGAGGAGCTTTCCCGCCTCGAGATCCGCCCCTCCATCCTCGCCGAGCTCAGGGGTTGCCTGCGCGGGAGGAAGCCTTCCCGGGTCTATCTCGGCCCGCGATGAGCGGGAAGCCCAGCCGCTCGCGGAGCTCCACGTAGGCCTTGGCCGTCCGCCGGGCGAGCCTGCGCACGCGGGCGATGTAGTCCGCGCGTTGCGCCACGCCGATCGCCCCCCGGGCGTCAAGAACGTTGAAGGCGTGCGAGCACTTGAGGACGTAGTCGTAGGCGGGGAGCACAAGGTCGCGGTCGAGCAGTCTCTCGCACTCCTTCTCATAGTCACCGAAGAGCCTCCGGTGAAGCTCGATGTCCGCCTCCTCGAAGTTGTACTTCGAGAACTGGACCTCATCCTCGTGGTGCACGTCGCGGTAGGTGAGCCCCGGCGCCCACACGAGATCAAAGACACTTGGGCGTTTCTGTATGAACATGGCGATCCGCTCGAGCCCGTAGGTGAGCTCGAGGCTGATGGGGTCGAGCTCCAGCCCCCCGACCTGCTGGAAGTAGGTGTACTGCGTGACCTCCATCCCGTCGAGCCACACCTCCCAGCCCAGGCCCGTCGCGCCCAGCGTCGGGGACTCCCAGTCGTCCTCGACGAAGCGCACGTCGTGGGCGACGAGGTCGACCCCCAGATGCCTGAGGCTGTCGAGGTAGATCCCCTGCGCGTCGTCGGGCGAAGGCTTGATGAGGACCTGGAACTGGTAGTAGTGTCCCAAGCGGTTGGGGTTGTCGCCGTACCGTCCGTCCGTCGGTCTGCGCGACGGCTCGACGTAGGCGGCTTTCCAGGGCTCCGGACCGAGACATCGCAGGAAGGTCGCGGGGTTGAACGTCCCCGCGCCGACCTCGACGTCGTACGGCTGCACGAGGGCGCACCCGTAGCGCGCCCAGTAGTCCGACAGGCTGAGGATGATCTCCTGGAACGTGAAGGGGGGTTTCACCCGTGCGGCTCCTCCTTCGGGGCGCATTCGCGCGCCTCTCCACGGGCAACTTCCACGCCGTGACGGATCGCCTCGCAGAGAAGCTCCAGCCCCTCCCGCACCCCCCGGGGACTGCCGGGCAGATTGACGATGAGGCAGCGTCCGGCGACGCCGGCGGTCGCCCGCGAAAGCACGGAGCGCGGCGTCCGCTCGAATGTGCGCACCCGCATGATCTCGCCGAAACCCGGAAGCTCCTTCTCGATCACCGCCAAGGTCGCGTCAGGGGTGACGTCCCGCGGCCCGACGCCGGTGCCTCCCGTTGTGAGGACGAGGTCCACCTCCGTCGAAAGCGCGCGCAGGCGCTCCACGAGGGCGTCGTAGTCGTCCGGAAGGATCTCGCGAAGGACCACCTCCGCGCCGAGCCGCGGCGCGTATTGGGCGATCGCGTCACCGCTCTCGTCGAGCAGCTTGCCCTTCGAGCGGGAATCCGACAGGGTCACGATCGCCAATCGAATCAAGGTCGGCCCTCCCCTTCCAGGACCACGATCTCGTGCCCCGGCGCGATCTCCCCGCCCTCGATCACCTCGAAGAAGACGCCCTCGCGAGGCATGACGCAGTCCCCGATCGCCTCATAGATGGCGCAACGGTCGTGACAGACCTTTCCCTTCACCGTGAGCTCGAGGAGCGCCGCTGGCCCCACCCGCAGGCGCGTCCCGATCGCAAGGCCCAGGAGGTCTATCCCCCGCGTGTTGACGTTCTCCCCGAACGCCCCCGGGGCGAGGTCCATCCCCTTTCCCCGCATTTTGTCGACCGATTCCTCGGCCAACATGCTCACCTGCCGTCCGGGGGTGCCGGCGTGGGCGTCCCCCAGAAATCCGACGTGCGTGACCGCCCGGGCGCGCTCGACGGCCTTCTTCGGCGTCCCCTTCTCCCGGCTCATGCACACGCTTGTGACCACAGGCACTTCAAGCGGCTCCTTCCGTCCTTCCCATGCTATGCGGGGGGCGGAACCGTGTCAAGCCGAGCGGGCGGGAATACCCTCGCCGGGGCCCGAACGCCCCCGCCGAGGCGCAATCCACCGGGGCCGAATCCCTTCCGTTGACCGCGCGGGCGGCTTGACTCCAACACCGGCAGAGTTACCATACGCTGGTGGACTGTCCGAAAGGGGGTTCATGAAGAACTGGCGCATCGCGCTCTACATGCTGGTCGGCGCGGTTTTCGGGGCCCTAGCCGGCGGGATCGCCGTCCTCGGGCCAGAGACGGCGGCCCGCGCGCCGATGGGGATCACGAATCTGCTCCGCCTGGGCCTCGTCGGCGCGATCCTCGCCCTGCCGGGAGGGATCATCGAGCGGTCCGTGCGCAAGTCCCTCGTGTCGGCGCTGGCGGGGGGCGCTGGGGCTCATCATCATCATCCTCTTCCTCCTGCGGATCGCGCAGATGGATCTGTCGGCGCGCATCACCACGGCGCTGGTCCTGCTCATGTTCTGCGCCTTCGGCGCGCTCCTAGCCGTGATGCACGCCCTCCTTGACGAGCGCTACAAGGGCATCTCGTATTCCGTCATCATGGGCGCCAACGGCGGCCTAGCGGGGACGGCGCTGGCTTTCCTCAGCGCCAACTTCCTCGGCTGGGGTCGCATCGATACGGTGCTGGTCGTGACGCTCTACAACGCGACCGTCTGGGCAGCCATCGCCGTCGCCCGCAAGCTTGAGCTTTTCGAGCACGAAACCCAGGCCCTGGAGGGCGAACCGGGGGCACCTCCCCCCTAGATGGGCCGGCGCGTCCTCCGGCTCGGAAGGACCCAGAGCGCGCAACGCGAGACCGCTCCATGGAAGGTCAAGACCGCAAATCGCGCATGAACGCGCTCCGGGAACTGGAGCTTCCCCGGAGCCTTTTCCACGTGCTCCTGGTCGGGGTGTGGGGGGTGCGGGGTCTCGCAGAGCACCACCAGCCATTGCTCTGGTTCACGTTCTTCGCGGTCGTCATCTGGGAGATCCTCCGGCGGTATCTTCCCCACATCAACCGTCTCCCGATGCTCGAGTTCATTTTGCGCCGTCGCGAGGGAAGAGGGATCACCCCCGCTCCCTTCTTCCTCCTAGCGGTTCTCCTCATCACCAACTGTTTCACGGAAGAGGTGAGCTCCACGGCCATTTTCATCACGGCGCTCGCGGACCCGGCCTCGCGGATCTTCGGGAAGCTGTTCGGACGACACCGGATCGGCGGCTCGAGAAAGACGTGGGTGGGGACCGCCGCCTGTTTCCTCACGGCCTTCCTCGTGGTCTTCGCGCTTCAGTATTTCCATGAGCATCATCCGCTGGCCGCTACGGTGCTCCTGGGGCTGGCGGCGGCGGTCACCGCGGTCATCGCCGAAGTGGTGATCCCCGTCGTCGCCCCGAGACTGCTGGACGACAATTTCTGGATTCCCCTCTTGTGCGCCGTCTCGATCCATCTCGTCAAGCTCGCCGCCCGGGGCGCGCTCTTCGACAACCTCACTTGACGGTTCCAGATAGAATCCCTTCGCCCGCAACGGGCTCCCCGCTACAATGGCGCCACTTTCCCAAGGCTGAAAGGGGTCTACATGCCGGATGCCATTTCCCTCGACGCCATTCACGGGCGGATCCTCCTGGGTCCCGGCCCTTCCAACTGCCACCCCAGCGTTCTGCGGGCCCTTGCCGCGCCCCTGGTCGGTCACCTGGATCCCCAGTTCATCGAGATCATGAACGAGATCCAGGACCTTCTTCGCGAGGTCTTTCGAACGGGCAACCGCCTCACGATCCCCGTCTCCGGCACCGGCAGCGCGGGAATGGAGACCGTCTTCGTCAACCTTCTCGAGCCCGGGGATACGGCGCTCGTGTGCGTCAACGGCGTGTTCGGGACCCGCATGAGCGACATCGTAGAGCGCTGCGGGGGGAAGCTCATCCGCGTGGACGCACCGTGGGGAAGGCCCGTGGACATCGAGGCCGTGCGAAAGGCCCTAGCGGACGCGAAGGTCAAGCTCTTAGCCGTGGTCCACGCGGAAACCTCCACGGGCGTGCTGCAGCCCCTTGAAGAGCTGAGCCGGATCGCGCACGACGCGGGAGCGCTCTTCCTCGTCGACACGGTGACGAGCCTCGGCGGCTGCGACGTGCGCGTGGACGACTGGAAGATCGACGCCTGCTACTCGGGGACGCAGAAGTGCCTCTCATGTCCTCCGGGGCTCTCCCCCGTGACCTTCTCCGAACAGGCGCTCGCCGCGATCCAGAAACGCAAGAACAAGGTTCAGAGCTGGTACCTCGACATGAACATGGTCATGAAATACTGGGGGCCCGAGCGCACCTACCATCATACCGCACCCGTCAGCATGAACTACGCGCTTCGTCAGGCGCTGCTCCTCATCGTCGAGGAGGGCTTGGAGAAGCGCTTCCATCGACACCTGCTCAACCACCGGGCGCTCGTCGCGGGCCTTCAGGCGATGGGACTCTCCATGCTCGTGGAGAAGCCCTACCGGCTGCCGACGCTGAACACGGTGCTTGTCCCGGAGGGAGTCGACGAAGCGGCGGTGAGAAAACGCCTTCTCCAAGCCTTCGACATCGAGATTGGGAGCGGCTTGGGGGATCTGAAGGGCAAGACGTGGCGCATCGGGCTCATGGGTTTCTCCTCTTCGCGGAACAACGTCCTTCTCGTGCTGGCGGCGCTCGCGGAGGCGCTTGGCGTCCAGGGCCGTCGCACCGACGCCGCCTCCGCCCTTGCCGCCGCCAACGCCGTTTACGAGAGTTAGAAGACCTCAGCCGCAGCTTCGCGCCTCACGGGGGCATCCCATGCTCGACCCTACGCTGCGCCGCACGCTGATGAAAATCTTAGGGAAGAGCCGCGTCCGCACCCGGCCCCACGAACTCAGCCTGTACGCGTACGACGCCTCGCTCGATCGGGGCCTGCCGGACGCGGTCGTATTCCCCGAGAGCACCGACGAGGTTGAGCAGATCGTCCGGCTCGCCGGGAAGTCCCGCACTCCATTCGCCCCTCGCGGATCGGGGACGAACCTTTCCGGAGGGTCCGTCCTAGCGGCGGGCGGGATCGTGATCGAACTCGCCCGCATGGATCGAATCCTCTCCATCGACGCGGAGAACCTGCGCGCGGTCGTGCAGCCGGGCGTATACAACCTCGACCTGCAGAACGCCCTTGCACCGGTCGGCCTCTTCTACGCCCCTGATCCCGCCAGCCAAAAGGTCTCCACCCTCGGCGGGAACGTGGGAGAGAACTCGGGGGGGCCGCACGGCGTGAAATACGGCGTCACCTCCAACCACGTGCTGGCCCTCGAGGTCGTCCTCGCCGACGGAGAGCGAGCGCGACTCGGCGGCGCGACCTTCGAACAGCCGCCCCTCGACCTCGTCGGTGTCTTCGTCGGCTCGGAAGGAACGCTGGGCATCGCGACGGAGATCACCCTTCGGGTCATTCCCCTCCCCGAAGACGTGCGCACCATGTTGGCCGTCTTCGACTCGATCCGGGACGCATCGTCGGCGGTCGCGCGGATCTTCGCGGCGAGGATCGTTCCCGCGACTCTCGAGATGATGGATCAGCCCGTGATCCGGGCCGTCGAAGAGTCGCTAGCCTGCGGATACCCAGTGGACGCGGCGGCGGTCCTCATCATCGAGATCGACGGCCCGAAGCCCGCCTTGGAGGAGACCGCCCGGACGATCATCCGCATCCTCCAGCAGAGCGACGTCCGCGACGTCCGTCTCGCCCAGACCGCGGACGAAAGGGAGACGCTGTGGGCGGGAAGGCGAGGCGCTTTCGGGGCCATCGCGCGGATCGCGCCGAACTACCTCGTCCTTGACGGCACCGTCCCCCGCACGAGGCTTCCCGAGATGCTCGAGGCCGTACACGAGATCGGCAGACGGCATGAGCTTCTCACCGGGAACGTGTTCCATGCCGGCGACGGAAACCTGCATCCGCTGTTCCTCTTCGACGACCGCGTCAGCGGAACCGTCGAACGCGTCCGCCGGGCGGGGATGGAGGTCCTCCAGGCCTGCGTGCGCGCGGGCGGAACGATCAGCGGGGAGCACGGCATCGGGATGGAAAAGATGGACGCCATGCGCCTGCTTTTCTCCGACGACGACCTCTTCGCCATGAGCCTCGTCAAGAAAGCCTTCGATCCCCACGCAATCGCGAACCCGGGCAAGGTCATACCGGCACCGCAGGAGACCGCGGCATCGTGAGCGACTCATCCCCCAAGATCGACCCCCTGCTCAAGGGCATAGCCCCCGAGGAGGTCTCCCTGGAGGAGGGGGACCTTGCGCGCTGCGAGATCGACGGGATGCGCCCGCAGGCGCTCCTGCGGCCCCGGTCAACGGAATCCCTGCGCGCGATCATGCGGATCGCTCAGGAGGAGAAGCTCGCTGTCGTCCCCGTCGGGAGCGGGTCGAACCTGCGCGCGGCTAACCCGCCGACGCGCTACGACGCTGCGATCTCGCTGGAGAAACTGGATCGCATCCTGGAGCTCGATCCGGCGAACTCCTTCATGCGCCTGGAAGCGGGGTGCAGGCTTTCCATCGTCAAAGAGGCCCTCGACCGGGAAGGGCAGAGCCTCCCCGTCGACTTTCCCGCCCGCAGCGGCAGGACCGTGGGGGGGCTCTTCTCCCTAGCGCTCCTCGGCCCGAGGCACCCATACGTCCTCGCGCCCCGCGACGCGGCGCTGGGCCTAGCCGCCGTCCTCCCGGGCGGAAGGCTCGTCCGGCCGGGCGGCATCACCGCGAAGAACGTCGCGGGCTACGATCTCACCCGGCTTCTCGTCGGCTCATGCGGCTCACTCGCCGTTCTCAGCGAACTCAACCTCCGCATCCTTCCCCATCCCGAGGACCGCCGGGCGATCGAAGCGCATTTCCCGGATGCGGGCGCCGCTTTCGCCTTCGGCCGCGCACTCTCCCGCTCCCGGCTTCATCCTTCCTTCGCAACAGTCTGCGCGGGAGGCGGCCACCCCGGCGCGCGAGCGCTCGCCGGCGCCGAGGGCTTCGCCGTCGACGTCTCCTACCAGCTCGACCGATTCCGCCGCGATGCCGCCGACGCCGGGGCATCGGAGGTTTTCGATCCGCCGGTTCCGTACGACGACCTGCTCGACGAGATGTTGGCGTCCGCAAGCGGCGCCTCCGGCGACCTCGTCGTCCGCGTGAGCGCCCCCATCACCCAGCTGCATCGCTTCGCCGAGGTCGCGGGGAGCGCCCCGCTTGTCGCCTTCGTACCCGCCGGAGTCATCATCATCCGGACATCCGAGGACGAAGCGGCGGACGCCCTCGGGCAAATCGACAGGCTCTGCGCATCCGTGGACGCGCGCCGGCACGTGATCTCGGCGCCTTCCGCTCTCAAACGCTCGATCGACGCGTGGACGAACGTTCCGGATTCCTACAGGCTCATCCAAGCGCTAAAGAGGGAGTTCGACCCCGCCTGGATCCTGTCGCCGGGGCGACTCCCGGGGCACCTCTGATGGCCGGTGAACGGCTTGAGACACTGTATGACGAAGTGGCGCGCTGCAACCGCTGCGGATTCTGCCAGAGCGCGTGCCCAGTGCTGCGCGTCACCGGAGACGAGTCGAGCGTCGCCCGCGGGCGAATCGCCTTCGTCCGCGCCGTCATCGAAGAGAAGCTGCCCCTGACGTTTGCCTCCCGGGAAGTGCTTTACGACTGTCTCCTGTGCAAGGCGTGCGTCGCCAACTGCTTCCCCAAGGTAGCCACGCCGGAGATCGTCCTTGCCGCCCGCGCGCAGCTCTGGGAGCGCTTCCCCGCGCGAGGGCTCATGCGGCACCTCTCCAAGAACTTTCTCACCGACCAAGACCGCCTAGCGCGTCTGACGGGTCTCCTGCGCGCAGGCGCAAGGACGGGCGTCTCGGGTTTGCTCGCCGCGCTGCGGCTGATGCATCTCTTCGGAGGCGCGCCGCGCACCGCCGACGATATCGCTCGAGACCTTCCCGAACGGTCTCTGCGGGAGGAGCTTCCGTCCGGAAGGAGCGGTCCGCAGGACAGCCGTCGCCCGCCCGTGAACTACTTCCTCGGATGCGCGATCAACCTTGCGCTCCCCGAGGTGGGGAAAGCGACGATCCGGCTGCTTGAGCGCCTGGGCTATCGCGTGCGCGTGCTCGAGAACGCCTGCTGCGGCATGCCGGCGTACGCCCTGGGGGATCTCGCCGACGCGCGGATGCTCGCGCTCGAGAACCTGGGGCGTTTGCCCCCGGACGATTCGCCGATCGTCACGGATTGCTCCACCTGCGCCTCGTTCCTCAAAGACTACCCCCGGCTCTTCGACGCGGGCACATCCGAACACGCGCGGGCCGAGGCCTTCGCCGGACGCGTGCGGGACGTCATCGAGCTTATCCCGCCGGAGGCCGTGACGCGGCAAGTTTCCGGGCTCGTGACGTTCCACGACCCCTGTCACCTGTCGCGCTACCAGACGCTCTCCCCCCGAGCGCGCGCGATACTCCGCAAGGCCTGCGCGGACTACGTGGAGCTTCCCGAAGCGGACTGGTGCTGCGGCGGCGCGGGAAGCTACAGCGTCACCCACGCCGCGCTCTCGGCGCGCGTTCTGGAAAGAAAAATGGAGAACGTGCGCAGGACGGGCGCGGCCACGGTCCTCACTTCCTGCCCGGCCTGCATCCTTCAGCTCCGTCAGGGCGCGCGCCTCTCAGAGCTCCCCCTGCGCGTCGCTCACCTCACGGAGTTTCTCGTCGAACAGCGGGAACCTTAGACCCCTTGCCCTGCCCCCGGCTTCCCCGACAAGCCCACCGCCTCGCGCACACGCGCAAGCGTCTCGCGCGCGACGCCCCTCGCCTTCTCCCTGCCCTTCGCAAGGACGTCCCACACGCGCTGGGGGTTCGCCTCCAACTCCCTGTAGCGCCGCCGCGCCTCGGCGAAATGCCCGTTCACGAGCTCGATGAGCCGCTTCTTCACCTCGCGGTTCCCGATCTTGGCGGTCTGGAAATCCCCTTGCGTCGCGGCGTATTCCTCGTCGTCCGCGAAAAGGCGGAACAGCGCGAACACGCTCTCCGCGAGGGGATCCCGGGGGGCCACGATCGCCTGCGAGTTGGTCTGAATCCCCATCACCTTGGCGCGCACCTCCTCATCCGTGTCGAAAACGCCGATCGTGTTCCCGAAGCTCTTCGACATCTTCCGCCCGTCCGTGCCCGTGATGATGGCCACGCGGTCGATCATGTAGGCCTTCGGGATCCGGAAGACCTCACCGTAGAGCTTGTTGAAGCGTTTAGCGATCTCGCAGGCGACTTCCACGTGCTGCTGCTGGTCCCGGCCGACCGGCACGAGCTCAGACCGATAGATCAGGATATCCGCGGCCATCAGCACCGGGTACGCGAAGAGCCCGTGATCCGGAGGGAGCCCCCTAGCGATCTTCTCCTTGTACGCCTCGCAACCCTCAAGGAGCTTGAGGGGCGTCACCGTCGAGAGTACCCACGCCAGCTCCGTAAGCTCCGGAACGTCCGACTGGAGGAAGATCGCCGCCTTCTCGCCGTCGAGCCCCAGGGCGAGGTAGTCCCGCACGCAGTCGATGCTGCGTCTGCGCAGCGCCTCACCATCGCGCACCGTCGTGAGGGCGTGGTAATCCGCGACAAAGAAGAAGCACTCATGCTCCTCCTCCAGGGTCAGGAACTGCCGAATCGCCCCGAAGTAGTTGCCCAGGTGAACGTCCCCGGACGGTTGAATTCCCGACACCACTCGCATCGCACTCCCTCCGGATGAAAGGCCGCTGCCGCGCCCGGTACGCTATCCTCCGCTCCGATTGCTGTCAAGCTCCCTCCGGCAACGCCGCCGCTCCCCGAGGAGTTGCGCAGCAGCGCGCAGCACCTCCTCGACGGCGATCCCGGAGACGTCGCCGTCGCGGCCCTGAAGGATTCGCACGTTCTTTCCTCTTGGGCCCCAGATCGCCGGATCGGTGGGCCCGAAAAGCGCTAGAAGAGGCGTGCCCAAGGCGGCGGCGAGATGGGAGAGTCCCGAGTCGCATCCGATGAAAAGGTCCACCTCCCGGATAAGCGCGGCCACTTCGACGAGCGGGCGCTCCACAAAGAGCGCCAGGCCGTTGCGCTCGCGCGTCCTCCAAGACTCTTCATCTCCGCGATCGCGCTCCGCGGGACCGAGGAAGACCGCAAGGGCGACGTCCCGCGCGGCGGAAATCCGCTCCGCAAGCTCAAGGAACCGCCCCCTCGGCCACGTTTTCCTCGCGCTTCCGCTCCCTGGAAGCATCCCGACGACGCGTGCGCTCGCGCGCAGAGGCGCAAGCTGGGCCCGGGCGCGCTCCAGGAGCTCCGGCGCAAGAGAGAGCCGGCGCGCTCCCCGTCCAGCGAGCCGCAGCGGGCGCAGTGTCGCCAAGTAGTGGTCCGCAACGTGGACGCGACTTCCCGCCTGCGGAAAGGCTTCGCCGATCACCACCGTCCCCACCCCGACCCGGCGCAGGTTCCGCTCGAAGTTTCCCTCGATGTCGCTGATCCATGAGACGACGGTCGCAGCGCCGCGGAGGAACTCGAGGGCGCAACGCGGAAGCTCCCCCGAAGCCGTGAAGAGGTGAAAGAGCCCATGTCCGTCGATAGAGTGCGCCGCGTCGACGAGCCCGCAGGCGCACAAAAGCGACAGTCTCTCCGGGTAGCCGACGGCCTCGATCCGCTCCTGCCGGAAGCGCTCCCGGAGCGCCCGGAAGGCGCCGGCCGCCAGCACCAGGTCGCCGATCGCGCCCGTGTGGAACACGAGCACGCGCCCCTTGGCCCGCGGCGCCTTCATTTCATCTCCCGCAGCCGTCTCACCCTCTCCGCGATGGGGGGATGCGTGCTCCACATGGCGCTCGCGCGGGCCTCGAAGGGCTTGATCGGGTTCACGATGTAGAGATGCTGCGTGGCGCGGTTGGCGACCTCGAGGACCTCGCGGTCGGAGGCGATCTTCTCGAGGGCGCTGGCCAAGCCGTCGGGGTACCGGGTGAGGAGGGCTGCGCTCGAGTCCGCCAGATACTCCCTCTCCCGGCTCGTCGCAAGCTGGATGAGCTTGGCGACGAGAGGGGCGATCAGCGCAAGCACAAGCCCGATGAGGAGAAAGATCCCCTGCCCGCCCCCCACCGCGCGCCGGCCGCGTCCTCTGCCGCCGATCGCCCTTCCCCGGAAGACGCCCCGCAGAAAGAAGTCGCACATGAGCGCGATGAGGCCCAGGAGCACCGCCGTCAGGGTGGCGTAAAGGATGTCGCGGTTCTGCACGTGGGACATTTCGTGGGCGATCACGCCCTGAAGCTCATCGCGGGTGAGCTTCGCAAGCAAGCCCCGCGTGACCGCGACGCTCGCGCTCTTCGGGTTCCTCCCCGTCGCGAAGGCGTTGGGCGCCGTATCGTCGATGATGAAAACGCGCGGCACCGGCAACCCCGCGGAGACCGCCATCTCCTCGACGACATTGAACAGCTGCGGCTCGTCCTGGTGCCCCCACCTCCTTGGCGGCGCTGATCGCCAAGGTAAGCTGCGGGCCTCCGAACCACACCACGAGCATCCACAGCCCCGCGGCCGCCAGCGCAACGGCCGCCCCCCAGACGCCCCCCGCCGGGTCGCCGGCGAGCGCCCGCCCGAACACGTATCCCACGATCAGCATGAAGAAGGTGAAGGCGACCAAAAGGAGGAGCGAGCGCCTGCGGTTCCGCGCGATCTCTTCATACAGCGAGGACACCGCTCTCACCCTAGAACTTGACCTTGACCGCCTGTCGCTCCTCGGGCGCCTCGACCTCAAAGAACTCCTTCGGCGCGAACCGGAACATCCCGGCCACCACGTTTGTGGGGACGGTCTGGAGGCTTGTGTTGTACGCCCGCACGACTTCGTTGTAGTGCTGTCGAGCGAACCCGATCTTGTTTTCCGTGCTCGTGAGCTCCTCCTGCAGTGCCAACATGTTCTGGTTCGCCTTGAGGTCAGGATAGTTCTCCACGACGGCGAAGAGAGAGCGCAAGGTCTGCGTGAGCATGTTCTCCGCCTTCGCCTGGTCCGCGACCCCCTTCGCCTCCACCGCCATCGAGCGGGCCCGGGTCACGTTCTCCAGGACCCCCCTCTCGTGCGCCATGTATCCCTTGGCGGTCTCGACGAGGTTGGGGATAAGATCGTAGCGCCTCTTGAGCTGCACATCGATCTGGCTCCAGGCGTTTGTCGTGCGCATCCGCTGCTGCACGAGCGAGTTATAGGTCCCCGCGAGCCACAGGACCGCGAGCACAATAAGCCCCAAGACCACGACGAGCATCCAGCCCGCTGTGCCCAACGCCGCTAGAACCATGTTCATCCCTCCATTTGAAAAGCATCTCCACCCGTCGTCGATTGTAGCCGCGCCGCGGGCGCGCTCAAGCCGCCTCTTCGTCTTCCGACGGCTTTGCCTTCCGTCCCCACAGGCCCAGCGCAAGCATCGCGGCCCCCACGACGAGCACCGAATCGGCGACATTGAACGCCGGATAGTGCCGGAACGGTCCCTCGCCGATGTGAAAGTCCAGGAAGTCCCTCACGTATCCGTACCTCAGGCGATCGTACAGGTTCCCGGCGGCCCCGCCGAACAGCATCGCCAGGGCGACGATCTCCCATGCGCGTCCCGGGGAAGCCACAAGGAGCATCCATGCGATCACGCCCATCGCCACGAGCGTCACGGCCACGAGCACCCCGAGTCGTCCAGCGAAAAGCTGCCCGACGCCGCCCGGGTTGTGGACCTGGACGATCTGGAAAAACCCGGGGATCACCACCAGCGCTCCGCTTCGGCCCGCGAAGAAGGCCTCCACTGTCGCCTTCGTAGCGACGTCCGCGGACACCGCGAGACTCACGACGATCACGAACAGGAAATACTTGCGGGTTCTCTCCCTCACCCCTTCCCCTGTTCCATCTCCCGTTGGCAGCCGATGCAGCAACGCGCATGAGGCAACGCCTTGAGCCTCGTCTTGCGGATCCGCCCCCCGCACGAGTCGCACACCCCAAAGGAGCCGTTCTCCAGCCTCTCGATCGCGCGATCTATCTCCTTGAGCTCCTCCCTTTCGTTGGCCATGAGCTCCAGGGTGAACTCCTGATCGAAGACATCCGTGCCGAGGTCCGCCATGTGCGTCGGCATCACGCTCACGTCTCCATTGGATACCTGGCGGCTCTCCCCCAGCGCTTCATCGGTCATCTGGCTCAAGTCCCCCATGAGCTGCTCGCGACGCTTGAGGATCAACCCGCGGAAGAATTCAATATCCTTGGCGCTCAGCTTACTGTTGGCGGAACCTCGGCGATGACGGCCCTGGACCTTCCCGACCGCGTCTTTTGTCGCACTTCGCCGTTTCGCAACTGCCATACAGTCAACTCCTAGCGCCTGTTCGGGAGGTCAGTGGAGCCCTGTACGCTATCAGAATTCTGTTTCGGCGTCAAATGGAAAGCGCATGAGTTCACGGACCTTCCTTTCCCTTCGTTGTCGGTCCCTCTCTACAACCCAAGGGGTAGCGTTTCCAACAGTATCCCACATGTAGATCGCCTTCAGAGAGTCCTTCGTCTCTCGCCCGTGGGTCGGCGTTTCCTCCCCCGCTGCAATCCATACTCACAGTCGGCCAGGATCGGGCACTGGGCGCACCGGGGACGAAGCGCCTTGCAGACCCTTCGCCCGTGCTCGATGAGATTGAGATGGAGCGAGATCCCTTTTCCCCTCGGGACAAGCTCGCCAAGGAGCCAGAACGTCCGATTCCGTCCGGCTTTTTCCTCCACGAGCCCGATCCGCCGAACCAGCCGGTGAACGTGCGTATCGACGGGACAGATGTCCGCCCCACACCCGAACAGAAGCACCACCGTGATCGTCTTGAGGCCGATGCCGGACAGACCCTCCAAGGCTCCAACGGCTTCCTCCACCGTCATCCCGCGAAGCCATTCGAGGGAGAGCCCGCCCCGTTCCCGCTTGAGCCAGCGCAGGACCCCCTGGATGTGTCCAGCCTTCGTGTGCGCCAGGCCGCCACAGCGAATGGATCGCTCGACGGCGCTACGCCGCGCCCCCAGGACCGCGCCCCACGCGGGGAAGCGCATCTTCAGACCGCGGTAGGCCCTGTCGGAGTTGACGTCCGACGTGTTCTGGGACAGCACCGTCCGGATGAGAATATCGAGAAGCGGCCCGGGGCGCGGCCGCCTGGGCGCGCCGTAGTCCTTCTCGAGAAGAGCGATGATCCTGCTCAGGGTCTTCCTGCGCGCGCGTCCAGCGGCGATCATTGCGCTAGGCTCTCCAGAAGCGTCAGGTTCACGGGGTCCATGGAGCGGCCTTTCCGGTCGAACTTGGGAGTCTCGATGATCTTCGGCATGGCGGCGAATCTTTCCTCCCGCATGACGGCCCGGAAGGCTTCAAGCCCGATGGCGCCCTTTCCGATGTGCTCGTGTCGATCCATGCGCGAGCCCGTCCCTCCCCGACAGTCGTTGAGATGCAGCACCGTGAGTCGCCCCGGTCCCACCTCTTGGTCGAACTGCCTGAGCGTTTCCCGCAGTTTCGGCCCTGACGTTATGTCGTACCCCGCCGCGTGAACGTGACAGGTGTCGAAACACACGCCGAACCGCTCCGGACGCCCGACGTGCGCCAGGAGCAGCGCGATCTCCTCGAACCTCCCGCACGCCGTTGACCCCGTCCCCGCCGTCGTCTCAAGCGCGATCCGCGTCCGGGCCGCGGGGGTCGTCTCCACAATGCGCGCAAGGGCCGTCCCGGCCCGTTCGACGCCGAAGCGCGCGTCGGCCCCCCGGTAGCTCCCCACGTGCAGCACGATGTCGTCCGCGTCCACCGCATCCGCGCGCAGGAGCTCCTCCGTAAAGCCTTCCACCGATCTCGCCCACAACGCATCATCGATCGAACAGAGGTTGATGAGATAGGAGGCGTGCGCGATCACGGGGGAAAGGCCCGTCCGCTTCGCCTCCGCGAGAGAGCGCTCCCGCTCCGCGTCCGTGAAGGCCTGCGCCTTCCAGCGGGTAGGGGATTTGACGAAGACCTGGATCGTGCGGCAGCCCACGCGGACGCCGCGCTCGAACGCCCTGGAGATTCCGCCCGCGATCGACATATGCGCCCCGATGAGGGGCTCTTTGGCGTTGCTTCTTCGGCTGGCTCTCACTCGGGCGATCGCCGTCTCCTTGTGGTAAGCGACTGACCAAGCTTGCGATTGTAGCGTACGAGGCGACATTCGGCGAATGTGCAGCGCCGCACCTTCAGCCCGCGCCGACCTTCCGCCCCCTCCATCCCCCTACTTCACCATGAGCACGAGGGACGCCTTCAGGATGACGTACCCTTTCGTGCTCCCGCCAAGGTTGTCCGCGAACGTGAACTCGAAGGTGTTCTTTCCCTTCACCAGTCCCTCGACCGGCACGGTGAGCCGCCCGAAGTGGTCCGCCCCCTCTCCCAGCACGCTCTCGTCCACCGCGATCGCCGTCTTCCCGTTGAGGAGGATCGTCGCCTCTCTCGGCTCGTCGATGTCGTCCACCAACACCTCGAGGAACGCCTCCTTCACCTGGCCGGGCTCGAATGGGCACTGCACCACGAGACTCTTCTTCGTCCCCACCGGTACCCCCGACAGCTCCACCGGAATCCCCTCTGAATCCATGATGATCACCGACCCCGCCTCAACCTCCGCGCTCGTGAGCCTCTTCGGCACGCGCGCTTCCATGTAGGGGTGTGTGCGCGTTACCTGGAAGAACGCCCTTCCCTCCCTTCCGGCTGTGAGGTCGCGTGCCGAGACCTCCCACGCGCCGGAAGGGTCGTTCCGCGCGATCCGAATCGGGACCGTCACCTTTCCGTCCCGCGCTAGATAGTAATCGCTAGCGTCGCTCTCGGCGCCCTGGCTGTCGCGGATCGTCACGCGCAGCGGAAGGAGGCCCGCTGAGGGAGCGCCGCCCTCGTCCAAGACCGTCACGAACACGGCTGTCTCCTTCCCCTTTTCCACCGTAGGTGAGACCTCCACGCGGACGTTACCGATCGGCGTGGGCCGGACCGCGAAGATCCTCCCCTCCCCCGGCCCCAGGGCGACGTCCCACACAAGCCAACCGCCGTCCGTCTCCGTTTCGACGATGCTCGCGTCCAGCATGTCGTAGATGAAGCGGCTCGTCTCCCGGATTCTCACGCGCGTCTTCTGGGGGACGCCGTCATCGAGCACCCTCCCCCATGGTCCCACGTAGTCCCCCGCGGTCCTTTGATTGTTGATGACGAAGAGGTACCGGTTCTCGCCGTCCTCGAGGGTAGAGAGGACGACGGTCGGAGAATCGCAGTCCGCCCACCTCGTGACCCGCCCATCGAGCTCCTTGCGTATCGTCTCCGCGTGGCGGAGATGCTCCTCCTCAAGGGCTTTCTCGCCGCCCTGCGTGGCGGCCTCCCGCGGGAGCGTCAGGACCTTCTCAAACTTCGGAACCAACATCTGGTCCGCGATGACAATCCCCCCGCCTTTCACGAACTCTGCGATCCTGTCGTAGATGTGACGCGGCAGGACCTTGCACCCGGGAAGCGCGATCGCCTTGTACCCCGCAAGGCCATTCTCCTCAAGGTTGATCTCGTAGACCGGATCGACGGCCACATGCGCCGCCTGAAGCTTCGCGCACATGTGCCCGGCTTCGTTGAGGTCGAAGTCCTCCGCGTCCCGGGAAGTCAGGACCAGGTTCGCGGTGGAGAGGAGCATGACGACCTCACCCTTGATGGGTGCAAGCTCTTTGATGAGCATCCCGAAGGGCTGGACGACCTTTTCATTCATCTCCTTGATCGTCATGAGCGTGTCCGGGTTGGAATACACGGAGGCTCTGTATCCCAGGCCGATCAGGTTGGTGCGAGCGTCATCCGCGCGCATCCCCTCCTCCCGGCGCACGGTCTCGATGCCGTGGAAGGACAGCCCCGACACGCCCCGCGACAGGACCAGCCAGATCGCTTCTCGCATGATCGCGGACGAGTGCGCCAGCAGATAATCCTGGCGCTTGATGTGGGGCCAGTGGGGACCCTGCGATGGAATCGCCTGGTCGGAGTACACGATGATCTGGATGTTGAAAAGCCGCTCCTGGCCTCCCACTGCCGCCAGCCTCAGCTCGTCGGCGATCATCGGAAAGCGCGAGATGTTCGGCCACGCGTAGTTCCACATGAGGATCTGGTCCATGCCCGCTAGGCGTCCCCTCACGCAAGGCTGCCGCAGCGCCGGATCGCTCCAGGTCAGGACGTCCGGCCGAAACTCCTTGATCGCTTCAGCGATCTTTGCGTGGAGCATCCCCTGCCCCATTCCTTTCTCCCACCACCATCGGTAGAACCGGTAGTGCGGCTCGTTCGATTCGATGATCCCGTCCTTGGGAAGGTCCATCCCCTTCATCCCCCATACCTCCGTTGCGTCCTCGGGGACGGGAAATCCGAGTTCCTTCTCCGCAATCGCGAGCCAATAGTCATTCCCGAACACGTCGAGATCCCCCTCGGTCTCACTGTTCATGAACAAGCCGTGCCAGGCGGGCATGTCCTTCCATACGCCCAGCGCCTGCCGGAAGAAGTCCGCGTCCGTCTCAACAACCTTGGGGTGCCACGGATTCGGCCGCGGCTCGCCCGCCGAAAAATACACCCCCGGGCGGTCCTGGAGTCCTTTCCCGTCGCGCTTGAGGGCGTAGGCCTCCTCCACCCCCTCCGGCACCCGCCGGATGCAATCGATCCGAATGACCCCCCACATCCCGTGCTTGACGCATTCGTCAAAGAGATCGATGGCGCCCTGCCGACGCCCGTCCTGGCGGGGATCGAGCATCCTCAACGGATCGTCAGGCGGCAGGTATTTCCCGTCCTTCCAGCGGGTCTTCGTGCTGTCATCGGCGACCTTGATCTGGTTGAACCCGTACTCGGCAACGGTGCCCGGGTCGCCGGTGAAATAGGCGTTCACTAGCATCCTGTCCGCATTTGGCCGCCGCCGGATGAAAACTTTCGTTTCGCCTCTCGCCAACGTTTCGTCGCCAGCGGTGACGAGCGCCGTGACCGTGTAGTCCCCCGACCGCCACGTTCCGGGACGAATGTCAAATGCGATGTCCCGTTTCTCCTGCGCCTTCAAGTCTCCGAGCTCCACCGTCTCGCGCAGGAGTTCCCCCTGGGTCGGGTAAGGGTCGCTCTCAAGGACGAATGTCGCGGATGCCCCTGCGAGCTCCTGCCTGGGGGAAACGATGAACCGGATGACCCCCTCCTTCTCCTCGCGGTAGAACGCGTGGCGCTGCACCGGCTGGCTGAGCTCTACCCTGGGGGTCTTGTCCTCGGCCGCGGCGACGGCGTAGACGTCCACTTTCTCGAAGCGTACTTCATACGTCGCCACTGTCCCGAGCGCCACCCGGCCGCTCGCAAACGCGCTGTCATACGCCTCAAGGATAAGATCGCCGTTCCGGTAGGCGCGCAGGCGATTCCCACAAAGCTCAAGTCCCAGCTTCGTCCCCGGCTCGACGCGCAGGTCGGGAAGCTCCCGCACCTCCGCCAGCGTCATCCGCTCACCCTTCTCGACGCGAACGATCCGCATCGCGTTCGACGGCCACTCGTGGTACTGAAGCTCGTAGTGGTCCGCCACGTTCTGCCAGCGCCCGCAGAGGAAGATGATCGAGCAGCCGTCCTGGGTATGTACCTGGGCCTCCACGATGTAATCTTTCCACTTGGGCTCGCCTGCGACGGTCCATGCGAACTGCCTCTCCGGAGAGCTTTCCACCATGGACCCGCCTTCAGCCGCCCATGTCCCGGAGAAGTTTGTCCATTTCTCGCTCGTCTGGAACTTGTCCTCAAAAAAATGCTCCCCGCGAGGAACCGTCGCAAACGCAAGCTCCTCGAACTTCGCGATCTCCTCCTTGGCGACGCCGAAGAGCTTCTCGCAACGAGGGTCCAGATAAACCGTCACGTCCTTCGTCTCCCCCGCGAAAGGTCCCTTCCACCCCGTCTCCTCTCCGAAGTCGAGCACCCGGACCTCCCACCACATGGGGTACCCCTCCACGTCCGCATACAGGCGGACCCTCCCCTGACCAAGTCTCGCCCGGCAGCGCACGAGCGGCGTGCCGCCGATAAACGTATAGGCATATTCCGCTCTGAGGCCGCTCGGCGTCGGCTCCGTCCCCTTCATGAACTTCGCGCGGACCACGACCGTGAGGCTGTCGGGCGCGTCTTTGCGCACAACGATCTCGGCCTTCGGGTCCGCCGCGAGGAAGTACCCTTCCACGCCGTCCCGCTGCTCGACGGCGCGCGCGCCGATCCGTGTGATCGTGCCGCCCCTGGCCCGGTCGAAGGTGACGGAGGTCCCGCTAGAAGTCACCGTGACACTCGCACCGTCCTGCGTCACCGAGATCTCCGCGAACACCGTCCCCGCGGCGATCGCGACAAGAGCCATCGCACCCGCGAACCACCTCGTTTTCATGCCCCGCTCCTTCTTGACAAGTCCAGGATACGATATCCCTTTCCTTCCCCCACGCACAAACAGAAAACCGCTCGCGGATGGGGCGGGTGCGTCCTCCTTGCGCTATCGGGCGGCCGAAGGGTATAATGCCTTCCAGGAGGAAAATCCCCCTTGAAGATGCAGGGCTACCTCACAACGCTCGTCGTTTTCACGCTGGCGCTCGCGGGCTGCGGACGGGGAAGTCCCACGAACTACGGTCTCAAGACGCCGGCCCGTTCGGGACGGCTCCTCGAGGTCAAGAGGCCGG
>JAZDKG010000122.1:0-2831 GCA_043803205.1 Planctomycetota bacterium
GCTTACACCGCTCATCGCAAAGAGTAGACAAAATAGTACTTGACTTAAGATAAGCGTGTGGTATACTACGTAATGCGTGTGCAGAGTCCCTTCACCCCTTGGCCGAACTCCCATCTCCCCTCATGCCCTACTCGTCTTCCCTTCTCTCGCGTCCCTCCCTTGCCGATGGCTGATAGCTTATGTTTGTCCCTCGTCGTTTCTCCCTTCTGGATACTGGATCGTGACTCCTGTATACCTCCCTCCGTTAGCACCGCCCCACATCATACCGTTGCCCTTTCAGGTGTCTTGCCTCCTAAGGGGGCCAGTATGGCTATCCCCTCCCTTTCCGCCCTGCGTCTTTGCGTTTCGCTCCCCTTTGTGCCCCCTTCGTGCCTTCGCGCCTTCGTGCCTATCCCCTCTCCCCTCGTCATCAAACCGTCATCTCCCTACGCTTTTCCCCGCGCGTCATCGGCCGCAAGGAATCCCCAAAGAATCCCAATATCCCCCCCGTCAAATGTCGGTTTTCCCGCCCTTCCCGCGTCGGAGATCCGGCGGCGTCCCAAGCCCCGAACCGACGCGAAAGTCGGGCCCCATCAACATTGTTTCTTGACCCCCGCGCGGGCAGCCGCTACGATTCCCGCTTCGTGTTTTTTGGATCGACCCACGGTCGAAGGATGAAGGTCCGAAAGGAGAGACGACGTGCTCAGTGATCTCGAAATCGCGCAGAAGGCCAAGTTGCTCGACATCCGCCAGATCGCGGCGAAGGCGGGAATCAAAGAGGACGAGCTCGAGCTCTACGGCAACTACAAGGCCAAGGTCAAGCTCGAGATCCTCGACCGCATCGCCAAGAACCCCACCGCGAAATACATCGACGTGACCGCCATCACCCCGACCCCGCTCGGCGAAGGCAAGACCGTCACGACCATCGGCCTCGACCAGGGCCTCTGTCACATCGGAAAGAAGGCGATCGTCTGCATCCGTCAGCCGAGCCTCGGGCCCGTCTTCGGGATCAAAGGCGGCGCCGCGGGCGGCGGATACGCCCAAGTCATCCCCATGGAGGACTTCAATCTCCACCTCACCGGCGACGTCCACGCCGTATCGCTCGCCCACAACTTGCTCGCCGCCTTCCTCGACAACTCCATCCTCAAAGGCAACCCCCTCAACATCGATCTCGAGACGATCGCCTGGAGGCGCGTCGTCGACGTCAGCGACCGGGCGCTGCGCGACATCATCACGGGCCTCAACGGCGAAGGCATCCCCCGTCAGACCGGATTCGATATCTCGGTCGCCAGCGAAGTGATGGCGATCCTCGCCCTCACGACCGGCCTCGCCGATATCCGCAAGCGCCTCGCGCGCATCCAGGTAGCCCTCACCCGCGACGGCAAGCCCGTGACGGCGGAGGACCTCAAGTGCGCCGGCGCCATGACCGTCCTCCTGCGCGACGCCATCAAGCCGAACCTCATGCAGACCCTCGAGCACGGCCCCTGCTTCGTGCACGCCGGCCCCTTCGCCAACATCGCCCACGGAAACTCCTCGATCCTCGCCGACATGATGGCCGTCAAGCTCGGCGACTACGTCGTGACCGAGAGCGGCTTCGGCGCCGACTGCGGGATGGAGAAGTTCTTCAACATCAAGTGCCGCATGAGCGGACTTGTCCCCAACGTCGTCGTCTGCGTCGCGTCGGTCCGCGCGCTCAAGATGCACAGCGGGGATTTCAAGGTCGTCGCGGGCAAGCCCTTGGACAAGGGGCTCATCTCGGAAAACGTCGACTCGGTCAAGCGCGGATGCGTCAACCTTGCCAAGCACATCGAAAACATCAAGCTCTTCGGCATCCCGAGTGTCGTCGCGATCAACAAGTTCTCGACGGACACGGAGAACGAGATCGCCACGGTCCGGGAAGAGGCGCTGCGGGCCGGGGCGGAAGCGGTCGTGGTGAGCGAGGTGCACGGCAAGGGCGGCCCGGGCGGGGCGAACTTGGCGGAAGCGGTGGTGGCGGCCGCCGAGAAGCCCTCGAAGTTCAAGCTCCTCTACGACGCGAACGAGCCGATCCAGAAGAAGATCGAGACGATCGCAATGAAGATCTACGGCGCGGCGAAGGTCGAGTACGCGCCCGCCGCCAAGGCCGCGATCAAACGCTTCACGAAACTGGGCTTAGACAAGCTCCCCATCTGTATGGCCAAGACGCACCTGTCCCTCTCGCACGATCCGGAGCTCAAGGGCCGTCCGACCGGCTTCACTATCCCTGTGCGGGACGTGAAGGCGTCCGTGGGCGCCGGGTTCCTCTATCCGCTCTTAGGCACGATGCGCACGATGCCCGGACTCCCCACCCATCCCGCGGGCGAGGTGGTGGACATCGACGAGAAAGGGAATGTGGTCGGACTCTTTTAGAGGCAGCGGTCAGCGTTCAGCTGGCTTTGTTGAAAACTCCCCGGTGGGGAACCGTCGGGGTTCCATGTCAGCTCATGGGTCAAGAGCCCTCCGAAGCGGAGGGGCCGCCGCTGTGCTGCGTCAAAAGCTTCTGTGTGAAATGCGCCGTCCCGCCAGTGCGGGACGGGCCGCCGCTTGCGCTCGATCGCTCGTGGACCTCGCTGGATCGAGCTCGCGGCATCTGTGCGCCTTCGGCGCGGGGGAATGCCCGCTCGGCGGCGCAGCAGGCAGCGTTTTCGCCCGCATAGGCCGAGGCTTCGGCGGGCAAGCTGCGCGAGAAAGGAGCCAGGCCCTTCGGAGTGAACCCTTCTGGGGAACCCATCAGGGCAAGCCCCGGCGGGCGACCGCGTCAAGTCAAGTTTGTCAGAGCACGTTCAGCGATCAGCGGGCAGGATGCAGAATGGGGAGGAGGAGGGGTGGAACCG
>JAZDKG010000123.1:0-31782 GCA_043803205.1 Planctomycetota bacterium
TCCCGGGATGATCTTGCCCGCGGAAAACTGGAGGCGGCGACCGGATTCGAACCGGTGAATAAAGGTTTTGCAAACCTTCGCCTTGAACCTCTTGGCTACGCCGCCCGGTAAGTCGAAGGGTGATAAACCTTACTCTCCTGCGAAAAGGAAGTCAAGGTTGCTCAGTTGAAAACCTCGCCTCAAGCAGTCGCCCCCCGGGGTCTGTCCCCTCTCTTCTGAAGTCTGCTCCCCGTTGCCTTGGCGCAGGCGGACCGCTCGCTCGCGCTGGAACCGCTCCCCCATCCCCGTTGACTAATCACTATAAAGGACTATAATAGCCTCATGCTGGACAATACAGGCCAAGGATGGACTACAATGACCGACGAGCATGACGGCTTCCCTTCTCACGAAGTCATGACCCTGCGGGAGGTCGCCGACTACCTCCAACTCGCGGAGAAGTCGGTCCTCCGGATGGCCCATGCCGGCAGGATCCCGGCCGCAAAGGTCGCTAGCCAATGGCGCTTCATGCGCTCCATCATCAAGGACTGGCTCGCATCCCAGATGGAATTCCTCCCCTCCGTCGAGCACGCTCCTGCTCATCCTCTTGCCGCCCCTGAAGCCCTTCCCCCCCTAAGCCGCCTCCTTCGCTCCGATCTCATGGCCCTGGCTGTCCCCCCCGGCACCAAGAAGGAGGTCCTCGCCAAGCTCGTCGAGCCCCTCGAGGACTCCCGGTATCTCACGAACGCCAAGCCCTTCCTCAACACCCTCATCAGGCGTGAGATGCTCGCCTCAACGGCGATCGGCGCAGGTGTGGCCATCCCTCACCCTCGCGTCCCCTTTCGCGGCCTCTTTAAAGACCCCGCGATCGCCTTCGGACTGTGCCCCCGGGGCACCGACTTCGACAGCGTCGACGGGATGCCGGTCTACCTCTTCTTCCTCATCTGTGCCTCCCGTGAAGACGTCCACCTCCGCATGATGGCCCAGCTTTCCTTTCTCATTCGAAAGGCCGATGTCGTCGCCGCGCTCAAGAAAGCCTCCTCCCCCGGTGAGGTGACCGACCTCCTCCGTCGGGAGGGATGCCCCTCCCCCGCGACCCCCTGAATCCCCTTGATGGAGAGAACCTGTATGCCTCTTGTGAACCACCTCGTTCCCGATTGCGTTCGTTTCCTTTCCGCCTCCAACAAGGCCGAGGCGATCAAGGAGCTCCTCGACTGCCTCGCCGGGCGATACGCCCTCCCCAACCGCGATGAGATCGCCGCCGCGCTCCGCCACCGCGAAGACCTCATGAGCACCGGGATCGGCCTCGGGATCGCCGTCCCCCACGTCCGGCTCGCCGCCGTCCCCCTGCCCATGGTCGCCGTCGGAATCCATCACGCCGGCATCGTCGATTACGAGTCCCTCGACGGAAAGCCCGTCCATGTGATCGTGATGATCCTCGCGGGAAAGGGACAGCACGAACAGTACATCCAGCTCCTCGCGGACGTCACGAGGACCCTCAGGAATGAGAAGACGAGACACAAGATCCTCGCCTCCGTCGATGCCGCTGAGGTCCACGCCCTGCTCTTGGCCTGACGCCCTCCTTCGCTGCGCTCCGTGCCTCCGCCTCTGCCCCCTCGACCCGACCCCCCGATGACGCTTGCAAAATTCCCTTTCGCAGGTATACCGTTAGTGCGCAAGAGAAAGGGCATTCGATGGCGCAGGATCTCCTCATCGACCTGTCCAACCTCGACCTCGGAAGCGTCGTCCTTGACCAGGAGGGCATCCGCGCCCTCATCCGCCAGCGCTACGAAATGGAGCAGCTCAATGCGATCCTCTGGTTCGACCGGGAGCTGCGACTCCTCGTCGGCCGAAAAGATGTCCGCTCCGATGAGTTCTGGGTCCGCGGACATATCCCCGGAAGACCCCTCTTCCCCGGCGCCCTCATGATCGAGGCCGCCGCCCAACTCTCTTCCGTCGGCTATCGGCTTTTCTCGCCGGAGGAGGATGCGCGTTTTGTGGGTTTCGGCGGGGTCGACGACGTGAAGTTCCGCCGCGCGATCGCGCCGCCGGCCACCCTTCTTCTGCTTGGAAAGTGCGTCGAGCTTCGCAACCGGCGGGTCATCTTCCTGACGCAGGGCGTCGAAGATGGAAAGCTCGCCTTCTCCGCGACGATCGTCGGGATGCCTATCGTGTGAGAAAACCTCCCTGACTCGCGTCTCTAATAAGGGGCTTGCTGATGAGAAACTTGATTGCTTTCCTGTGCGCCCTGTTCGTCCTTTCGGCCGCGTGCCTCGCCCAGGAACCCGCCGCGGCGTCGCGAGAGCTCGTCGCCGGCGTCATCCTCCCCGAAACCGGAGAGTTCGCCTCCTGGGGCAAGGAGATGCACCGTGGTCTTGAGCTGGCCGTCAAACACGAAAACAGCCGCCGCGCTGTCCAGTTGAGACTCGTCTTCGCCGATACCGCCTCCACCCCCGACGGGACTCTCCAAGCCCTCAACCAGGTCCTTAAGCAGGGCATCTGCGTTCTTGTCGGGCCCGTGACCACCAAGAACGCCCGGGCCGTCGCCGACCGGGTCCGCAATACCCCCCTCCCCTGGGTCCTCCCTATCGTCACCGGCGATAAGCTCCTCGCCGAAAACCCCTCCCTCTACCGCGTCTGCTTCGACAATACCTACCAGGCGGCCGCAATGGCCCTCTTTGCCTTCGAGGATCTCAAGGCCAAGCGCGCCGGCCTCCTCTACGATGAGACCGACGAATACTCCTCGGAAATCGCAAAGGCCTTCACCGAGGCCTTCGAGGCCTCGGGCGGCTCATTCGTCGGGATCTTCGGCTCCGTTCGCTCCGACCGCACCGACTGCGCCAAGGAGCTTGCGTCCCTCGCCGCCGCAGACGCCCAGGTCGTCGCCCTCCCCCTGATGGCCGATCGGGCGGCCGCCGTCCTGAAACAGGCCTTCGCCTTGAAGTCGAAGTTCACCTTTATCGGCAGCGACGGCTGGGAGGACGCCCGCCTCTTTGACGTCGGCGAGGCCGCCTCCGGCCACTACTTCGCTACTCATTTCGCCGCCGACGAGGGCTATCCCCCCACGCGCGCCTTCGTGGAAAAATACCGCAAGGCTTTTCCCGACGCGCCTCGTCCCGCCTCCGACGCCGCCCTCGGATACGACGCCGGCCTCGCCCTCGCCGACGCCGCCTCCCGCGCCGGCGGAGTCGGCAGGCCCGAAGATGTCGCGATCGCCCTGAGCAGCATCGAAAACCTCCCCGGCGTCACCGGCCTCATCACCATCGGCCCCGACCGCCGCGCGGACAAAGGCGTCGTCATCGTCCGCACCGGCCCCAAGGGCGCAACCTTCGTGAAACGGTACCCCCCGACGGGCGTCTACCTCGACGAGACGGAGATTCCTGGACCATAACGCCCTCTCGTCGGGTACGATGTCCCCGGAACCGGAACTACTCGGGACTACTGATTCGCGCGGGCGGCCCAGGAGCGAAAGATGACTCCCGACCCCTTTTCTTCCCCCGACCCCTTTTCTTTCCCTGATGGGAGGGAATAGCCATGGCAGACGCGCACGCAAAATCCCCCAAGGAACCCTTTCCCGTGGGCAAGACCCTCGAAGCGCAGGAGCGCAACCGCGTGCTCCTCAGCGGTTACGATTACGCGAAGTATCCCGCCGCCATCACCGGCTACACCGGACAGGACCTCCAGACCGTCATGACCCTGAGGTACCACGATGCCGTCCGCACGCGCGTGGGGCCGCGCGGAAACTATAAGGCGGGGATGACGAGGCTCGCGGATGGAACGCTCTTGATCGCCGTCTGCCGGCAGGAGGCGAATCCCGAAGACCCCGCGAAGCGCGTGTTCCAGATCTATGTGTACGAGTCGTCGGACAAGGGGCTCACTTGGCGGGAGATCGCGAAGCCCGGGATCATCGGCAAGGAGCCGAGCCTTACGATCCTCCCCGACGGCGGAGTGCTCCTCACGGCGCAGCACGCGGATTTCACGAAGTCAGTCGCGGAGCGGGGGATGCACTGTTCGCTGTCTCAAGACGGCGGGAGGACCTGGGAGCTCAGGCGACTTGCGAACAAGAAGTATCCGAGGAACGTGATCGTGGACAAGGACGGGTCGCTCCTGTTTCTGCGATCGACGGACGCGCCGCGGTGGAATCTCGAGCTCTGCCGGTCGCGCGATGCAGGGCGGAACTGGACGTTCGCCGAGGGGCGGGTGGATTGGGACGAGAAGGACAGGAGCCTCTTTGACGAGGTGTCGGCAATTCGTCTCGAGGACAGGACGCTCCTGGCGGCGCTGCGGAGGGAGATCCCGGGGAGTTCGGGCGAGGGCTTTGAGGACACCATGGCCACGCGATCGGACGACGACGGGAAGACGTGGTCTCGACCGACGCGAATGGTCCGGACGGCGGAGGTTCACGTGTACCTCACGATACTTGCGGACGGGCGCGTGCTCGCCACGCACTCGAACTATCACCTGCCGTACGGCGTCAACGCCGTCCTGAGCGAGGACGGCGGCAGAACCTGGGATCTGGATCATCCGATCCTGCTCGCCCTTTCCGCGGACCTCTACGTCGGCTGGCCGGTGACGCTCCAGCTCCCCGACGGAAGCTTGATTACCTCCTATGCGAGCACCTCGTACGTGAAGGAGCCTCCCGACACGACCACCTGCGAGGTCGTACGCTGGCGTCTTCCCGAACCCCTGCGCGCATGACCTCCGAAACGTGCCGGCGCGGCCTTCCGCAGCTTGACGCCTCGTCTATAATAGTCCCATGCTGGTCATACCCCTTAATTTGGGAAATGTCGGCTTATTTCAAGGTGTGATCCCTTCTCCTCCCCCCAAGAGAATGGCGATGGAGCAAAGCCATGTCCATCAGGGTTGACGCCCGAAAAGTCGTAGCCTCCGTGAGTCCGTTGATCTTCGGTGCGGTGGACAACTGGTTTGATAGGTTCTGCCATCCGTCGAGCGACCACTACCGGCACATGGTTAGGAACGTAGATCTTGCAGGTATCACCAATTTCCGCATGGGCGGCACGCCTACCGAATACTACCACTGGAAAGATCCTGAGGAGTACTTGGAAACTCAGGATTGTATAGTGAAGGGGAAAAGGCTCTATGGAAACGTTTTCCCTGAGGAATACAAAAGGATGATGAGAATTGAAGACTTGGCGAGTTTCGTAGGAGATACCTCCAGCATGACCGACGTTATCATAGGGATTAATTTCATGAGGGGAACGGCCGAGGAAGCAGCCGCGTGGGTCAGGTACGCCAATGTTGAGAAGAAGCTGAACATAAGGTACTGGGAGATCGGCAACGAGCTAGGGGAATGCATAGACCGTTCCTGGTTTCCGCGGATCCAGTTGCCAGAGGGATACCCAGTTGTCTCGCCGAACCGCTCGCCAGAACACTACTATTTTGGCGGGGTGGTGCCTCAACAGGGCGAAAATCTGGGATGCAGCGAAGGCACGCCGAACCAAGTCTTCAGGTTGAACTTTCCCCCGGTCGAAGGAGAGATGCGCGTATCTGTGGATGGGAAGCAATGGACAAGGACATCCGATATCCGTGACGCCGCCAAGGAGAACGCTTTCCAATACAGGGAGTGGTATACCGCCGCATTCTATTGGAAGGGGGAGGTGATTTTTGGTGACGGGAACCACGGGAACGTACCGCCCGGAGGAGCCCTCATCAAGGCGGATTACGACAGCGGCCCGCATGACGGCCTGGTGGATTACATAGCTGCGATGAAGGCTGTTGACCCAGCCATAAAGATCCTTGCCTGTGCCGATGAGATGGACTGGTGGCATACGGGGCTAACCCGCTGGACACGAGAGCTTCTGGAACTGGATGCCGAACAGGCCGACCCGCGCGCGGAATTTGACATCATCGCTCCCCACTATCATACCATTCTTCCCGGCGACGGGGCCGCGCAGGGCCTGCATAGGCTGGATAACTTTGAGGGCGCGCTGAAGAAACTCAAAAGCTACATGAAAGAAGTTTATGAAGCCAAACGCCACAAGCAAGATATGCCCATCTTTGTAACTGAATGGAAAGCCGTTAGCTGGACTCCTCCTACGCCTCAACAACTCTGGTCTATTCTTTTTGTTGTCGAGATGTTGGGAACATTCGCCAAGAATGGAATCCACCAGGCTTCCGTTACACATGTTCACTGTTACCTGAAGACCGATGGCATCCTATGCTATGGGGATGACTCCTCTGGATGCCCGCCCACCAAGCCCATGCCGATTTTCTTCGGGTTCCAATTGATGCGGAGGCACCTCGGACAAGTGGTCGTCGAATCTCTTTGCGATGACTACCGTTGCCTTAGCGTTTACGCGGGCATCGACAGGGAGAAAAGGCCAGCCACATTGTCTGTGGTGACGGTGAACAGGGATGATACCTATTCGATAACTGAAACTGTCCATATCGCTGGAACTGGCGCTGAGGAGCTGGGGGGAAATGCATGGACCTTGACCGGAGACGGCATGGAGACGGACGAGGGCATTAAGCTCAATGGGGCGGACCTTTCTCAAGTGGATCCACGGCAGATAACGACGATGCCTCCAGAAAAGGTGAAAAGCATATCTGGTTCATTTGCCTATACATTTCCTCCTCATTCCGTGACGTTCATGGAGTTTCCAATGGCATAGGGATGACGTGCTCCCCAAAGCTGACCGAGGGTTATGGGCTCTCCCTTGTAGGATGTATGGAGAATGGTTAGCTTCGCCCTTGCCCTCGGCGCTGCTCTGGTCACTGCATTGTCTCACGTCCTCGCGAAGGACAGCGTCCACAAGCAGGACTTCTCGGCGTTTCTGATCGTACGAACGGGAGCGGCCATGTGTGCGCTTGCGGTTGTGCTCTTGGCAAAAGGGGACTTGACAGAACTGGCCAAGTTGCCCACGGGTGTGATAGGGGCTCTACTTGCGTTGGGACTGTTGATTCCCTTTGTGACCAACATACTCTACTTCCTGGGGTTGAGGAGACTCGACGTCAACGTAGCCACTCCGGTCTTTCAGTCCTATCCGGCGATCGCGTTTGTACTCGGGATTGTCTTTCTCGGTACGGGTTTTCGGTGGAGCGCTTTATTAGGGGTTGCCGCCGTTCTGGTGGGCGTGATCGGTTTCTGCTTGCCCCGGCGAATCCGGGGAAGGAGCCAAAGCATCGACAGGGCTGGGGTCGCCCTCATCCTTAGCACGGCGGTAATCATGGCCGTCACAACGATTCTCTGGAAGGTCTTCTAGGAGAAGGCCAACAGCAGGATCATCTGTTTTCTCGGGACGGTCCCCGCCACGGCTCTGCTCGCGACGTGGGGCGCGGTGCGGTTTCGCACCATCCGCTGGGGGCCTGTGTGGACAAACGCCAAGAGCGCCCTGTCCGGCATCCTTGTATTCGCGGTCGCAAACGTCCTCTCGATTGCGGCCATGAGGGATCTCTCGCCCGGCGTCGTGTACTCCGTCGTGTCATCCAGCACTCTGTGGGTGGGGATACTCTCATTCCTCATACTCAAGGAGCGATGGACCCGTCTCCAAGCTGGCAGCGCGATCGTGCTTTTTGTCGGACTGTTAGTGCTTTTCGGCCTTGCAAAGCAGGCTTGACACGATATCGAGATATGGCCGAAAGTTGTGCTTTGCGATTTTACGTAGGCCCCGTACTCTAAATGCGATCATGTGACAGTCAAGCGGCCTATCGAAGGCATTACGCGACCAGTCTCTTGTTCGGCTTAGGCGACCGCTTTCCGGGACACAAGACCCGGGACAAGAAGGATCCGATCATCCGCTCCTCCGTTTAGGTTCATGCTTCCGGCCCCAGGGAGATGATCCCTCCCGCCGCCCGCGGCATCTTCCGAAGCTCGTCCCGGATCGCCGCCGCCCGCTCGTAGTTCTCCGACCGGACCGCCTCCATAAGCTGTTCCTCTAATCGCTCCCGCAGCGTCCTCGGCCGACGCGTCTCAAGCTCCCCCCGCATCTGCTTCAGAATCTCGACCGACCTCTGCCGCTCGAACGCGAAGATCGGGCTCGGAAGCTCCCCCAGCTTCTCGATGAGCGAGACGCCAGCGTCCACCTCCGCAATCGCCTCCTCATGCTTCCCCCCCTCCACCGCCAACATCGCCCGCGCCGAGCGGTTCATCCGAATCACGTACGGGCGATACTGTTCAAGTTGCCGCGCGTCCTCCTCCCTCGCGTGCGACCGGCAGAAGTCGAAAAGCCGCAGGTTGCGCTCCGTGTCGCGGACCGCGTGAACGTAATCCCCGATCTGGAAGAAGAGCACGTACCGGTAGTAGAAGAGCAGCCCTTCCTCGTGCAGCTTCTCATACTCCTCATGCGTGAGCTCGAAACCCTCCTCCGAGCCCGTCCGGCTGCGATGCGCCGCCAAGCGCCCCTCGTGATACGCGAGGAGCGACGCGTAGCCGTGGGGTCGCTCCTCGTCCGGACGTCCGTCGATCTCATACTGGAGAATCCCCAGGGGCAGACGCACCTGGAGCCTCTCGCGCCCGTCCTCGCCGACGATCTTCCGCACCGAGTCGTTGGGATCGAAGCGCCACGCCCGCAGGATATCTCCGATGTCGATCTTCATCCCTTCCTTCTCTCTCTCCTCCCCCGTAGCATATTCTCGCAAGCGCCGCCCTTCAACCCGTAGCGCCCCTCGCTCCCGTCGCTATCCCCCCCTTTTTGCCTTTGACACTCCGATCCCGATCTCTATAATTCCGCCCTTTATTCGCGCCGATTCAGGATTTAGGTAGAGTTTCCCCCGGATGAAAGTCCCCCCCCTCGATCTCGTCCGCCAGTACGAAACCCTCAAGGAAGAGATCGATTCCGCCGTCGCTAAAGTCCTCCGGAGCGGACATTTCATCCTGGGCGAAGAAGTCGAAAAGCTGGAAGAGGAGATCGCCCGCTTCGTCGGAGTCCGCTTCGCCGTCGCCTGCGCTAGCGGCAGCGACGCCCTGCTCCTCCCCCTCATGGCCCTTGGCGTCGGCCCGCAGGACGAGGTCATCACCACCCCCTTCACCTTCGTCGCTACCGCCACCGCGATTGCCCGTCTCGGCGCCCGTCCCGTCTTCGCCGACATCGACCCCCGGACCTTCAATATCCGCCCGGACTGCGTCGAGGCCGCCATCACCCCGAAAACCCGCGCCATCATCCTCGTCGACCTCTTCGGCCAATGCGCCCCGCTCCGGACGGTCCAGGAAATCGCCGCCCCCCGCCGCATCGCCGTCATCGAAGATGCCTGTCAGTCCATCGGCGCAACCCATCACGGCCGGCCTGCCGGATCCTTCGGGACCGCCGCCGCCTTCTCCTTCTATCCCACTAAGAACCTCTCCGCCGCCGGCGATTCCGGCATGGTCGTGACCGATGACGAGGCCCTCGCCCGGCGGCTTCGCCTGCTTCGCGTGCATGGGAGCGCCCGCCGCTACCATCACGATGTTATCGGCGTCAACTCCCGCATGGATGCGATCCAGGCCGCCATACTGCGCGTCAAGCTCCCCCGCCTCCCGGAGTGGTCCGGCCGCCGCCGCGACGTCGCCCGCCGGTACGACGGGGCCTTCGCCCATCTCCCCCTGGAGACCCCCTTCGTCCTCCCCGAGAACTCACACGTCTTTCACCAGTATGTCTTGCGTGTGCCCGGACGCGACGCCCTCTTCCGCCGCCTCGCCGCCGACGGCGTCTCCGTCGAGACCTATTACCCTCTCCCCTTGCATCTCCAGCCGTGTTTCGGGTATCTTGGTTACCGCCGGGGAAGCTTCCCCTGCGCGGAGGAAGCAGCCGAGAGAGTTCTCGCCCTGCCCATCTTCCCCGAGATGACGGACGGCGAGGTCCGTGCCGTTGTCCGGTCGGTCGAGAGGAACGTGGACGTGTCGCCCTAGTATCGCGGGAGTGCCCCTTCCGGTGCCCAGAAGCTGCCGCACGTTGATCTTGCTTTCGATGCTGGCGCTTGCCTCGGCGGCGAGCCCCGGCGCCGAGGAATATCGCGGCCCCTATCGCAGCGTCGTCCGCGAACAGCCCCTCCCCGCCGACGCCATCCTCGTGTCGGCTTCCGAGATCGTGATGTGGCGCGAAGGCGACGTGCGCGTGTTCGAGGCGCGCGGCAACGTCGAGCTCCAGACCCCCGCCGGAGAACTCGTCGCCCGCCAGGCCGTCTTCTTCTTCGAGGAAGCGTACGCTCAACAGACGCGCCGCAACGTCCTCCACGTCTATGCGGAAGGCGGCATCACCGTCCGCGAGCGCGCCCGCGAGCTCCACTTGGCGACCTACTATCGGACCTATGAGAACGACGCCGTCCTCCTCTTCGACGACGCGGATCACGAGATCTCCGAGCTCCCCTCCGCCGACCTGAGCCCCCTCTACGCCCGCGCGACCGAGGCGAGGGCCAAGGCCATCGTCCGCGAGCCCGAGCCCCCGACCCCGCTGACCCCCGGCGAGGCCGTCCCCGAGACCCCCCCGGCTGAGGTCCTTTCCCCCGAGACCCTCCCAACTCGCCCCTCGGCCCCCGTAAAAATGGAGCCCGTCGTCGTCCCTCCCCCGGAAGAGGGATTCATCCAGCCCCCGGACGAGGAGCTCCGCGTTGAGGTCTACGGCACACAGTCCGCGGGCTACGAGCAGCACGTAACCGAAACGGCGGACGAGGTGGTGGTGGTCCTCACGGGCGGGATCGACGTCCTCCTCGCCGGACGCGCCCGCGAGGATTTCGAAATCGTCGCCGACAACGTCGTCCTCTGGTTCCGCAAGGAAGGGGAGGGAGCAGGCTTCACCTCGTTCGCGAACCTCGCCCCGAAGGCCGTCTACGCGGAAGGAAACGTCGTGCTCTTCCGCAACCGGATGCGCTTCGAGGCCCCTCGCCTCGTGCATGACTTCGAGCTCGATCGCTCCCTCATCTACGACACCGTCATCAAGACCGAGGTCGCCGAGCGCGGCATCCCCATCTACTATCGCGCCTCGGTGCTCAAACAGGTCTCGCGCGATCTCTTCCTCGGACAGCGCGGCATGATCTCGAACTCCCGCTCCCCCCATCCGGGCGTCTACTTCACCACCTCCGAGTTCAGCCTCGAGAACTTCCGCACGACCCGCGCAACGCAGACCCCCGAAGGCCCCATGGAGGAGGAGGTCGTCGCCTCTTCGATCGTCACCGCGAAGGACAATGTCCTCTACGTCAACGACTTCCCGATCGTCTACTGGCCCGTCTTTCGCAAGGACCTCGAGGATAGACACTTCGCGTTGCGGCGGGCGCGCCTGAGCAACAGCTCCACGCTCGGCCCCACTCTCGAAACGATCTGGGACTTGAATGCGCTCGGCGCGCCCCTCATCGCCGGCACCGACTTGAGCCTCCTCCTCGACTACTTCGGCGAGCGCGGACCGGGCGTCGGCGTCTCGGCCGACTACCTCCGCGCGACCTTCGACGGCTCCTTCCTCGGCTACTTCCTGTACGACCACGGGATCGATAGCTCCGGCTTCGAACCCCCCAGATCCGAGCGCGGACGCGTCCACTGGCTCCACCGCCACCACCTCGCCGACGATACCACCCTCGACTTCGAAGTCTCCTACCTCTCCGATGCCGGCTTCCTCGAAGAATACTTCGAGCGGGAAGCAAGAACCGAAAAAGAGCAGGAGAACCTAGTCTACTTCAAGAAGCAGCGTGACAAGTGGGCCCTCACGCTCCTCGGCAAGTGGCGCCTCAACGACTTCCAGGACCAGGTCGAATACCTCCCTCAGATCGGCTTCAACGTCGTCGGCCTCTCCCTCGGCGACGACCTCTTCACCTTCCACAGCGATACGGAGTTCGCCAATCTGCGCAACCGCCCCAGCGACCTCTTCTCGCCGGGCGTCCCCAGCCGGCGCATCCTGCGCTTCGATACGAACAATGAGCTCTCGCTCCCCGTCTCCCTCGGAGCCCTCGAGATCACCCCCTTCGTCGAGGGACGCGTGAGTTACTTCGGCGATACCGTGGACGATGGCGGACAGGCCCGCTATGCCGCCGCCTACGGCATCCGCGCTAGCACCCGGTTCCACCGCGTCTACGAGATCTACAGCCGCCTCCTCGACATCAACCGCCTCCGCCACATCGTCGTGCCGGAGATCACCTATCGGAACCTCTTCACCACGAACCTCACCACCGAAGACCTCTTCCAGTACGACGACGTCGACGTCCTGTCCAAGCGCGAGGTCATCAGCCTAGGCCTGCGACAGCGCTACCAGACCAAGCGCGGACCTCGCCAAGGCACCGGCGAGGCGATCGGCGCCCAGCGGATCGTCGACCTCCTCATCGTCGACTGGACCGTCAACCTGTACCCCCGGAAGGACCGCGATAACAACGGAGAGCTCGCCGACAACGTCCAGCTCGATAGCATCTACGAGCTCACCGACAACGTCCACATCCTGAACAAGCTCGAGTTCAACATCGAAAAAGGATGCGCCGAGATCAATACTATGGGCGTCAGCCTCACCAAGGATCCTAGGTTCCGCCTCTACTTCGGAAACCGCTACGTCCGCGTGGGCGACACCAACGCCTGGGATATCTCCACCTGGTACCAGGCGACCCCGACCTGGGACATCGGCTGGGGCGCCCAGTACGACTTCGACCGCCGGAATGCCGTCTACTACCAGTTGACCCTGCGGCGGTTCTTCCAGGCGTGGTGCGTCGATCTCATCTTCGCATACGACCAGGGCGAGAACAACGCCGTCGTCGCCGTCGCCTTCTCGCCCCGGGGCGTGCCGGAAAGCACCTTCCAGCTCCGCGCATGGTGATCCGAAACGAGGAGATCCCCTATGGGCCGACGCGTCGCCGTCTATCCCGGAAGCTTTGACCCCATCACCCTCGGACACCTCGACGTCATCGAGCGCGGCTGCCGCATCTTCGACGAGCTCGTCGTCGCTGTCGCCCGCAACCGGCAGAAAAAGGCCCTCTTCGCCTTCAATGAGCGGATCGACATGATCCGCCGCACCACCAGCTGCTTCCCCAACGTCCGAGTGGACTCCTTCCGCGGCCTCGTCGTCGACTACGTCCGCTCCATCGGCGCCGGCGTCATCCTCCGCGGCATCCGCACCGTCGGCGACTTCGAATACGAATTCCAGATGGCCCTCACCAACCGCGAGCTCACCGCCGACGTCGAGACCGTCTTCATCATGGCCCGACAGGAGTTCTCCTTCATCCATGCCTCGGTCATCAAGGAGATCGTCGCCCTGGGCGGCGACGCCAGCAGCTTCCTCCCCGAATACGTGGAAAAGAAGCTCCGCGCGAAGCTCACGTAGAATAACCGCGTTTCGAGAGAAAGTTGTTGGGTTCCGAGGGACGCCCCGCGACTGCGGGGTCGCGTCCTCTTTCTTCCGGCGGGGAGGGCTCTAGTTCGAGGACTCCAGCCTCTTCCGGATGAACGCCGACCGGAACGCGTCGCGTCGGCGCGGGTCCAGCTCCTCCCCCGCGATCTTCTGCAGATGCCCCGGCTGCGTCAGCACGAAAAGCTCGTTTACGCAGGGCACCGTCACGTTCCGCACGATCCCCATGTGGATCCCCGTCCGCACCGCGCTCAGGTGCTGCATCGTCTCCACGCTCGAGATCGTCCGCGCCCCCAGGAGCGCGTGATACGCCCGCCCCACCCGGTCCTCCAAAAACATCTGGTTGTCCTTCATGAGTTGCTCGCGCGCCTGTCGCTCGTAGCTCGCCACCCGGCGGACCACCGCGTCCACCTCCTTGAGAACCTCTTCCTCCGTCTTTCCCAGCGTCACTTGGTTGGAGATCTGAAAAAGATCCCCCGTCGCCTCCGTCCCCTCCCCGTAAAACCCCCGCACCGTCAGCGCGATCTTCGCCACCGCCTTGTGTACCCTCCGGATGTGCTTCGTCAGCACCAGCACCGGAAGGTGCACCATCACCGACACCCGCATCCCCGTCCCCACGTTCGTCGGACACGCGGTCAAATACCCGAGCTTCCCGTCGAAAGCGTAGTTCACCTCCGCGCTCAGCGCCTCGTCCACGCGTCGGACCCGGTCGTAGGCCCCGTCAAGGTCCAGCCCCGACCGCAGCACCTGAATCCGCAGATGGTCCTCCTCGTTCACCATCACCGAGATCACCTCGTCGTCGTCCACCGCCACCGACCGCTCCCCCTTCCCCTCCGCGTGCTCCCGGCTGATGAGGTGCCTCTCCACCAGCACCTGCCGGTCCACCACGCTGAGCTTCGAAAGCTGCAGGACCGAGAGCTTCTCCGGCAGCTTCGCCCCCTCGATCGCGCCCGACAGGTACTCCCCCAGCTCGCGCGCCCGCTCCTCCGAGATCGCCGAAAGGAACGGATACTCGGCCACGTTGCGCGCTAGGCGCACCCGCGTCGAGATCACGATGTCCGACTCCTCCCCCTCCCCCCGCAGCCACTCCCCCGGATGCTGGATCAGGTCCTCAAGTCTCATCCCGTCGCCCCTCGAGCTTCTGGATCTCGTCGCGTAGTTCCGCCGCCCGCTCGTACTCCTCCCCCGCCACCGCCCGCTTGAGCTCCTCGCGCAGCTCCGTCAGCTGCCGCGCCCGCTGCATCGCCCCGCTTGCCCCCTCCTCCCTCCCCTTCGGCGCCGGCGAGCGCCCCGTGTGGCTGAGCGACCCGTGGATCTTCATGAGCAGCGGCTCCAGCATCTCCCGGAATACCTCGTAGTCCCGCGGACATCCCAGTCGCCCGCGCGTCCGAAAGTCCGCAAAGCTCGTCCCGCACGACGGACACCGCAGGTCCGCCCCCTTCTCGAGCTCCTTCGCCGCTAGCTGCCCGATGTTCGCTAAGAGCGCCGCTAGCGCGTCCTGCGCCTTGATGATCACCCCCTGCCCCTTCGCGCACTCCGCGCACAGATTCACCTGCTTCTTCTGTCCCCCGCGGATGTCCGTGATCTGCACCGTCGCGGGATTCTTCTTGCACACCATGCACAGCATCTTGACTCTCCGTCCCGCATGCGCGGGACCGCTCCTGAATTACTACGCTAGACCTTCTCCCATTTCAAGATCTCCGTCACCTCCGACAGCGTCTTGCTCCTTCGGATCTCCTCCCGGATGCGATTCTCCTTCTCCAGCACGTCCATCGCCCGGTTGGCGATCTCCACCGACCGCCCCGCGCTCACCACCACTACCCCGTCGCCGTCCCCGATCACCCAGTCCCCCGTCTCCACCTCCACTCCCCCCACGCGGATCGGCACCCCGATCTCCCCTAGGCCCTTCGGCTCCCCCGCGTTGGGCGTCACCATCCTCGCATACGCGCTGAACCCGATCTTCTGGATCTCCTCCGTGTCCCGAATCGCCCCGTCGATCACCACCCCCGCTAGCTTGCGCTGCACGCAGCTCTCCGACGCTAGCTCCCCCCACACCGCCGGCGGCACCCCCCCAGCGTCGATCACGATCACCTCCCCCTCCGTCGCCCGCTCGATCGCCTCGACCGGCTTCGCCCAGTCCCCGGGATACGTCCGCACCGTGAGGGCCCGTCCCACCAGCTTCCGCCCCGCGCCCACCGGACGGATCCCCGCGACCGCCCCCCTCCGGTGCATCGCGTCCGACAGGTTCGCCGTCGAAACCCGCTCGAACACGCCCCTTACCTCCCCTAAGCCCGCCCGCTTGAAGAGCGTCGTCGGGACCGCCTCCCCGGTAGCCATCGCCTTGCGGATCGCTCCCGTCGCCGCCGTCGCGTCCTTCGCCTTCGTGATCGCGCCCCCCACGATCACGATGTCCGCCCCCCCCGACACCGCTTCCACCACGTTCTCCGAGTGGATCCCTCCCGCCACGCTCACGAGGCACCCGACCGCCTCCCGCACCTTCCGCAGCAGCGCGAACGGGTCCCGCCCCGCCATCTGGTCGTCAATGGGCGTGTGCACGTTGACCAGCCCCGCCCCCAGCGCCTCGACCTCCCGCGCCCGCCCGACCGGCTCCTTACACCCCAAAAGGTCCACCCCGATCCCGATCCCGTAGTTCTTCCCCGCATCCACGCACTCGCGGATCGTCGAATCGCTGGCGCTCCCCATCACGATCATCCAGTTCGCTCCCGCCTTCGACGCTACCTCCGCCTCCGTCCGTCCCGCGTCGATCGTCTTCATGTCGGCCACGATCTCCGCCTCCGGAAACTCGCGCCGCAGACGCCGCACCGCCTCCAGGCCCTCGCTCTTGATGAGAGGCGTCCCCGCCTCCAGTATGTCCGCTCCCCCCGCCATCGCCTCCCGGGCCGCCTCGATCGCTCGAGCGAGATCCACAAAGTCCAGCGCAACCTGTAGTCTTGCCATTACCTCTCGCCCTTCTCACCCGTGTACGTCGCCGAACAACCCGCGCTCTCCCACACCGTCACGCTTTCCAAGCTCCGCCCCTTCCCCATCCGACCCGCTAACGCCTCATATAGGAACCTCGCAAGGTTCTCTGTCGAGGGGTTCGTCTTCTCGAACGGCGGTACCTCGTTGAGATACCTGTGATCCAGCGCCTCAATCGCCTCGCCCAGCTTTCCCTTCGCCTCCCGGAAGTCCATGACCAGGCCCTGCGCGTTCAGCTCCTCCGCCGTGATCCTCGCCTGCACCCGGTAGTTGTGCCCGTGGAGCCGCTCGCAGTTCCCCTGGTACTCCCGCAGCCTGTGCGCCGCGGCGAACTCGCCCTCGATCTGGAGAATGTACATCCCAAGCTCCGCAGAAACTCCCCTTCTCCCGATGTTTCATTGTAGTCCGCGCGCGATGCAATTCAACGAGTTCGCCCCCGCGGCGCGGCCGCCGCCGCGCTTGACTCCTCCCCTCCGGCGCATACAATGGACTCCGCTCAACGCGTGGCGGCGTAGCTCAGTTGGCTAGAGCAGCGGATTCATAAGCCGCGGGTCGTAGGTTCGAGTCCTACCGCCGCTACCACCCGCCGCCCCTCCCCTTTTCCCTTGATTCCCGTCCGACGGGAGGCTAAGAAGACAGGCCGTCTTTGTCGGGGGAGCCTCTCGGTGTCCGTCGGTTCCAATGCGCCCAGCGCGCCCCGCTGCTCGATCAGCGTCTTCTTCCCCTGCTTCAACGAGGAAGACAACATCGCCTCCCTCGTGAGAGAGGCCCTCCACGTCCTCCCCGCGCTGGCGGACGACTTCGAGATCATCGTCGTGGACGACGGAAGCTCCGACGCCACCGGACGTATCGCCGATGACCTTGCCCGCACGGATCCTCGCGTGAGAGTCGTCCACCACGAAAAAAACGGCGGATATGGCATCGCCCTGCGCAGCGGTTTCCAGGCGGCGACCAAAGACCTTGTCTTCTACACCGACGGCGACGGCCAGTTCGTGTTGTCCGAGATCGCCCGCCTGCTCCCCCATCTCGACAAGGCCGATGTCGTCGCCGGCTACCGCTCTCGTCGCCGCGATCCCCTGCGCCGCCGGATCTGTGGTTCCCTGTGGAACGCCCTCGTTAGACGGCTCCTCCGGTTCAGCTCCCGCGACGTCGACTGCGCCTTCAAGCTCTGCCGCCGCGATCTTATCTCCCGCCTCTCCCTGAAGTCCACCGGCGCCTTGATCTCCGCGGAGCTTCTGGCACGCTCGCATAGGGCCGGCTATAGGTTCTTTGAGGTTCCCGTCAGTCACAAGCCGCGGATCGCCGGCCGGCAGACCGGCGGAAACCCGAAGGTGATCCTGCGCGCCTTTAGAGAGTTGTGGCGCCTGCGCAAGGACATCCTCGCCGCCCCTCGGCGCGATCGAGGGCCCGACCGGAAGGAGTTCGATGGTGATACATCCTGGCGGCAATGAACGTGCGGACAAGGCGTCCCCAGAGCCCTCGAAGCCGTCGGACGCATTCCGCAAGGAAAGCCTTGTCGTTGCCGTCCTGCTTGCGATGAGCTTTCTGGTCGCCGGCGCCGTGGTGAACGCTGCGCCTAGGGACTCTTTCGGCCAGTACAACCAGTACGCCGTGTTCGGCCCGAGCGTGATGATGGCCGCTGGCAGGGGCTTTTTCAACCCCTCGGTGGAATGTTGCCCCGAGTTGGAGGACTTCCTGAACCTAAAGGCGGAAACCTTTGACCCGCGCTCCCTGCCCCCGCACGTGCCGAGGCGTCCCATCCCCAGCCCCTTCTGTCGGACCCCGTACCTTTTCTACGCCGCCGGTATCGTGTGGTCGCTGACGGGCATATCGGTGCCGGCCCTCATTCCCTTGTTCTGCATCTTGTTCGGTCTGACGGCCGTAGCCCTCTACGGCATCATGCGCCTTGGGATGAGACGTTGGCTGGCCTTTCCCACCACGCTGCTCTTGATCCTCTCGCCCCTCCAGCTTTGCCACCTCAGGGACCTCAGGGACTATTCGAAGGCGCCCTTCTTCCTGGCCGTCATCTTCCTCGTGGGTTTCCTAGTCGCGAAGCCCAGAT
Source organism: Planctomycetota bacterium (assembly GCA_043803205.1). Classification (GTDB taxonomy): domain Bacteria; phylum Planctomycetota; class DG-23; order JAZDKG01; family JAZDKG01; genus JAZDKG01. The sequence goes on from JAZDKG010000123.1 coordinate 18,265, forward strand.
GCAGGCTGACAGTTCTTGCCTGTGCGGTCGGCGCAGGCTTGATCGCCGGTGTGGGAACGGGCTTTCGAGAAGACCTGAGCATATGTGTCCCCCTGTTCGTGATGAGCGTTCTTCTGTTCCTGCCTGGCGGCATCTTCCGCCGCCTCGCCCTCAAGCTTGCCGCGGTCGTCCTCTTTCTCGTGACCTATCTTGCGGCCGCGTTTCCCATCCTCTCGGCCCCGGGAGCGACCCTGAGCCCTCACAACGTGACCCTGGGTTTCATGTCCCCGTTCAGCGAGCTGCTGGGCGTGCGCAGCCGCCTGTACGAGGTTGGTTGGCTCTACAGCGACTGGCTCTTGGCCGACGCCGTCAACGCATACGCTGATCACAGGTTCGCACACAAGCAGTATCTCTCGCAAGGCACACGGGCCTACGATGTCTTCAGCGCCCGCTATCTCCGCGAGATTGTCCGGACCCTCCCCGCCGACGTATGGACCCGCGCATGCGCCTCCGTCGTCCGGGTGCTGAACCTCCCGTTTGCTCGCACGCCTTTCCCGGCTGACTTCCCCGTGTTCCGCCTGCCCGAGCGTTTGCGGTCTCTCCCCAGGCGGCTCAACGGCTCGGGTCCCTTTCTTGCGGCCCTAGCCGTACTCGCCGTCGCCGCTAGAAGCATCCGTCTAGCGGCCTTTCTCGCCATGACCATCCTGTACCTCGGCGGCTACCCCTGTCTCCAGTTCGGTCCCCGCCACTACTTCCACCTGGAATTCATGTCGCTGTGGCTCGTCGGCTTTCTCCTTGAAGGGATCGTTCGATACGTCCCTCGCCTATCTGCGTTCGTGCGAAAGACCGCAGGGGAGCGTCGGTCGCTCCCCTGCGCCGTCGCGGGACTGGCAGTCGTCCGCATGGTTCTTTTCGGCGCGGCGGTGACAGCCGCGCTCTGCCTCCCGTTGTGGCTTCTCAGGTGGTACCAGGACCGCCATCTCGGCCGGCTGTTCGACCTCTATCTGCGCTCGCCGAAGGAGCGCCTCGCAACAACCCGGGACCTCGAGGGCGCCTGGGTCGAGATACGCTCACCGCAGCTTGCCTGTCCGCCGGCGTTACCCGGAGAGTCTGCCCCTCCCTTCGATTGGCGCTATGTTCTCGTGGAGATCGACTGGAAGCTGGTCAAAGCCCTCATGGGGGTCGTCGTCGAGTTCCGGTTCGACTCTTCACACCCCCATCACAACCCGTCGAGGAGGATGTTTGTCGACAGGCCCGTGGTGCCGCCCGGCGAGCCTTCGGACGGAAAAACCCGCATCCTCATCCCCATCTACCAGGGGGGACCCTTGCCCGTCACCTTCCGTGATCTGCGCGTCTCCGCGCAGGAAGCCGATGCCTTTGCGCTCTATCGGCTGACGCAGCCGAAAGACTTCCCGATCCTCTTGACCCTGGTCCTGCCTCCGGAATGGCAGACCCAACGCAAGTACCAGGTCTTCGCCCCGTCCCGCACACGCGGCACGGCGAAGCGACGCGGATCGACCGCGGCGAGGAGACCTCCCGCGCCCCCCGTCAAGCTTGTCGGTTTCCCGCAAAGTCTCAAAGTCTATGCGCGCTCCAGGCCTCGCCCGCTGACCGTGGGCGTGCCCGAGCTGGCGGATCTCGACGGGGACGGATGCGCGGATGCCTTGGTGCGCGACACCTCCGGCACGTGGTTTTGCGCCCTGGCCTCCAGGCGCGTCTTCGACATGAACGCCGTCGGCCAGTGGGCCCCCGATATCGATTGGAAAGACGTGATGATCGCCGATGTGGACGGCGACGGACGCGAGGATATCGTCGGCAGGACTGCCTACGGCGAATGGTGGGCGGGCGTGTCCGACGGCGAGCGCCTCGCCAACGTCAACATGGGCGCCTCCTCCGTATCCGTCGATTCCTCCGGCGCCGTCGTCGCGGACCTCGATGGCGACGGAAGGGATGACGTCGCCGGGAAGGGGCCCGCCGGTTTCTGGATGGGCCTCTCAAAGGGAGACCGGTTTGAGTTCTTCTCTGAAGATGAGCGTCGCGCGGACGTCCATGCCTCGCCTCTGCTGGCCGGCGACGTCAACGCGGATGGCAGAGACGACGTGATCGCCGCCACCGCCGAGGGCGAACTCTGGATCGTCACGTGCGAAGGCAGCCGGCTCCTCACGCGCCGCGTCGGCGCCTTCCCGTGGCTCGCAAACGCTCGCTTCCTCCGGGTGGCCGACGTGGACGCCGACGGCAGGTCCGACCTCCTCGCGCTGACCCGGGACGGTCGCTTCGCCGCCGCCCTCGCCCGCGACGCCGATTGGTCCCAGTGTGCCTTTGACCGCCTCGCCGGGATGGACGAGTGCCTCGACGTCGAGGTGGCTCGCCTGGATGATGGCGCTGGAGACGATATCATGGTGCTGACTCGCATAGGAGGGCTCTTGATCGCCGCGCCGTCCGGAAACGCCCTCATCGCCCGGGAGGTCCCCCCCTGACGACGCTGCATCGCTCGCCCGCCGGGGCCTGCCCCCCTCCCTTTGACAGGCGAACATCGGAGCCGGCTATCATGAAGACGGCGCTCGTTCACGATTGGCTCACAGGCATGCGCGGGGGAGAGAAGGTCCTTGAGCTCCTCTGCGAGCTGCTCCCCGGGAGCGACCTCTTCACCCTGATCCACGTGCCCCGCTCCGTCTCGCCCTTGATCGAGCGTCGGCGCATCGTGACCTCCTGGCTCTCCCGCCTCCCCCTCGCCGAACGGAGTTACCGCTGCCTCCTTCCTCTGATGCCCCTCGCGGCTCGCTCCCTCAGGCTGCGCGGATACGACCTCGTGGTGGCGGTGAGCCACTCCTTCGCTCATGGCGTCTCCGTCGATCCGCCGACCCGCTTCGTCTGCTACTGTAACACCCCCATGAGATACGCCTGGAATCCCCCGGAATCCTACTTCCGTGGCCGCCCCTCCTGGGACCTCCGATACTGGGCGCTCTGCGCTGCCGGACCGCTCCTGAGGAAATGGGACCGCCGCGCCTCTCGACGGGTCGACAACTACGTCGCCAATAGCCTCAACGTCCAGCAGCGCATCAAGCGTTGCTACGACAGGGACTCCGCCGTCGTGTATCCCTTTGTCGATACGGATTTCTACCGTGCGACCGCCTTGCCCCCCCGCGATTTCTACCTCTGGGTCGGCGCGTTGGCTCCATACAAACGGATCGATCTCGCCCTCGACGCCTTCAGGTGCCTCGACCGTAAGCTCGTCGTCATCGGCGACGGATCGGACTACGCCTGGGCCCGAAAGGCCGCCCCTCCCAATGTGACCTTCCTCGGCAGAGAGCCCAACGAGGTCCTCCGTGAACACTACTCCCGATGCCGCGCCCTCATCTTCCCCGGCGAAGAGGACTTCGGAATCGTCCCCCTCGAAGCCCAGGCCTGTGGCCGCCCCGTAATCGCCTACGCCAAAGGCGGCGCCCTCGAGACCGTCGTGGACCTCGACTCCGCCCCCGGCGTTTCGCCCACCGGGATCTTCTTCCACGAGCAGACCGGGGAATGTCTCGCGGACGCCGTCCGGCGCTTCGAGCATTGCGAGGATGCCTTCGTCCCCGATGCCGCCCGCGCCAACGCCCTTCGCTTCAGCCGCGACCGCTGCAAGCTCGCCCTGTCTCGCCTCCTCTTCGACACCAATGCGCCTGCCGGCCGAAGCCCTTCGCTCCCGATGTCGCGCAACGCCTGTGACAGTGGATATGGACAAGCCGATAGCTCTCATCAATGACTGGTGCCTGTATCGCGCCGCGACGGGAATCCCCGTCTATCTGCGCCGCCTCCTTGCGCACTGGCCGCCCGATTCCCCCGTCCGTCCGGTCGGCTTCTGGGAGCGTCTCCCGCGCCTTTCCACCGCCCTCGGCGCTTCGCATGCGTCGCTCGACACGCTTGAGCTCCGCCCCCTGTGCGACTTCCTCGCCGCCGCCCGACCCTCCCTCCGCCCGCCCTTCTGGATGAGGCGGACCTTTCACAAGGGATATGCCTTCGCCTTCCGGAACGCCTTCCGTTCGCTCTCTGCCTCCGTTTACTTCGAGCCCAATAGCCTCGCCATGTCCTGCGACGCGCCCACCGTGACCTCCCTCCTGGATCTCTCCGTTGTTGAGCATCCCGAATGGCATCCGCCCGATCGAGTCGCCCAATGGGGATCCGACCTGCCTCGCAGCCTCTCCGCCACCTCACACTGGATCGTGCCGTCCCAGTTCACCCGCGATCGAGCCTGTCGCCTCCTGGGCTTGCCCCCCGAGCGCGTCACCGTGATCCCCTTGGCCGCTAGAGCCCTTGGCCCTTGCCGCTCGTCACCCTCAGGCGGCCGTCCGCCGCTCCTTCCCCAAGGATCGTTCTTCCTGCACGTCGGGACCCTCGAGCCGCGCAAAAACATCCGAGTGCTCCTGGACGCTTGGCGGAACTTGCCCGAGTCCCTGCGTCGCTCTCACAGGCTCGTCCTCGTCGGTCCCCTGGGTTGGGGAGAGGCGGCGTTCTGGACCGATCTGCGTTCCCATCCCGCCGCCCGCGAGGTCTTGGCCGCCGGACGCGTCCCCGATCCCGTCCTGGCCTCCCTCTTGGACGCCGCCGCGGCCCTCCTCGCCCCGTCGCGATACGAGGGCTTTGGACTGCCTCTGCTCGAAGCCATGGCCCGACACGTTCCCGTCGTCTGCTCGACCGCCCACGCGTTCACGGAGATCGCCTGCGATGTGGCCCTCGCCGTCGACCCGGATGACGTCGCGGGCTGGACCTCCGCAATCCGAAAAGCCGCCGAGGATGAAGCTTGGCGCGCCGAATCGGCCGACAGGGGCGCTGCACGCGCCGCCCGCTTCTCCTGGCGTTCCACCGCCTGCCTCCACGCCGAAATCCTCGCCCGGCACGCCTCCTCCTGACCTCTTTCATCTTGAGTCCCTCCCCGACGCCGCTATCATACTGCTCGTTTCCCTTTGCCTTCGGAGACGTTCTCTTTGCGGAAGATACCCGTCTATCGACCCGATCTGTCCGGCAACGAGACCAACTACGTCCTCGACTGCCTCCGGACCGGCTGGATTTCCTCCTGCGGGTCTTACGTCGAGCGCTTCGAGCGCTCCTTCGCCCAATACCTGGGTGTCCCTTACTGCGTCTCGGTCTCCAGCGGCACCGCCGCCCTCCAGACGGCCATGGGCGCCCTGGGCATCGGCCCCGGCGACGAGGTGATCGTCCCGACCCTGACCTACATCGCCCCTGCCAACGCCGTCAAGGGCGCCGGCGCCTCCGTCGTCTTCGTCGACAGCCTCCCCGATACCTGGCAGATGGACCCCGCGGACGTGAGGAAGAAGATCACCGGTCGCACAAAGGCGATCATAGCCGTCCACCTCTACGGCGGCGTCTGCGCGATGGATGAGCTGGTCCCCCTGGCGAAGGAGCACAACCTTTGCCTCATCGAGGACTGCGCCGAAGCCTTCGGCTCCAAGTATGACGGCACCTTCGTTGGCAACTTCGGCGATGTCGCCACCTTCAGCTTCTACGGCAACAAGACCATCACCACCGGCGAGGGGGGGATGCTCGCCGCGCGCTCCGAGGACCTCTACGAGCGCCTCCGCCGGTACAAAAACCAGGGCCTCCCCGGCGGCGGACGGGAATACTGGCACGAAACCCTCGGCTTCAACTACCGCATGACCAACCTCTCCGCCGCCGTCGGCCTCGCCCAGCTCGAGCGCGCCGATTCCTTCATCGCCGACAAGCGCCGCATCGCCGCCTGGTACCGCTCCCGCCTCCAGGACCTCCCCCTCTCCATCCAGCCGGAGCCCGAAAAGGTCTTCCACACCTACTGGATGGTCGCTGTCCGTTGCGCCGATCCGAAGGCGGTCGCCCCCCTTCGCGTCGCCTTGGACGCCGCCGGCGTCGAGACCCGCCCCCTCTTCCCTACCGTGCACACCATGCCGGTCTATCGCGACTGCGCCCGCGATCGGTTCCCCGTTGCGGAAGAGCTCTCGCTCACCGGCATCAACCTCCCCAGTTGGCCCGGACTGACGGAGGCCGACGTCGCCTACATCGCGGATGTGGTGACACGGGTCTTCGGTTCGCCGCGATGAGAGCCTACGCGCGGGACATCTGGACGAGTAGATACTTCTGGTGGCATCTGGCGAAGGCCGAGATCCGCGCGCGCTTCCGTCGCTCGCGTCTCGGGATCCTCTGGGCGCTCCTCCACCCGCTCCTCCTGACGATCATGATCGCCCTCGTTCTGGGCGCCGTCTTCCGCTCCCCCTCCCGGGAGTTCGCCCCCTTCGTCTTCAGCGGCATCCTCGTATGGGGCTTCATCTGCGAATCCGTCCAGACCGGCTGCGCTTCCCTCATCTCCGCTGGCCCTTATATCAAACAGTGCGCCTTGCCCGCCGCGATCTACCCCCTCAGGTACGTGCTCAGCTCGTTCCTCGTCTTCTGCGTCGGGCTTGCGGGCTTCGCGGTCTGGGCGCTCGTCCTCCGTCCTCAACACTTCAATGTCCCCCTGCTCAGTCTCGCCCTTTCCCTGCCCCTCCTCATCCTTCTCGGCTGGCCTCTCTCCGTGATCGCCGGGTTCGTGAACGCCAAGTTCCGCGACTTCCAGTACCTCGTCGCCCTGCTCCTCCAGGCCGTCTGGTACGTCTCCCCCGTCTTCATCGAGCCCCGGCTCTTCCGCGCCGTCGACCTCGGCTTTCTCGTGGACTACAACCCCGTCACCCACATCCTCAACCTCGTGCGCGCACCGCTTCTGGACGGGGCCTTCCCGAGCGCCGCGGACTACGCCTATACCATCGGGACGATCCTGGTCTTCTCCGCGATCGCGCTTCGCAAGATCGCCCGGGAGGAGGCCAACATCATCTTCTACCTCTAGACTTGGACAAACGGTTCCCCGTGAACGGCTGCTTCATCAACCTGGTCGACGTCGAGCTCTGCTATCCCTCCTCCCCCTTGAGGACCTTCTCCATCAAGGAGTGGGCCTTCAATCTCGCGAGACTCCGGGGGAGCCTCTCCCTCGTTCATGACGTGCTCGCGTTGCGTGGCGTCACCCTCTCCGTCCGAGAGGGCGAACGCCTGGCCGTCATCGGACCCAATGGCGCTGGCAAGACCACCTTGGTCAAGGCCATCGCCGGCATCTACCCGCTCCGCTCGGGCAACATCGAAGTCCGAGGGAAAATCCGCAGCCTCTTCGAGCTCGGCCTGGGCTTCGAGTTCGAGGCGACCGGCCGGGAGAACATCATGTACCGCGGCCTCCTCATGGGAGCCGCCCCCTCCGCCATCGCCTCCCTCCAGGACGAGATCGTCTCCTTCGCCGACCTCGGTGAGTTCATCGACTATCCGGTCAAGGCCTACAGCGCCGGCATGCTCGTCCGCCTGGCCTTCTCGATCTCAACCGCCCTCCCCGGCGAGATCCTGCTCTTGGATGAGGTCATCGCCGCCGGCGATGCGAGCTTCTTGGCCAAGGCCAAGGCTCGCCTGGGCCGCCTGATCTCTAGCGCCGGCATTCTCGTTCTGGTCTCCCACGACCTGAGCGTCGTGCGCGAGCTCTGCAGTCGCGCCATCTGCCTCGAGAGCGGTCGTATTGTAGCGGATGGTCCTCCGGCCGAAGTCGTCGATGCCTATCTCCGCCGGAGCACCCAGGGACCACCGGCGTGACGGGGATCCCCGCTCCCGAGCGCGTGAACCCCCGAGCCGGGTCCGTCGGCTCGTCGCTTGAAAATCCCGGGCTTATCGGGTAATCTCCTCAGTTTCCCGAACCTCGGTGGGTTTCCGCGCCGTAGCCGTCGCGCGTCGGGGTGAAATGCATGTCAAGAGTCGCTGTCTTCGTGCCCGAGCTCTACCAGGGGGGGACCCTCCGTGCGGCGAAAGACGTCGCCAAAATGATCAGCCTTGGCGCCTCCCGCATCGGAGCGGACACGGATGTCGTCTTCGGCTACCGCCCCGGCGTCATTACCCCCGCCATCGACCTCAAAGACCTCTGGGAAGCGGGCATCGCCACCCGCGAGATCGGCTTCAGGCTCGTCAAGGCCGAGCACGCCCGCGTGATGACCCGTCTCGAGGGCGTCGACCGCCCCCTCACTAACGATACCTACTGCTTGATCTCGGACGGCGCCAATGACTTCCTCGATTGCGACCTCTGGCTCCTCATCTCCGATCGCCTCCAGGTCCCTCTCCTCCCCCTGAGGCCGTTTGGCATCTTCGTCTTCGACTGCATCCAGCGGTACGTCCCCGAGATATGGGGGGACGAAGGCTGGGTGCTCCAGTCCACCGCCTTTATCCCCCTCCTCCGAAACGCCGATTTCATCCTGGCAACCACCCCCTCGACCTTGAATGACCTCAATTCCTTCGTCGGGGTCCCTCGCGCTAGGCTCCGTCGCATCCCCATGTTCTTCGAGAAACTCGCCCTCCACCCGGACGACGTGCCCTCCCCCTCCCCTCGGGACTACTTCGTCTGGACTTCGAACAGCACCCCTCACAAGAACCATGAGCGCGTCCTCGAGGCGCTGGCCCGCTACTACGACCACTTGGGCGGACGCCTCAAGGCCGTCATGGTCGGACAGTGCACCGAAGACTTCGATCCCCGCAGAAAGTACCCCTTCCAGCGAAGCGATCCCGTTTACGCGGAGAAGATCCGGAGACTCATTGCACAGCGCCCGTCCCTCAAGGAAAACCTCGACATCCGGGGCTATCCCCCCGACGAGGCCTACCTCTCCATCATCCGAAACGCCCGCTTCCTCCTCCATGCCAACCTCTACGATAATGGCTCCTTCAGCGTCATCGACGCCGCCTACCTCGGCGCCCCCTCGCTCTCCTCTCGATACCCGGCCATGGAGTTCATGAATGAATCCTTCGACCTGAACCTCACCTTCTTCGATCCCTTCGACGTCGTCGATATCGCCGCAAAGCTCAAAGAGATGGAAGCCCGCGGGGACAAGGTCCGGCTGCCCGACCCCGCCCGACTCGATGAGGCGAGTTGGCGCAACGTCGCCCCCGACTTCTACCAGGCGATCCAACCCTATCTGAGGAGACGCCCCTCCGGTGTCCGTGGATAAGAACAAGCCTACGCTCGGCTTCTGGCTCGAGATCCCGCCGGTCGGAAACATGGTGGGTGAAGGAATCTGCCGCGCCCTCGCCTGGATCCTCCGATCCGCACAAAGAACCCGCGAGGCTCGGATCCTCATCGCCGTCCCCGTCTGGGCACAGCACCAGCTTGAGATGCTCTTGCGCGATCAGAACGTGTCCGCGACCGACCTGGAAGTGGTCTTCTCAAGGCGCCGGGCGCCGCTCTTCCTCCGCCTCTTTGTCTGGATGCACGAACGAGGTCGCAGGCCCGGCCGCTTGACGTGGTCGGCGCGCCTCAGGAACCTGGCGAAACGCATCCGCGATTCCCTGCGACGCAGCAAGAAGCTCCTGGCGTTCACCGTCGGAATCCTTGCCACCGAATCATACGTTCTCTTCGGACTGCTCCTCCTGCTTGCCTCCTGCCTCGCCCTTGTCCTGGCGCCGCTCGCGCTCCTCATCTGGATCGTCTGGAAGCTCGCCCTCCTCACCCGACGCCTCCTTTCGCCCCTCGCCCGACGCCTCGCGCCCCTGAAGGCCCCCGTCATCAGGGCCTTCACCTTCCTCTACTTCCGCGTCATCGACCATGAATACAAGGTCCTGGCCGCGAAGGCCGCCAAACGACGCGATATCTCCTGCTGGTTCGTCGCTCAGCCCTGGGCCGCCGAGGCGAGGGCCCTCCGGGGCCCCCTCGTCGTCGCCCTCTGGGACTTCGTCTTCGCGGACTTCCCCACGGGCTTCGACCCCGCCTTGGTCGATTCCATCGAGGGAAAGTTCCACCTCCTCCTCAAGAGGGCCGATCGCGTCGTCACGAGTAGCGAATACGTCCGCGATCAACACGCCATACAGCACTTCGGCGTCGACCGGAGCATCACCCGCGTCGTCCCCATCACCCCCGCCGACTACACCGACCGGCTCGCCTCTCTGGGTCGAACCTGCAACGGCGACGTCCGGCGCGCCGCTGCCCAGACCATCCGCGGGTTCCTTCGCAGCAAGGCCGACGACGACCTGTGGAACGAGCCACAGGTCCGCCGATGGCTCCTGGACTTCCCCATCGACGAGGTGCAGTTCCTCTTCAACTCCAGCCAGATCCGACCCCATAAGAACGTCCTCAACCTCCTCAAGGCCTTCGAGATCCTCCTGCGCAGGAGATACCTCAACGTCAAACTCTTCCTCACCGGCCGACTCGATCGCTCCTGTCCCGAGGTCCTGGACTTCGTTCACGGCCGCCGACTCCATCTCGATGTCATCTCCGTCCCCGATCTCCCCAGCGACGTCCACGCCGCCTTCTACGCCCTGTCCGCCCTGACTGTCGCCCCCTCGCTCTTCGAGGCCGGCCTGCCCATCATGTTCTCCGAATCCGTCAGCTCCGGCACCCCCATTGTGATGAGCTCCATGCCCCAGACCCTCGAGCTCATCCCCCCGGACCTCGCAAAAACCATGTTGTTTAACCCCTATGACGTGAACGATATCGCCAAGCGAATCGCGTGGGCTCTCGAAAACCGCGAGGAGCTCTTGCGGTCCCAGAAACGCCTCTACGCCCACATCAGGGAACGGACTACCGATGATATGGGTAGGGAATACCTCAAGATCATGACAGAGGCGTCTGCCCTCGGGAGACCTTGAATCCCCTCCCCCGCGCCCGGGCGCTGCGCCCTGAATCCCTCCGACGAAGTGAGTAAGGATCGCCGTGACAAATACTTCGGCTGCAAGAGAGGTGCCCGACCCCCGCCAAGTCTGGTCCGACCTTGTGCTGCTTCTGCGCTTGGCCGCAAAATGGTTCGCTCTGGCCTGCCGGCCCCGCGGCCGTCCGTGGGATGAGATCTTTCTTCTGGCGCTCTATCGCGTCTTTCTGAAGCGCGAGCCGGACGCGCCCGGCCTTCGCCACTGGCTGACGCGCCTGAGAACGGGAAGCCTCACCCCCATGGGCCTTCTCCTGGCCTTCAGAGCTTCCCCTGAGTTCCTGCGCCTCACCGGACGGAAAACCTTCCTCGCCGTTCTCCACGAGTGCCGCCTCCTCATGGTCAAGTCCTGCCTGCCGCCCGCCCGCACGATCGTTGACTTGGGCGGCGCTGCCCCGGACTGCCCCGAGGGGGCCCTTCTTTCGATGGGATATCCCCATAATCCCGACGAGCTCATCATCGTGGATCTTCCTCCGCAGGACCGCTTCGGATCTTGGCACGACGCCGAACCCCAAACCCACCGCACCCCCGGCGGTACGGCCGTTCGCTATCTCTACACGTCGATGTCCGATCTGTCGCCCATCCCCGATGCATCCGTGGACCTCGTCTTCGCCGGCCAGAGCATCGAGCATGTCTCGGAAAACGACACCGACGCAACCCTGGCCGAGGTCCGTCGCATCCTCAAGCCGGGAGGCTGCTTCTGCCTGGATACCCCCAATCGCGCCCTCACCCGGTTTCATGTCCCCCATGGCTTCGTCCATCCCGAGCACCGTAAGGAATACTTCGTGAGTGAGCTCGTCGGGAAAGTCACCGATTGCGGGTTCGACGTCATCGAGACCAAGGCCCTTTGCCCGATCCCGAAATCCCTCAAGACAGGCCGCATCTACCGCGGCGAGGCTGCTAAGAATATCCGCCTCGGAGATAACCCCGAGGAAGGGTACCTGTTCTTCCTGAAATGTCGCAAGCCCGGCCCCTGAGGCCCTGAGCCTCGACCCCTCGATCAACAAGCTCTCCCGCGGCGTTCCGCCCTTGTAGGTCCTGCCCCCTCCTCGTATCATGCCTGTCCGTTCGATCCCTTCCCGAGCTCGCTCGCGGGGCTCGGGAAAGACGCCGATGGGGACCGCAACTGCATGGACGGCGAAGGGCGCCAGCTTCTGATCCTCGGCCTCGGCGGACAAGCGACCGTCGTCTCCGCCATCGCCAGGGCCCTCGGCTATTCCATCATGGGATTCCTCGACGCCTTCCATGAGCCCCAGCCGGGCATCGAGGTCGCGGGCCGGCGCGTCCTCGGCGGGATCTCGTCTCTCGCCCGGATGACCGCCCCCCTCGTCGCCGTCGCCGTCGGCGACAACCGCCTGCGATGCGATGTGGTCTGCAAGGTCCTCGCCGCCAATCCCGGCGCTAGCCCCGTCTCCCTTGTCCATCCCAGGAGCTTCCGCGAAGACGATGTCACCCTCGGCGCCCACGTCACCGTCTGCATCGGCTCGATCATCGGCGCCCGGGCGACCCTCGCCGATGGCGTCATCGTGAACTCCGGCGCCGTCGTCGACCACGAGTGTGTCCTGGAGCGCTACTGCCATGTCGGCCCCGGCGCGCGCCTCGCCGGCCGAGTCCGCGTCGGCGAGTTCGCCCAGGTCGGCATCGGCGCAACCGTGATCGAGAAGATCACCATCGGGAAATCCGCCGTCATAGGCGCCGGCGCCGTCGTCATCGACAATATCCCCGATGGAGCCACCGCCGCCGGCGTCCCCGCTCGCGTCATCAAGACCCGCTCCCCCGGCGCCTGAGTCGTCTCCCTTCCTCCGCGTCTTCGAAGGAGACCCCGAATGCGCGAGCGCCTCAACGTGGGCTTCCTTGGCGTCGGGAACCTCGTCTCAAAACAGCATCTCCCCAACGCCGCAAAATGCCCCTGGCTCCGCGTCCACACCCTCTGCGACCTGAACGCGGACGCCCTCGATAAACATGCGTCGCGCTACCGTCCCGAGCGCGCTGGCCGTGACTATCACACCATGCTCGCCGACCCCGCCGTCGATCTCGTCGTCATCGCCCTTTCCCCCGATCAGCATGCCCCCCTCACCATCGAGTCCCTGCGCGCCGGCAAGCACGTCTACGTCGAAAAACCCCTCTCGGAGGATATCCCCGCGAGCCTCGAGGTTGCGCGCGTCTGCCGCGAAACCCGCAAACACCTCGCCGTCGGCTTCAACCGCCGCTTCGCCCCTTCCTACGTCGATGCCTTCGAGATCGTGACCCGCGATGTCGGCCCCCTCCTCATCACCTACCGGATGGTCGACGACTTCCGCGACCGCCCCGCCCACTGGAAGGGACGCTCGCGCCTCCTCGACGAGGCCTGTCACGCCTTCGATGTCATGAACTGGTTCGCCCGCTCGACCCCGAAGCGCGTCTTCGCCTCGGGCGTCGGCCGCCCCGACGACCACCACGTCGTCGTCGAATACGGGAACGGCGTCTCCGCCTCGCTGTGCCTGAGCTCCTTCGGCGCGTTCCACTGGCCCAAGGAGCGCCTCGAGATCGTCGGCGACAACCACGTCGTCGCCGTTGAGGACTTCGTCGAGCTCCAGACCGCGGGCGTGCCGGGCGTCTCCGACAAACGCTACCCCGGCCTCGAATATGAGGGCTTCACCCGCGGCTACGCCCGCCTCTACGCCGAGCTCGGCCTCCCCTTCTACCGCGCCATGCGCTCGAACATGGCCGACCTCCTCCTCGGAAGCGGCCTCATCGAGAAATACCCCGACCGCGAGAAATGGTCCCTCGTCGCCGAGCATTTCCCCGAGCACCTCCGCATCCCCATCAACTACTCCTGCGA
>JAZDKG010000124.1:0-15463 GCA_043803205.1 Planctomycetota bacterium
GCCGTGACGGCGCTGGCGCGCAAGGGCCTTGTCGAGCTTCGCGAGGTGCGTCCTTCGGACGCCTTCCTCGCTTCGGCGCAGGAACCCCTCGCGATCCCCGAGCGCCTGACGGAGCATCAGGAGAAGGCCCTCTCGGAGATCCGCCCCTGCCTGCGGGGCGGGCGCTTCTCGGTCTTTCTCCTGCACGGGATCACCGGGAGCGGCAAGACAGAGGTGTACCTGCGGGCGGCGCAGGAAACGGTCGCGCTGGGCAGGACCGTGCTCTACCTCGTTCCGGAGATCGCCCTGACGCCTCAGACGGTTCACAGGCTGTCGTCGCGCTTCGAGGACGTCGCCGTCTTTCACTCGGCCCTTTCGGACGGCGAGCGCAACGAAGCGTGGCGACGCGTGCGCTCGGGACGGTCGAGCGTGGCGCTCGGGACCCGCTCCGCCGTCTTCGCGCCCGTCGCCGACCTGGGGCTCATCGTGATCGACGAGGAGCACGAGTCCACCTTCAAACAGGACACCTCTCCGCGCTACCATGCCCGCACCGTTGCGATCGAGCGCGCGCGGCGGACCGGAGCCGTCGTCGTCCTGGGCAGCGCCTCCCCCTCGCTCGAGGCCTACGCGGCCGCGCGCTCCGGGGCGTATCGGATGCTCACGCTGCCCCAGCGCGTCGAGCAGCGGCCCCTTCCCCCCGTGCAGGTCGTGGACCTGCGCTATGACAAGGGGCACATGCGCTACGGCCGCAATCTCTCGCGCGAGCTTGCTCACTACGTCGAGGAGGCGCTCTCGCTGGGCGAACAGGTGCTCCTCTTTATGAACCGGAGGGGCTTTGCGGCGACCGTTCACTGCCCCCGGTGCGGCCACGTGTTCTTCTGCGCCAACTGCGCCGTCCCCCTCACGTACCACCGGAAGGGCTCCTGTCTCCTGTGTCACTATTGCCTGGCGCGGGCGGATCTTCCCCGGGAGTGCCCGGAGTGTCTTTCGCCCAACCTCTCCTTTCGCGGGAGGGGGACGGAGCGGATCGAGCAAGAGATCGCCCAGCAGTTTCCCGAGGCGCGCGCGCTCCGCATGGACAGCGACGCGGCTTCCACGCGGGACTTCTACCGGCTGGCGTTCGAGGACTTCGGCAAGCGGCGGATCGACATCCTCGTCGGCACGCAGGTCATCGCGAAAGGCCTGGACTTTCCGAACGTGACGGTCGTCGGGGTTATTCTCGCGGACGTGGCGTTGTCGCTTCCGGATTTCCGGGCGAGCGAGCGGGCGTTTCAGCTCCTGTCCCAGGTGGCGGGCCGCGCCGGCAGGGGGGCGAAGGGCGGAAGGGTCGTGATACAGACCTACGATCCGGAATCCCTCCCGGTCCAGGCGGCGCGGGCTCACGATTACGAGCGGTTCGCGGAGCGTGAGCTCGCGGATCGAGAGCTTCACGGGTATCCGCCCAGCGGCCGACTCGTGCAGGCGGTGGCGAGCGCTGTGAATGAGTCGGCGGCGGCGAAGGCCTGCGGGGCGCTCGCACAGGCGCTTCGCGGCGCGCTCGCCAATGAGCCCGGCGTGAAAGTCCTGGGGCCCGCCCCTGCGCCGTTCCCGCGTCTAGCGGGCCGGTACCGATATCACGTGCTCGTCAAGGCCCCGCTGGAGCTGAATGTGTCGGAGCTTCTTGCGCCGGTCGTCACGAAGTTCAAGGCCGGCGCGGCCGCGATCACGGTCGACGTCGATCCGCAGAGCGTCCTGTAGAATCCGTCGACGCCCTGTGCCGGGAAAGCTGTGGACATCGCGCTGATGAACGAAGAACGATCCCGACTTCGAGTCGATCTCTTGCTGGGGATCGTGTGCTTCCTCGTGGCGCTGTCCGCCGTCGTCTTCACCTTGGGCGATCCGGGCCTCGCGTGGGACGAGCCGGCATACCTGGGCGCGGGGGCGAACATCCTCGCGCACCTTTCTGCGCGCCTGTCTAGCGCGCCTTCGGACGTTCCGGACCCGTGGGATCGCGCCAGCGCCCACCCCGTGTTCGGAAAGCTCCTCGTCGCCGCCGCGCTTGCCGCCTTCGAGCCGGTCTTCGGGGACTATCTCCTCGCCGGACGGATGGTGGGGGCCCTCTCCTACGCGGGCATTGCGCTGCTCCTCTTCGTGTGTCTTTCGCGGCGCAGCGGCCGGACCGCCGGCGCGTGGGCCGCCGCCTTGTGGATCGCGCACCCGCGGATCTTCGGACATGCGCATTTCGCGGCGCTCGACATGATGCTTGCCTTCTTCTTCCTCGCGACGGCGGTCGCGTTCGTCTTCGAGAGAGGATCGCGCCTGGCGGGCCTCTTCTCCGGGATCCTATGGGGCCTGGCGCTCGGGGTGAAGGTGAACGCGATCATCCTTCCTGTCTTTCTCATCCCATTGGCGTTCCTGAGCGACGGGAGGCGGGCGTGGCGGCAGGTTCTCCCCTTCGTCGTGGTGGGTGTCGGGGTCTTCCTGCTTCTCTTTTTACCGATGTGGCTGGACGGCCCGCGGCAGATCCTCCAGTACCTGACGGGAGGGGCGCTGCGCGCCGTCGAGGGGATAGGGCCCGTCCGGACGGAAGTGCCCGTGTTCTACATGGGCCGAGTGTTCCGAGGAAACGCGCCCTGGCATTACTATCCCGTGATGCTCCTGGCGGTCTCTCCCGTGATATTCGTGGTTCTTGCAGCGGGGGGAGCGGTGCGGGCGGTGCGCCGCCGGCGGAACGAGCTTGCGCTTCTCTTTGTCTGTGCGGCGGCCGTCGCGCTGGGCGCCGCCCTGGCGGGCCCGTTTCCCAAGTACGACGGCGTGCGGTTGATCCTCTACGCGTTTCCCTTTCTCGCGGGTCTGGCGGGGATAGGGGGGGAAGCCGCTGTCGCGCTTCTGCGCCGCCGGGGGAGCCGCGCGGTCGCGTCGGCTGCGGTCGTCGCGGCGCTCGCGGCCCAGATCGTCGTCTTCCACCCGTATGAGCTCTCATACTACTCGGCGGCGGTCGGGTGGCTGCGGGGGGCGCACAGGCTGGGGTTCGAGATCACCTACTGGCTCGAAACCAACGACGCGAAGCTCTTCGGTTTTCTCAACCGCCAGACCCCCCCGGGCGCGAAGGTCGCCTTCTATCCGGTCGAGGCCGCCGCGGTGCGGTTCTTCTACGAGCCGGGATTCCTCCGGGACGATATCGAGGTCGTGGAGATCGGCGCGACGGACACGGTGGCGGACCTGCGGGCGCGCGGCGTGGCGGTCGTCGTGATCGCCAACCGCCGCTCCTTCCTCGCGGGGACGGCGCTCGCGTCCAGTCTGGAAGGCCTGTCGCCGATCTTCTATAATACCGTTCCCGTTTTGGGAGACGTTCCTCTGAGCGCCGTCTACAGGATCGACTGAGGTGGTGGACCAGGGCCCTTCGCAGATTGTGGATGCCTTCGGAAGAGCGATCCGGATGCTCCGGATCAGCGTCACGGACCGCTGCAACCTGCGGTGCGACTACTGCAGGGGCCTGCGTCCGTTCCGGAGCTTCCACCACGACGACATCCTGCGGTACGAGGAGATCGTCGCGGTCGTCGCCGTCGCCGCCGGGCTGGGGGTGCGGCGGTATCGCCTCACGGGGGGCGAGCCCCTCGTCAGGCGAGGCATTGAGCGTCTCGTCGAGATGCTTCGCGCCGTCGAGGGAGTGGAGGAACTCGCCCTCACGACGAACGGGACCCTGTTGGCCGCGAAGGCGGCCGGCCTCGCCTCGGCTGGTCTTGACAGGGTCACGCTCAGCATCGACAGCCTGAAGCCCGCGCGCTACCGGCGGATCACCGGGGGAGGGGATCTCGATGAGGCGCTTCGCGGCCTGGAGGCGGCGCGCCGCGCGGGGCTCGTGCCCGTCAAAGTGAACGTGGTCGTGATGAACGCTGTGAACGACGACGAGATCGAGGCGTTCGTTCGGTTCGGCATGGACCGCGACGTGGAAGTCCGCTTCATCGAGCACATGCCGACGCTTCAGGCGGACGAGGAGCACCTCCGCCTCTTCGTCCCGGGCGCGGTGATCCGCGAGAAGCTGCGGGCTCTGGGGGAGTGGACGCCCGTCGACGGACCGGCCGGCGCCCCGGCTAGACGATGGCGGTGCGAGAGCCTCGCCGTGACGGTCGGACTCATCACCCCCATCTCGGAGCCGTTTTGCGCGCACTGCCGGCGCTTCCGGATGACGGCGGACGGAAAGCTCAAGCATTGCCTGTGGTCCGAAGACGACCTGGACCTGCGTTCCCATCTGCGTCCCGAGGTCCGCCGTGAGCGTATCGTGGAGACGTTCCTTCTCGCCGCGCGGCGCAAGCCGTGGAAGTGCAATGAATTCCGCAGGATGGCGATGCACCAGGTCGGGGGATGAGCTCGGAGGAGACGCCGCCGCATGACCGAGAGCTGCAAGAAGTCCAATGGCTTTGTGGAGTCCCTTTCGGGCCTCGTGGGAAAGGAAGTGGTCATCGACACGGCGACGTCGTACATCTTTCTCGGGCGGCTCATTGCCTGTACGCCGTCGTTTGTGACCCTGGAGGACGCCGACGTCCGCGACAGCAACGAGGGTCGAGCGAGCAAAGATCACTATGCGTTCGAGGCGAGCCGCTACGGCTACCGGAAGATCCGCAAACAGGTCGTGGTGCGCGTTGAGCAGATCGTGAGCATCTCCAGGTTGGAGGACGTCTTGGGCTGATGTCTTTCCCTCTGCGCCGCACTCTTGCGCGAAGGGCTGGTTGGCCCCCCGTTGCGTGGTTCGCGCGAGTCTCGATCCTTCTTGCCGTCGCCGTTTTTGGCTTTGCGGACTTCGGTTCCGGCTCGGACCTTCGGTCCGAGATCGATCGGATCCTCAGCGATCCGCGTCTGGGGGATACAAGGCTCGGCGCCCGCGTCGTGGACCTGGACGCGGGCGGCGTTGTCTACAGCGTTCACGCCGAGGAGCCCTTCATCCCGGCGAGCAACATGAAGATCGTCGTGTCGGCGGCGGCGCTGGATCGCCTTGGGGCGGACTGGAGCTTCGTCACCCGGATCTACACCCGCGGCGCCGTGCAAGGAGGGGAGCTGCGCGGCGACCTCGTGGTGTGGGGGAACGGCGATCCCAACCTTTCGGGCCGTTTCTACCAGGATGATCCGCTCTACCTTCCCCGCGGCTGGGTGGCCCGTCTGAGGGAGCGCGGGGTGAGAAACATCCGAGGCGACGTCGTGCTCGATGATTGCGCCTTCGACCGCGAATACCGGCATCCCAGTTGGGATCCGGCGCAGAACGACTCCTGGTATCAGGCTCCGGTGAGCGCGCTTTCCTTCAACGACAACTGCATTGACGTCCTCGTCGCGGCTGGGGAAATCGGCGCGCCGGCAAGGGTTTCGCTGCGGCCGACGACCTCCTATGTCCGCTTGGAGAACCGCCTGCGGACCACCCGAGGCGGACGGGCGGAGCTGCGCTTGGTCCGCCGAAAAGGCAACTCCTGGGTTCTCGACGGGACGCTGCCCTCCGGCTCGACGCAGCGAGTCCTCTGGGCCACGGTCGAGGACCCGTCGCTCTTTCTTGGGACCGTGCTGGCCGAGGAGTTCATTCGGCAGGGGGGCGCGATTTCCGGCGTCGTGCGCATGGTGAGCGCTCCGGTCGTCGGAAAGGATTCCAACCTTACGCTGCTCGTGGAGCAGCGCTCCAAGCTCTCCGATACGATTCCCATCATGAACCAGCGCAGTCAGAACCTGTACGCGGAATGCGTGCTGAAGGCCCTGGGCCTGGCCTGCTGCGGGCGCGGCACGTTCGCCGACGGCGCGCGCGCGGTCGGGGACTTCCTGCAGAAGGCCGGGTTGCCCCCCGACCAGTATGTCATCTCCGACGGCTCGGGGCTCTCCCGCGACGGCCGCCTGAGCCCCCTGGTTCTGACCGAGGTGCTCGCTAAGATCTACCGATCGCCCGACGCGGACGTGTTTGTCAACAGCCTCGCGGAGCCCGGGCAGGGGACGCTGCGCAGGAGGCTCCTGGGCGGCGAGGTCGAGGGACGGATCTTCGCCAAGACCGGATACATCCGCAGTGTCTCGGCCCTTTCGGGATACGTTTTCTCGCGCTCCGGGCGGGCCTTCGCGTTCAGCATCCTCGTGAACGACCTGCGCTGTTCCACGGCGGTCGTCAAGTCCTGTCAAGACGAGGTCTGCCGGACGCTTGCCAACCAGTGACGTCCTCCGCCCGTCCGCTGGACGACGGCCCTTTTCCCCGCGAGGGAACGAACAAGAAGCGCCCTTGCCTCAATCCTCCCGCGCGCTATCATCTCCGCGAACCTATGCTGTGAGCTCATGATCATGCCGTGGAGAAGGACGCTCCTTTCCGCTTGGGTAGCCCAGGTGGTTTCCATCGCGGGGTTCTTCCTGGTCATGCCCTTCCTTCCGCTCTTCATCCGGAAAGAGCTGGGCGTGACCGACCCGCAGGCCGTGCGCCTGTGGGCGGGCGTCCTCGGCGCGGCGCCCGGGCTCATGCTCACGATCATGCAGCCGATATGGGGGGTCCTCAGCGACCGCCACGGCCGCAAGCCCATGGTCCTGCGCGCGATGTTCGCCGGGGCGGCCGTGCTCGCCCTCATGGGCCTTGTGCGCAACGTCTATGAGCTCTTGGCGCTCCGGCTTCTCCAGGGAGCGATCACCGGCACGATCGGCGCCTCGGTGGCGATGGTCGCCAGTGTCACCCCCCGCGAGAAGGCCGGATTCAGCATGGGCCTCATGCAGGCCGCCGTTTCCGTCGGCGTCTGCATCGGAGCGCTCGCCGGCGGGCTCGCCGCCACCGCCTTCGGCTACAGGCCCTCCTTCTTCATCGGCGCGGGCCTCGTCCTCATCGCGGGATGCTTGGTCCTCTTCTTCGCCTACGAAAAGTTCGAGCGCGAGGACCCCAATGCCGCCGGACCGAAAGAGAGCCTGAAGGACGTGCTCTCCATCCCCGGGTTTCCTGCCCTCGTGCTGCTGCCCTTCGTCATCAACTTCGCGGGGTCGATCCTGTCCCCCATCGTGCCGCTCTTCGTCGACGAGCTCTTGCACGGCGGGATCGGCGCGGAGAAGCACACCGGGGCGATCTTCTTCGTGAGAGGGGTGGCCCTGGCGGTCGCCGCCGCCTCCGCGGGAATCATCAGCGATCGTCTGGGCCGCGCCCGCGTGATCTTGGTGGGACTGGCCTGCGGGGCGCTCTTCTGCGTTCCGCAGGGGCTTGTGCGGAGCATCTGGCCCCTCTACGTCTGGCAGGCGCTTCTCGGATTGGCGATGGGCGGCGTCATGCCTGCGATCAACGCGGGCGTCAGCCGCCTCATCCCCCGCAGGCTTCAGGGCAGAGCCTATGGACTCCTCTACAGCCTCGGGTCGTTCGGCTTCACTGTCGGACCCTTCGTCGGAGGTGCCGCGTCGGCGCTGACCAACCTCCGCGTGCCCTTCTTCCTCGGTGGCGCCGTGCTGGCGGCCGCTTTCCCCATCGTGCTGCGTCGTTCCCGCTCGCTCTCCGAGGGCGAGGAAACGCCGCCCGCCGTCCCCTAGTCCCCCGCGCTCCCTGGGCGCTGACCCGGACTAGACCATACGGGTCGAGAAGAGCGGCTTCGCGGCGGGCACTTCCAGGAACTTGTCGATGTTTCCGTCTGCTAGGGCCTGGCCGATGACGTGGAGCGCGCCTTCCGCCGCGGCGAGGATCGCGTCGATCTCCGGCTCCCTGTGCGAGGCCGTGCAGTAGAAGTAGGCGCTCCCGAACACGCCCCGCTTGTTGACCTCCTGCGAATACAGGGTCGTCGCCTTGGACCGGATCGCCGGATCGTCCATCTCGAACTTGATGGAAAGAACCGACGGGTGCCCCAGGAGCGTCGCGGGCACGCCCGCTTTCTTGGCCAGTGCCAGCCATCCCTGCATGTACCGCGTCCCCATCGCGCGGATGATGTCGGGCGCGTGGATGCGCTTGAGCTTCCGGATGCACGCGAGCCCCGCGGCGATGGTGCAGTTGTCGTCCCAGTAGAGGCTCGAGATGAACATCCCGGCGCTTGCCTGGAGGATGTCCCGCCTGCCGACGATCGCCGTGAGCGGGTAGCCGTTGGCGATCGCCTTCCCGAAGGTGGCGAGATCCGGCGTGACGCCGAAATACTCCTGCGCTCCCCCCGGCGCGTAGCGGAAGCCCGTCACCACCTCGTCGAAGATGACCAGCGCCCCGTGTCGGTGCGCTAGCTCCACGACGTCGGCTAGGAACGTGCCCTGTGGCTGCTTGAAGCGCGCCGCCTCCAGAATCACGCAGGCGAACTCCCCCGGAGCGCTCCGCAGCACCGCCTCCAGCGAAGCGATGTCATTGAAGGCGAAGGGGAGCGCCGTCCCCGCAAGCGCTTTGGGCACCCCCTTCGTCGGGACGTCGGGCATGAGGTGCTCGGCCAGCGCGCCGTCCGCCTTCAGGTTCGCGCTGATATACCAGTCGTGCCAGCCGTGATACCCGCAGACGGCGACCCGGTCCCGCCCCGTGAAGCCTCGCGCCATCCGGACCGCTACCGCGTCCGCCTCCCCGCCGCTCTTCCCCAGCCGCACCATCTCCGCGCACGGGATCGTTTGCACCAGCTCCCGCGCTAGCTCCAGCTCCACGGGCGCGAGGATCGGGAAGATCGTGCTCTTGCGCAACTGTTCGACGCACGCGTTGTCCACCTCGTCGTCCGCGTAGCCTAAAAGGACTGCGCCGATCCCGCCCGTGAGGTCGATGAACTCGTTGCCGTCCACGTCCCAGAAGCGCGCTCCCTTGGCGTGCGTCGCGAAGATCGGCGCGACCCCGAAGGCGAACATGCTGGGCCTGCGGCTCAAAAGCTGCGTCCCGCCGGGGACAAGCTTCTCGCACTCGCGGAAGAGCTCGAGGGACTTGCGGACGTTCGCCATTCCTGTCTGCCTTTCCATAGATAAACTCCTCTTTTCCTTCGTCCCATCAGGATACTTGGCTCCTGGATGTCCCGCAAGCGCGCTGCGGCGGCCCTTCTGCGATGTCCGCGACTCAGCCCGACGCGTAGGAGTGCAGGCTCGGGAGCAGGTAGCTCACGCCCAGGTAGGTGAAGAGGACGAAGGCGAAGCCGACCACGGCGAAGACGGCGTTCACCGCGGGCAGACGTTCCTCCGACACCCCCAACGCGCTAGCGATCCTTCGGAAGTGCAGGTAACTCCCATAGACGAACCACGTGATGAGTGACCACGTCTCCTTGGGATCCCAGCCCCAGTACCGTCCCCACGCCTGCCGGGCCCACACCGCCCCCGAAATGATCCCGATCGTCAAGAGAAGGAAGCCGAACGCCATCAGATGATAGGACATGCGGTCCACCAGACGCCCCGACTCGCGTTTCCGCCAGAGCGCCAGCCACAGCACGGCCATGCAGAACGCCGCTAAGAAGGCCCCGTAGGACACCATGCACGTGAAGACGTGGAAGACGAGCCAGTTGCTCTGGAGCGCCGGCACGAGCGGGCCGGCGGCATCCTTGAAAAGCGCTGAGAACGCTAAGATCGCCAACGCCCCTGCGCAAGCGCCGGCCTCCATCCCCGGGAAGTCCCAGTGCGCCCGCGCGACCAGGTACACCGCGCAGAACCCGAGCGCCATCCAGGAAAGCGACTCGGGGATGTTCGAGAAGGGGGGGTGGCCGGTTTCCACCCATCGCGTCGCGACGTAACCTGCCAGCGCCGCCATCCCCGCGACGATCGCCGCATTGGCCGCCCGACGCAGCCAGACGAGCCGCCGGCCTTCTCGCTCCGAGCCGCCCTTGCGCATCCCCAGGACGATGACCGCGTGCGCGACGCTCACCGGAACCGCGGCGAGGAACATGCCGAACGATATCTTCCACAGGAGCTCACGCATCGCCGCTTGCCTTTCGATCCAACAGCGGCCGTACGTAGAACGTATACGCCAAGCCGAGCGGCAGGAGCACGAAGCCGGCGTAGACCAGCGGGATGCCCGGGTCGTGGTGCACCCCGAGCACGGACGTCGCCTCCGTTTTCGGATCGTAGTCCATCTGGAAAAGGGTGTACCGGCCGATCTCAAGCGGCCTGTTCACCAGGATGGACTCTTGCCGTGTGACTGCGCCCTGATCATTGAGAACCGTCACGCGGCTCTCGAAGGCCTGGATGGCGGCCTTCTGCCGGACGTAGCGCAGCTCCAGCCCGCGCTGTGCCCGATCGTGTCCCCGAAACCCTGGGAACCTGGCGAACAGCCACTCAGTGAATTCTCCCTCCGGCCCGCGCACCCGGACTTCCACCGCGGGGTTGAGGGGCTTGTCGGAAGCGGAGACCACGCCCTCCGCGTCGATCCTGAAGTCGCCGATGCGGCGGAGGACCTCGATGGAGGTGCCGTCCGGCGCCAGCGAAATCACGCTGCCCACCTCGACGGGTATGCTCCGCGGGGCCTCGTCGCCGCTGAGCCGGGCCAAGAGGAGCTCCTTCGGCTCCCCATAGTAGCGGATGTCGAAGTCGTCCAGGCGCAGCTCGAACCCGAGGGGGACCTCCCCGTCCTCGGTCGTGAATGACTTCACGGTCTCTCCCTCGGCGAGCGCGACTTCGCCGTTGACGCCGAAAAGCCCCCGCGCGATGGCGCCCGCCGTGATAAGCAGGATGCTCGCGTGAACGACGACCGAGCCCAGCGTGCGCAGCGACGGACGCCCCCTCGAAAAGGTGCATGTCGCCGTGCTGAGCGCGAAGAGCCCCAGGAGCCCCAGGAACCACGCCGTGCTATACAGACGATGAAGCCCCAAGAGGCCGATGAGCAGGCCCGCGACGCGCCCGTAGCGCGCTATGGCTTCGTTCGGATCGTAGGGCCCTTGCGGGACGAGCGTGCCCGCGATGCACGCGAGCGCGATCAGGGCCGTCAGCGCGAGCGCGAAGCGAACCGACCGGAGCAAGCGCAGCGCGCGCGCGATAGCCCCCCCCTTCGCCGGACGGCCCGCTGCTGCATCCGCATTCTGCAAGCTGTCTCTCCTCCCCGGTCCGCTCGATCACGATAGCAGGCGGGAAGCGACCCTGTCCAGGATACTCTCGGCTCGCTCCATATTATGGGCTGCATTGCCGCCGGCGACCAGTGCGAAATGACGCCGCGCGCCTTGGACGCGGCTCCCGGCGACGTACCGGCGCGAAGCGTGTCCCTTGAACCGCGCTGCTTCGGCTTCTACACTCTACCTGGCTGATCGCTGCGGCGCCGGAAAGGGACGGCTGAATGATCGGTTTCTCCAAGTTGCTTTGTGGTCACGCGACCGTCTCCGAAGCCATGCGCCAGAGGGCCTCCGGCCGGATGGCCCCCGAGTTGCTTCAGTTCTCCGCGACCGACCGACCCATTGTCGTGTGGAACACCACCTACCAGTGCAACCTCAATTGCTCGCATTGCTACATCGACGCGGACGATCGACGCTCTACGGACGAGCTTACCACCCAAGAGGCGCGCGCCATGATCCGCGACCTGGGCGAGCTCGGTGTCCCGGTCCTTCTCTTTTCCGGCGGGGAGCCGTTGATGCGGCGGGACGTCCTGGACCTCGGCCGCTTCGCGGCCCAGAGCGGTCTGCGTCCCGTGCTCTCCACCAATGGGACGCTCATCACCCGTCCGATGGCGCAGCGCATCAGGGACGCGGGCTTTCAATACGCCGGCGTCAGCATCGACGGCCTCGAGCGGACCCACGACCTGTTCCGTTGCCGCGACGGCGCCTTTCGCGCCGCCGTCGACGGAATCCGCAACTGCAATGAGGCTGGGGTCAAAGCGGGCATCCGCTTCACCCTGAACGCTCGAAACTTCGCGGACCTCGCCGGCGTCCTCGACCTGGTCGAGGAACTCCATGTGCCGCGCTTCTGCATGTATCACTTGGTCTACTCGGGCCGGGCCGCGTCGATGCGCGAGCACGACGTCACCCCTCACGAGCGGCGCGACGCCGTTCGCCTGCTCATCGCGCGCGCCCTCGACTGGGACCGGCGCGGCGTCCAGGCCGAGATCCTCACCACCGACCAGCATGCCGACGGTGCCTACCTCTACGGCTACGTCGCCCGCACCCGCCCCGAGCGCGCCGCCGAAGTCCGAAGGCTCCTTGAGATGCACGGCGGCTGCTCCGCGGGCGGTAAGATCGCCAACATCGATCCGCGCGGCAACGTCCATGCGTGCCAGTTCTGGGGTCATCTCGACCTCGGTAACGTCAAGACGCGCACCTTCAGCGAGATCTGGCGCGACCCCGAGAACGCTCTTCTCTGCCGGCTCCGGCGCAAGCACGAGCTCGTCAAAGGCAAGTGCGCCGAATGTGTTTACAAGGAAGTCTGCGGCGGCTGTCGCGTCCGGGCGGAAGCGGTCTACCGCGATGTCTGGGCGGAGGACCCCGCGTGTTATCTGACCGCCGAGGAGCGGGCCGGAGCCCCGCCCGCGCCGTGAGGAGAGCGTCGCCTCGGCGCGCGGAAATGCTGAGGCGGCGGGCGCCGCTCCCATCGCCTCCCGGGGACTTGGCAAAGGTTGAGACATGTTGATCTCGTGGAACACCACGCGCTCCTGCAACCTGAAGTGCCGACATTGCTACCGCGATGCGCGCGGGTGCCCCGATCCGAACGAGCTTTCCACCGAAGAGGGCAAGGCGCTCATTGCCGACGTCGCCTCCGCCGGCTTTGAAGTAATGGTGTTCTCGGGGGGCGAGCCTCTGCTGCGCGCGGACATCTATGAGCTGATCGCGCACGCTAGTCGGTGCGCCTTGCGCCCCGTGGTCGGGAGCAACGGCACCCTGATCACCGGCGATGTCGCGCGCCGGCTCCTCGACGCCGGCGCTGCCCGCGTGGGCGTCAGCCTCGACAGCGCCGCCGCGCCCGTGCATGATGCGCTGCGTGGCGTGGAGGGATGCTTCGACCGCGCCCTGGAGGGCATACTCCGCTGCCGCGACGTCGGTCTCCCTTTCCAGATTCACACGACGATCACGGCGCAGAACTACCGCCGGATCGAAGAGATCGCCCATAAGGCCGTCGAGCTCGGCGCCTCCGCCTACCACGTCTTCTTCATGGTCCCCGTGGGCCGGGCCGAAAAGATGGTGGACGAGACCCTGCGCGTGGACCAATACGAACGTCTCCTGCGCGAGATCATGAAACTGCAAGAGACGTTGCCCATCGAGATCAAGCCGACGTGTGCGCCCCAGTTCATGCGCATCGCCAAAGAGATGAACATCCCCATGCGCTTCACCAAGGGATGTCTAGCCGGTGTGGCCTACGCCTGCGTCCTTCCCAGCGGCGACGTCCATCCCTGCCCCTACTTGCCTATCCATCTCGGGAACGTCCGGACGACCCCCTTGAGCCGCATCTGGAAGGAGCACCCCGTCATCCTCCGCCTGAGGCGCGAGAAGCCGCAAGGACGATGCGGGGACTGCGAGTTCCAGCCGATCTGCGGCGGCTGCCGCGCGCGCGCCTACTACTATTCCGGTGGGGACTACATGGCCGAGGAGCCGTGGTGCCCCTACCAGCCGAAGAAAGCGGCGAAGCTCCGTCCCCGCGCTGGACGCTGACTGCTGCCTTGGGACCCTACGGCCTCGCCTCCCCCGCGACATCCCCCCTTGCGCCCCCCTCCTCTCCCCGTGGGAGAGGAGTTGGAGGTGAGGGTGTCGCGCCTCCGCGCGACATGCCCCGCCCCTCTCCCATCTTGTCCCTCGCCCCTTCCCCTTCTGGATGCTGGCTCCTGTATACCTCCCTCCGCCCTTGTCCCGCAGTCGCGGGACCCTGAGCCTGTCGAAGGGCCCCCTCGCCTGTGCCTTCTCCCTCCGAACCTACGGCCTCCAGCCTTCAGGCTGAGGCCCTCAGGCTGAAGCCTACCGCCTACAGCTTCTTTTGCTCGCCCCTCAGGCGTGCCGCCAATCCCGTCCCCGCGCCTGCGTGGCTTGAGACAGCCACGAACCAGAAACCACGAACCAGGAACCAGAAACCAAGAACCAGGAACTAACCATCCCCCACCCCATCGCCCGAAAACCTCTGCCCCCTCCTCTTCCCCTCCTGTCCGCTGACAGCTGACCGCTGATGGCTGATAGCTTACCTCTCTGACCGCTGATAGCTGACCGCTGATAGCTGAGAAGTGCCCGCTGAACGCTGACCGCTGATAGCTGACAGCTCCCTCTCGCCACATGCCCCCTTGCGCCCCCCTCCCGACCCCCGGAGATTACTTTCCATGAACCCGTCCCAATTCGTCGCAAAATGGCGCAAAGTCGAGCTCACCGAGCGCTCCGCCTCCCACGAGCATTTCCTCGACCTCTGCGATCTCCTCGATCACCCAAGGCCCGCCGACGTCGACCCCACGGGCGAATCCTTCACCTTCGAAAAAGGCGCCTCCAAACACGCGGGCGGCGACGGATGGGCCGATGTCTGGAAAAAGGGCTTCTTCGCCATCGAATACAAGGGCAGGCACAAGGACCTCGACGCCGCCTACGACCAGCTCCTCCAATACCGCGAAGCCCTCGAAAACCCGCCCCTCCTCGTCACCTGCGACATGGACCGCATCGTCATCCGCACCAACTTCACAGCCACCCCGACCCAGCTCTACGACATCTCCCTCGACCGGCTCGCGGAGCCCCGCAGTCTTGAGATCCTCCGCGCTAGCTTCTACGACCCCGCCAAACTCAAGCCCGGCGCAACCAGCGAAGCCATCACCGCCCACGCGGCGACCCACCTCGCCGAGATCGCCGAGAAACTCCGCGCTCGCGGCGCCGACCCCCTCCACGTCGCCCACTTCCTCGACCGCATCGTCTTCTGCCTCTTCGCCGAAGACATCGGCCTCCTTCCCGAGGACCTCTTCACCCGCATCGTCGAGAAGTCCCGCGACGACCCCGCCCGCTTCTCCAAGCTCCTCTCCCAGCTCTTCGACGCCATGGCCCATGGCGGCGACTTCGGCGCCGATACCATCCGCCACTTCAACGGCAACCTCTTCGTCGAAGGCCCCGTCCTCGACCTCACCCACGAGGAGATCGATAAGATCGCCGCCGCCTCCCGCCTCGATTGGTCCGCCGTCGATCCCTCCATCTTCGGCACCCTCTTCGAGCGAGGCATGGACCCCGCCAAACGCTCCCAGCTTGGCGCGCATTACACCTCCCGCGCCGACATCGAAACCCTCGTCGAGCCCGTCGTCATGTCCCCCCTCCGCCGCGAATGGGAAGCCACCAAGGCCCTCGTCGAAAACCTCCTCTCCACCGGCAAGAAACATCCCCCCGCCTCTTCCCCCTTTGCGCCCTTTGCGCCTTTGCGTGATGCTTCTGCGTCTCCTCCCCAATCTGTCCCGCAGTCGCGGGACCCCGAGCGAAGTCGAGGGGCGAAATCTGTGGATGAATCTCTTTCCCCTCCCCGCCTTTCTCCCGCCGCCCTCCGCAAAGCCGTCAACGAATCCGGCATCCTCATCCACGCCTTCCTCGTGAGGCTTTCTAAGGTCAAGGTTCTCGACCCCGCCTGTGGCTCCGGAAACTTCCTCTACGTCACCCTCCAGAAACTCAAAGACCTCGAAAAGGAGGTCATAACCTACGCAGGCGACCGCATAGGACGAAGCTACCTC
>JAZDKG010000125.1:0-37383 GCA_043803205.1 Planctomycetota bacterium
AGCAACGGGAACGCGATCTACGTGGAAGCGGGGGACGTCCGGCTCCTCTTCGACGCCGGGATCAGCGGACGGGCGCTGGAGGAGCGCCTGCGCGCGCTGGGGCGCGGGATCTCCCAGGTGCAGGCTCTGGTCATCTCCCACGACCACTCGGACCACGTCCGCGCCTTGGGGATCTACCAACGGCGCTTCGGCCTGCCGGTTCACGTGACCGCGAACACTCTGTGCGCGGCGACGGAGCGTTGCCGGCTCGGGAGGCTCGGGGCGATCCGTCACTTCCAGGCGGGTCAGACAATCGATTTCGGACGGGTGACCGTGGAGACGGTCCCGACCCCCCACGACGGCGCCGACGGAGTCGCCTTCGTCGTGGACGACGGAGAGCGTCGGTTGGGGATCCTCACCGACCTCGGCCACGTGTTCCGGGGACTCGATGAGGTCACGCGCTCCCTCGACGCCGTGGTGATCGAGAGCAACTATGACCCCGTGATGCTTGCCGGCGGCCCGTATCCGGAGTCCCTCAAGAGACGAATCCGGGGGCGTGGCGGACATCTCTCCAACGTCGAAGCGGCCCATCTGCTCGGCGTTTGCGGCGTGGGACGGCTTCGCTGGGCGTGCCTGGCTCACCTCTCGGAGGAGAACAACCGCCCGGAGCTCGCCCTGCGCACACACCGGGAAATCCTCGGGGATCGGCTTACGCTGCACGTCGCCAGCCGATACGGTCCGATCGGCCCGCTCGAGGTGTGAGGCGTTTCACCGACGGGGCGCTGTCAGTACCTTCCCAACTCCCACCCCGTTTCGAGCATGGCGATGTAGTTCGCAACGGGGATGTAGTTGGCGACGGAGTTCCCGGTGCCCAGGGCGAAGCCTCCCCCGGGCATGCAGTGTTCGAGGACGTCCCGGGTTCGGCGGCGGACGTCATCCGCGGAGGCGCGGGTGAGGAAGTCGACGTCGATGCCGCCGAGGATGGCGATGCGATTCCCGTACTTCGTCTTGACCTCCTCGACGGGCATGATCGCGTCCTCGAAGGAGTGCTTCGCGTCGAACCCGCAGCCGTCGATGATGTTCTCCATGACCTCCTCGAGATTGCCGCAGCAGTGCAGGAGGGCGGGGAGGCCGCGCTCGTGGGCGATGTCCACCATCCTCTTGTGCCACGGGAAGACGAACTCGCGCAGGTCGCGGGGGGAGATGAGGGTCTGGGTCTTGAAGCCGAGGTCGTCGGTGTACCAGAGCGCGGCGACGTTCTCGTACTGGACGATGCGCTTGAAGCATTCGTGCTGGAGCTCGCCGACGCGGGTGAAGACCTCACGCACCAGGTCGCGATCCTCCGCGAGCTTGATACAGAGGTTCTCATAGCCCAGCAGGAATTCCGTGTGCTCAAAGATCCCGCTCTGCGTGCCGATGATCTTCATGCCGTCGGGGAGATGACGGTTCGCATACTCCAGGCCGGCGAACTGCTCGTCGGCGACCACGGGCCACCGGAACGAATCAAGATCGCTGCGGCTACGGATCACGCTGTCGACGCTCACGACCCACCCGCGGTCTCCCTTCGCAAGGGCGGCGGTGTTCCGCGCGGGCCGGGTGGTCGACGGAAAGGGGGGGTCGGCGGTGACGCGGACATAGTCGTATCCGAGGGCGTGCTGGAAGGCGATCTCGTGGGCGATGCGCTGGATCAAGGCCTTGGCGTCGTCCCCTCGGGGAGCGGATCTCCCCAGGACGGCCTCGCTGATTTCCATGTCGGCGAAGATCTCGAAGAAGGGAACGCGGTCGGGAAGACCCTCGCGCAGCAGCACCTTGCGCAGGCGCCCGAAATCCGCGTCAGGTCGGATCGTGGTCTGGATCATCGAAGCGCACTCCTTTGCTACCCCTTGACGGCGCCGATGCGGATTCCCTTGATGAAGTATTTCTGGCCGACGATGAAGACGACGATCATGGGGACGATGGAGATGAGGGAACCGGCCATCATGAGGGTTAGGTCGGCGCCGTAGAGCCCCATGAAATACTGGAGCCCGACGGGGAGGGTCATTTTCTCGGGTGAGTTGAGGACAATGAGGGGCCAGAGGAAGCTGCTCCAATTTCCGTTAAAGGAGAAGAGGGTGACGGTTGCCATGGCGGGCATGGACATGGGGAGCATGATCCGCCAGTAGATGGCGAGCTTTCCGCATCCGTCGATGGCGGCGGCGTCCTCGATCTCCTTGGGGATGCCCATGAAGAACTGGCGCAGGAGGAAGGTGCTGCCGGCGCTGCCGAACATGGCGGGGACGATCAGGGCCGCGTGGGTGTCG
This sequence comes from Planctomycetota bacterium, assembly GCA_043803205.1. Taxonomy (GTDB): domain Bacteria; phylum Planctomycetota; class DG-23; order JAZDKG01; family JAZDKG01; genus JAZDKG01. The sequence goes on from JAZDKG010000125.1 coordinate 2,280, forward strand.
AGCCACCCGAGCATGCGCACGAGGATGAAGCAGGGGATAAGGGTGACGGTCGAGGGGATCATGAGGGTGGCCAGGTACCCGAGGAAAAGCTTGTCGCGGCCGGGGAAGCTGATTCGCGCGAAGGCGTAGCCGGCGAGGGAGCTGGTCAGAACGGTGCCGAAGGTGGCGACGATGGCGATGTAGAGGCTGTTGAAGAAGAACCGCCCCATGGGGATGACCCGCATGGCGCCGCAGGGCTCGCCGGCCTTGTCGGTGCCGTAGAAGTTGGCTCCGTTGAGGGCGATGCTGGTGGTGATGTCTCTCATGGGCACGTCGAGTCGCGAGCGGTGGAGCGGGTCGCCGCGCTGGATGCGCGGGTCGTTGACGCGCACGCTGGCGAGGTGGCGGACGACGCGGAAGTAGCGGCGGGCGTTGTCCTCGGGGCTCACGTAGTAGAAGCGCGCCTTCGCGGGCAGGTACCAGGGGTATTCGACGTGGGCGATGCTGTGGAAGATGACGTGAGGTGTGCTTCCGGCAAGCGCCCCTTCGGGAACGATCTCGAGCTTGCGGTTGCGGTTCGTGTAGGTGACTTCGAGCCGGCGGCCGTCGATCGCCGCATGGTGACGCCGGGGGAGGAAGCTGGAGCTGGTGAAAACCTCCTGCGGGCGCTTGAAGGAGGAACTGACCATCCAGAGGAAGGGGAAGAGCATGCTGAGGCCGACCATGGTGCAGATCGTGTAAGTGTAGTACTTGGTGACCCAGCGGGGAACGGGCTCCGCGCAGGCGAAGCGGACAGTGTGGTGGGCGACGAGGAAGCGCAGGATGAAGGCGCCCGTCAGCAGGACGGGCAAAGCGGGGATGCCGGCCAGAGCGCTGAAGAGGATGGAATAGACGACAAGAAGGCAGGCGACCGCGCCGCTGAGGAAGGCCAAGATGTCGCGGGCGGAGGGGATCCGGTCGAGGAGGCCCGTCCAGAGGAGGACGGCCAAGAGCACGAGGGCGAGGAGGTCGATGAGGATGGGGAGGCGTCCGGCCGCCGGGAAGACGACAAACGCGTAGAGGAGGAGAACGACCAGGAACGCGGTGGCGATTCCGCTGAGGAGCTCGCGGGCCCAGCCCTGTCGTCCGACGAGACCGAAGGCGATGGGGGTGAACATGGCGACGTAGATGCAGGCGAAGGCGCCCGCGGGTTGGAAGTCCCAGTGCAGCGAGAGCCATAGGATGAAGTGCTGGACGGCGACGACCAGTGCGACGACGACGGTGCCGAGCAGCACGAATCCGAGGGCGCGCGGGAAGACGACCGCCGCGCGTGGGACGCCGTGCTCGTAGGTTTCCATCCCGTACCGTTCCATGTCCGCTCCGGTCTCAGTCGTAGATCACCGTTCTGCCGCCCCAGCGCCAGTTGATGAGAGTGACGACAAAGATGATGACGAAGAGCGCCCACGACAGGGCGGCCGCGTAGCCCATGTTGAACCACTGGAAGGCGTTCTGGTAGATGTAGTACCCGATCGTGGCGGATGCGCCGGCCGGCCCGCCGCCGGTCATGATGATGATCGCCTCCAGTCCCCCTTGGAAGCCCGCGATGACGGACATAATGAAGATGTAGAAGCTGGTGGGACTGACCATGGGGATGGTGATGAGCGTGAACTTCTGGAAGGCGGTGGCGCCGTCGATGTTGGCGGCCTCGTAGAGCCCGGGGTCGACGTTCTGAAGGGCGGCCAGATACAGGAGCATCCCCCCGCCCCCGACGCCGCCCCAGAATCCCATGAGCATGAGTGCCGGCTTGACCCAGTGCTTGTCCTGGAGCCAGCGCGGGCCGTCGATGCCGATGGCGCCCAGGAGCTGGTTGAGGAGTCCAAAGTCGGGGTTGTAGATGTATTTCCAGAGGATGAGCATGCCGATGCCGCCGGCGACGGTCGGCAGGTAAAAGAGCGTCCGGAAGAGGGTGATCCCCTTGAGTTTCTGGTTTAGCACGGTGGCCAGAAAGAGGCTCCCCAGCATGCTGACGGGGATGGACATCATGTAGAAGAGGGTGTTGCCCAAGTACTTCCAGAACAGGCGGTCGTGGAAGAGCTCGACGAAGTTCTGGAAGCCGATGAAACGCGGGGGCTTGATGAGGTCCCACTTGAAGAACGCTAGGACGAAAGACGCGACGACGGGAAGCGACGTCCAGAGAAGAAACCCGACGAAGTTGGGCAGGATGAAGGCGAATCCGGTGATCTCCCTGGCGCCGACGGCGGCGTCGGTCCTGGGGGAGAGGACGAGCGCGACGTAGGCGACGTAGAGCGCAAGCACGACGGGGGCCTGGATGAGGCGGGCCTCCGGCACGAAGATCAGCAGCACGACGCACAGGAACGCGAGCGAAATGAGGGAGAAGATGCGGACCCAGTTCTTGCGCAGCAGCCAGCCGACGACCTGAGGGAGCAGGAGGAGGGCGGCGAGGTACCAGATGGGGCGATAGACGATGAAGACGCGCTTGTACTGCGTGGCGACTGACATATCCTCAGGATCGGCCAGTGCCGGATCGTAGCGTTCGGGGTCGGCGAATCGGATGGCGGCGTCCTCGCCGCCGACGGGGATGAGGACGTCTTGGATTCGGTGGGGGGTGAAGGGCGCGGTGAGAGTCGCGACGACAACGAGGACGCAAATGAGCACTGCGCCGCCCAGGCAGAGTCGGATGCGCTTGGCTACGGCGGCGTCTGTCGTGTAGCGCGGGTCGGGCATTGGTCCTGGCGTTTCCCTTCGCTGGAGAGAGAAAACAAAGTGTATCAGCCGGGGGCGCCTTTGCAACGGCGTCGGCGCAGGCCGCGCAGCTCACGCAGGATGTGCGGCCAGGCGGCGTCCGCGTAGAAGCGGTGTCCGCCGTCGCCGACGACGAAGTGGACGCGCCGGCGGGCCTCGAAAGCGTCGTAGATTCGACGCAGGCGGCGCACCTCTTTTCGCACGCCGGGCAGCGGAAAGATTTCGTCGTCGCGGCCGGCGACAATGACGACGGGCCTGGGTGCGAAGAGGCCCATGACGTCGGCGACCTCGGCCCAGCGCAGGAGGCCCGGGACGTAGTTGTCCGCGCAGTGGTAGATCGACATGATGCTGTCGGCGAAGCTGCAGAAGGCGCAGGAGGGGACGGCGAAGCGCAGGCGCGGCAGGACCGCGGCGGCATACATCGTGATCGTCCCGCCGCCGGAGTTGCCCATGACGCCGACGGTGCGCATGTCGATGTCCCCGCGTGCGGCGAGGTAGTCGAGGCCCCGGTCGACGTCCATGACGCGCTCGGCGATGAGGGTGGTGCCGAGCATGATCGCCTGCATGGCGGCGTCGTGGCACATGTGCTCGGCGCGCTGCGCCTGGACGGTCTCGCCGCGCTGGCCGAAGGAGCGCTGCTCGATGCACAGGGCGACGACTCCCCGTCGCATGCATCCGAGCGCGAAGTCCCGGTCGCCGTCCACCTCGATGGGCGTCCTCTCGTCCTTCGCCGCAACGCCGATCGAGTTGTGCATCCCCGTGGTGTGGCCCTGAAGGCAGACGATGCAGGAGTAGGGGGGCGCGACGCCGGCGGGGATGCAGACGTAGGCCGGGACGTCGCACTTCGACTCGCTCGTGAAGGCGATCTTCTCGATCGTTCCGAGCTCATGGGGCCGCTGCCAAAGCAAGCGCACGTTGAGGGAGCTGCGCGGGGGCGTGCGCCAACCGATGAGCTGTTTGAGTTTCCTGCGCAGGCGCTTCTGCCACGCGTAAACGTCGCCGCCCTCGTAGGCGAGGGCCTGCGTGGTTTCCCGGAGGAGTCTCTTGTGCAGGATGGAGGGGGCGGTGTCGAGGGGGGACATGTTACTTCCGCCTTTCCGCAAGGAGTTGGTCGATTTCCGCGGCGGCGGCCTCGAGGGCCTCGGCGACGGTCACCTCGCCGATCTCCGCGCGCTGGAGGTGACGGTTCATGATGTCCAGGATCTGATTGATGTCCGGGTCGCGGGGGTTGGGCTTCATGTTGTGGACCATGTCGAGCAGGTAGTGGAAATGGGCCGGCGGACCCTGCCAGTTGTCGGCCATCTCGCGCGCGTGGGCTTTCTCCACGGGGATGGAGTAGCCCTTGAGCTCCGCGACGAAGCGCCGGCCGCAGAGGACCTTGAGCAGCTCCACGGCCTCCTTGGGGTGCTTGGTGGTGCGGGCGACCGCGAAGCCGCTGGAGCTGGCCCAGTGGCACTGCTCGGTGCCCTTGGGGGCCTTGGCGATGTCCCAGTCGAAGGCGTCGACCGTGCGGCGCAGCTCGATGGCCATGAGGTTCATGGCATCCCACATGGCGAGTCGTCCCATGAGGAAGCTGATCTGGCTTCCCATGCTGCGCAGCTCGCTCTCGCGGGGCGGGGAGACCTTGTACTTGTTGACCAGGTCGATATCGAGCTGGTGGAGTCGAATGGACTGGGGGGTGTCGAGGAGACAGCGGGTGTGGTCCTCGTTGAGGATGGCGTCGCCGTAGGCGCCGATGGGGATTTGCCCCTGGAAGCCGTACTGGTCGATGTGTCCGTCGCCGTCGATGTCGCGGGTGAGCTTCTGCGCGGTGTCGAGAAACTCCTCGACGGTCCAGTCTTCCCGGGGGTAGGGGACGCCGGCGTCGTCGAAGAGGTCCTTGTTGTAAAAGATGCAGCGGAAGTCCACGCCGTAGGGGAAGCCGTAGAGCTTTCCGTTGAGCTTGTACCAGTTGACGACCTCCATGTAGTAGTCGTCGGGGTCGATGTGGCCGTAGAGGTTGTCGATGGGCAGGAACGCCCCGCGGGTCGCGAACTCGGCGAAACCCTGTCCCATCCACATGATGTCGGGGGCGTTGTGCCCGGCGACCATGGTCTTGACCTTGTCGTAGTACCCGCCGGTGATGTAGATGGGCTTGACGAGGATGCCGGGATGGTCGCGCATGAACTCGTCCGCGACGGCTTCGAGCGCGCGGCGCTCGTCGGCGCCGGTGGTGAACGAGACGGTGATCCGGACCTTGCTGGCGCCTTGGCCTATCGAACCGCCGCCGCAGCCGGCCATGAGGAGCACCGCGCAGGACAAGACCCCCGCGATCAGGAGAAAGCGAGAGGGACGGTTGCGAGCCACGTCTGTCTCCTTGTCCCGTCCAGCGGTTCGTGGGGGAAAAGTCAGACCGCGTCCTGCGGCTGCCCGTCGCTGTCCCCGCCGGAAGCCTGCCGAGGCTTCAGACACTGGCGCAGCGCGATCACGAGAAGCATCGCGGTCAGGACCAGCATGATCGCGGCCGATATGCCGAGGAGCAACTGTCGTTTCGCGAGGTACGACTTCCCCAGTACGACCAGTGACCATGTGGTCGTCACTAACATGAAGACCGCCGGGATGACGGCGAACCACGTCCGACGCGAGCTCGCCCGGAGCCAGCTTGCCACGGCGATCAGCGTGATCGCCGCAAGGAGCTGATTCCCCGTGCCGAAGAGCGGCCAGATCGCGTTGGTCGCGTTCGTGAACGCGAAGAGAAGCATCAGCCCCACCGACAGCCCGCTGTTTACCCACGGGTGATGCAGGGGCCTGACGGCGTCGCCGAACAGCGTCTTCCAGAGCTCCTCCCAGAGAAGCCGGCACAGACGCACGGCGGTGTCGAGGGTCGTCGCCATGAACCCTTCCACCATGAGGATCCCGAAGATCGTCCCGGCGACGACCGGAATCCCCAGGCCCTTGCTGAGAAGGGCCCCCGTGCCGATGCCGAAGGCTAGGACCGGGTTGCTGGGCTTGGCCTGGTATACAAGCCCCAAGTATTGCGCGTTCGAGAGCCCCACGCCAATCGCGCATAGGACCCCGACCGCTAGGAGCGATTCGAGAAGCATCCCCAGGTATCCCACCCTGCGCGCAGCTATCTCCGAGGTGATCTGCTTGGAAACCGTTCCCCCCGCGACCAGGGCGTGGAACCCGCTGATGGCGCCGCAGGCGACCGTGATGAAAAGGAAAGGCCACAGGAACGGCAGGTTCTGTTGTCGGGCGGCGTCAAGCGACAGGAGCGGCTGCTGCAGCGTCTGGCCTTGGAACCCACACGACAGTCCTCCGACCACGAGGAGCGCCACTCCGAGGTAGAGGATGAAGACGTTCGTGAAATCGCGTGGCTGAAGCAGAAACCAGACCGGCAGCGCGCTCGCGAATAACGTGTACCCGGAGAGCGCTAGCATCCACACCTCGGGCTTGAGTCGGACCGGGAAAAAGATGCCGACGAGCACGCCCAAGGCGCACGCGAGGATCGCAAGCACCGTGACCAAGAGGAGGCTCGTGTTCCTCTTGTAGTGGAGGAACCCGAGCACCGGCGCGAAGATCGTGATGATGATGACCGACGTCGAAGCGATTCCCCCGATTTGGCCCCACGTCACCCCGTCCTTGTCGGTGAAGGTTCTGAGCAGGGTCTGCGTGTCTGGGAGCCCGATCTCCGCCAGGGGCACAACGCTCGTGAGGGCCACGGCGCTCAGCCGCAGGAACGCGGCCATGACGAGGATCAACATCATCAGCGTGAAGCCGACCGTGACCAGGTACGCCTCCGTGCCCATTATCCGACGGATCACCTCGGCGATGGAGCGTCCCTTCTCGCGGATGCTCACGAAAAGCGCGGTGTAATCGTGGACGGCGCCGAAGAAGATCCCCCCGATGACCAGCCACAGCCACACTGGGCCCACGCCGTAGACAAGAGCGAGGACCGGCCCAATGATCGGACCGGCGCCCGCAATGGAAGCGAAGTGGTGGGCGAAAACGATCCAGCTCCGGCTGGGGCAGTAATCCCGGCCGTCACAAAGCTCGACGGCGGGTGTGGGACGGGCGTTGTTCTCCCCGATGGCCCGCGCGATGTACCGGGCGTGATAGCGGTATCCCAGGAGGAAAAGCGGAATCGCGACGATGATCAAGAGGCCGACGTTCACGGTTGGGCTCCTTGCGGCGCGGCGTTGCGCTATTGTGCCGACCGAGGTTGTGGTGTCAATGAGAATGCCAGGCGGCCCGGCCGCTGCCGGGCGGGTGGACTGAGAGGACTTCGAAATCGTAGTTGCCTTCAGCCCTAACCAACGGTAGAATAAGGGTTTTGAAGAGACCGCCGTCCGGGAGCGCTGTCACGAAGCGTATCAGGGACCTGCGCAAGAAGATCGACCAGATCGATGAGGAGATCGTTCAGCTCCTCAATCGACGCGCTGATATCGTCTGTCAGATCGGTCGCGTCAAGAGGACCGAGAACTCCCAGATCTATGCGCCCCACCGTGAGAAGGAAGTCTACGAACTCGTGACGAAGCTCAACCGCGGCCCGCTTCGTCCCGAGGGCATCCGTGCGATCTACCGCGAGGTGATGAGCGCGTCGCTCGCGCTCGAAAAGCCGCTCGAGATCGCCTACCTCGGACCGCCCGGCACGTTCACGCATCAGGCCGTTCGTGCGAAGTTCGGCCACTCCGTGAGGTGCGTGCCCGTGCGGGCCATTGAGGACGTCTTCTACGAGGTGGCCAAGGGCCAGGTGGACTACGGCGTCGTCCCCGTCGAGAACTCCGCCGAGGGAGGCGTCACGGATACGCTGGACATGTTCATGGAGTACGACATCCAGATCTGCGCCGAGATGCTCCTCGCCGTGCATCACAACCTCATGGCGCGTTGCGTCCTGGAGAAAATCCGCAGGATCTACTCCAAGCCGCAGGTCTTCGGGCAGTGCCGGATGTGGCTGGAGCGCAACCTCCCAGAGGTGGAGCGGGTCGACGCCGCGAGCACCTCGCACGCGGCGCAGCTTGCGGCCGAGGAGAAATTCGCCGGCGCAATCGGCTCCGTCGAGGCCGGGGAAATCTACGATCTTAAAATCCTTGCCCGGAACATCGAGGACCGGCACAACAACACCACGCGCTTCCTGGTCCTCGGAAGGGAAAACGCCAAGGCCACCGGAAAGGACAAGACCTCCATCCTCTTCACCATCAAGGATGAGGTCGGCGCGCTCTTCCAAATGCTCCGGCCGTTCGAGACGAATGGCATCAACCTGACGAGAATCGAGTCCCGCCCGAGCAAGAGGCGCGCGTGGGACTACTGCTTTTTCGTGGATTTCCTCGGACACGTCGACCAGGCAAACGTTCGCAAGGCGCTGGCGGGACTCGAGAAGCGCTGCCGGAGTCTCAAGGTCCTGGGGTCGTTCCCGGCCGTGACGACGTAGAGGACAGGCGGCCATGATTATCGTATGCAAACCGAACATCACGGAGGGCGAGCTCCAGCACATCCTGGATCGCATCGCCGAGATGGGGCTCACCCCGCACGTCTCCCGAGGCGTCCATAGGACCGTCGTCGGCGTGATCGGCGAGGAGGATCAGGTTCGCTCCATGCCCCTGGCCGCGATCGCCGGCGTCGACCAGGTCATGCCCGTGCTGGCGCCATACAAGCGCGCCAGCCGCGAGTTCCAGCCCGCCGACACTATCGTCAACGTGGGAGGGGTCGCCATCGGAGGGGACCATTTCACGGTGATCGCGGGCCCGTGCGTCGTCGAGAGCGAGGAGCAGACCCTCGCCGTCGCCCGGGCCGTCCGGGATGCGGGGGCGAGGGTTCTTCGCGGCGGCGCCTTCAAGCCGCGGACCAGCCCCTATTCCTTCCAAGGATTGGGGGAAGACGGGCTTAAAATCCTCGCTCGGTGCTCGGCCGAGACCGGCCTCCCGATCGTCACCGAGGTCATGGACACGAGACAGGTGGCCGTGGTGGCGCGCTACGCCCAGATGCTCCAGGTGGGCGCGCGCAACATGCAGAACTTCAACCTCCTGAGCGAGGTCGGACGCTCGGGTATGCCCGTCCTTCTCAAGCGCGGGTCGGCGGGGACCGTGCGCGAGCTCCTCATGTCGGCCGAGTACATCCTGGCCGCGGGAAACTCGCAGGTGGTGCTGTGCGAGCGCGGGATCCGCACCTTCGAGGACTCCGTGCGCTTCACGCTGGACCTCTCGTGCATCCCTACGGTCTTGCGGGAAAGCCATCTCCCCATCGTCGTGGATCCCAGTCACGCCGCGGGACGCTGGGACCTCGTGCCGGCGCTGGCGCGCGGGGCGATCGCGACCGGGGCGCACGGAGTCATGGTCGAGGTGCATTGCTGTCCGGAGGAGGCGCGTTGCGACGGCCCGCAGCAGCTTCTTCCCCGCCGCTTCGCCGGGATGATGGAAAGTCTGCGCGCGATCGCTCGCGCCGTGGGGAAGACGATGTAGACGAAGGAGTGTCAATTGCGTCGGCACGTGGTTTTCGGGAACTGGAAAATGAACACGACGACGACGGGCGCCCTCGAACTGGCCCGCGCGGTCGCGAAGGGCACGGCCGGCACCGCCGTGGAGGTCGGGGTGTGTCCCCCCTTCGTCTACGTGAGTGCCGTCGCGCAGGCGCTCAAGGGCTCGCACGTCCGCGTCGGCGCCCAGGACGTCTACTTCGAAAAGGAAGGGGCCTTTACGGGTGAGGTGAGCACGGCGATGTTGGTCGACGCGGGAGCCACCCACGTGATCGTCGGCCACAGCGAGCGGCGGCACGTCATCGGCGAGACCGACGAGCTCATCAACCGCAAGGTCGCCTCGGCGCTCGCAGCGGGGCTCTCCGTCATCTTCTGCGTGGGCGAGCTGCTCGCCGAGCGCGAGGCCGGCAGGACCCAGGACGTCCTCTCCTCGCAGATCGTCCGTGGCCTTGCCGGCCTGAGGCTCGCACGCGGCGGCGGGCTCATCGTCGCCTACGAGCCCGTCTGGGCAATCGGCACCGGGAAGACCGCCACCGCCCGCCAGGCGCAGGAGGCCCACGCATTCATCCGCAAGCTTCTCGCGCGCGAGCACGGCGGGGAGACGGCGGCAAAGATCCCGATCCAGTACGGCGGCTCGGTGAAGCCCGAGAACGCCTGCGAGCTTATGCGGGAGCCGGACGTGGACGGCGCACTGGTAGGGGGGGCCAGCCTCAAGGCCGACGCCTTCGTCGCGATCGTCGAGGCCGCGGCCAGGGCCATGCGGGAAAGAAAGGAGTGATTCTGCCGTGGGTGTTCTCATCGGACTGCTGATGATCTTCATGTTCATCACGTGTCTTCTCCTCGTGGTGGTGATCCTCTTCCAGGACAACAAGGCCGGCGGCCTGGCCGGCGCGCTGGGCGGCGGCGCCCCCGACAGCCCCTTCGGCGCCCGGGCCGGCGAGCGCCTGGCGCGTTGGACGGTCTACCTCGGCGTCGCCTTCTTCCTGTTCGTCATCGCCCTCGGAATCCTGAATAAGGGAAGATCCACCTATCGGGTCGTCCACCAGGCGCCCTCGGAAACGCCCGCGGCCCCTGCAGCCCCCGCTGCGCCGCCCGCGGATGTTCCCTATGAGTGAGCGTCCGTCGGAAAGAGGACCGAGATGAACGAAGCGGATGTGCTCAAGGTTTTCCGGAAGTTCGACGCGCTCCTTACGGGACACTTCGAGCTCTCGAGCGGCAAGCATTCGGATACGTACCTCCAGTGTGCGCTTGTCTTGAGCGACCCGCCGACGGCGGAGAGGCTGTGTCGCGAGCTGGCCGAAGCGTGGCGCGCCGAGAACGTCCAAACGGTCGTGGGGCCGGCGCTCGGCGGCGTGGTGGTCGCCTATGAGCTCGCGCGCGCCCTCGGCTGCCGCGGGATCTTCGCGGAGCGTAAGGACGCCGACATGCTCCTCCGGCGTGGCTTTTCCCTGGCGGCCGGAGAGCGAGTTCTCGTCGCAGAGGACGTCGTTACGACGGGGGGAAGCGCCTTGGAGGTCGCTCGACTCGTCGAACAGGCGGGGGCGAAGCTCGTGGGAGTGACGAGCCTCATCGACCGGGGCGGCGGACGCAGTTTCGCCGTCCGGTTCGCGGCTCTGGCGCGCGTCGAGCCGCCCCTCTATGAGCCGGCGAAGTGCCCCTTGTGTGCGCGGCGCGTTCCGATCGACAAGCCCGGGAGCCGCGTGCGCGGCCTCGCGTCGCACGGGACCTGAGCGCTGGAGTGTGACATGTTGATGAGCATGACCGGGTATGGCGAGGCCGAGAAGCGCATCTCAGGCGATGAGACCTCCGCCGCGTGCACGATCCGCGTGGAGCTGCGTTCGGTCAACAACCGGTTCCTCGCGATGAAAACGCGTCTTCCCGACAACGCTCAGGCGCTCATGGGGCCTGTGGAGAAGATGGTGCGCGAGCGGCTGGCGCGGGGCGCCCTCCAACTGACCGTGGACGTGCGGTCGGACACGGGCGACCCGCGGGGCCTCATCGACGTCGAGATGCTGGAGAACTATGCTCGGGTGCTCGGAGAGCTCGCGCGGAAGCGGGGCGAGCCGCCCATTGCTCTCGAAAAGCTCATCGGTCTTCCCGGCGTCGTCCGCGGGACGGATGCCTCCCCCGTGGAGCCGGAGAGATTGGAGAGGGAGGTGCTGGAGGTGGTGTCCCGGGCGCTGGAGGAGCTTTCGGCCATGCGTCGCGCCGAGGGGGACCATCTGGCGCTGGCCATCGGACAGACGCTGGATGAGCTGGAGGAGGAGTTGGCCTTCGTGCGTTCCGGCGCGCCCAAGGTGGCCGAGAACTATCGCGAGCGCCTACGCGCGCGCATGCGGGAGATCCTGGCCCAGGAGGGGGTCGTGCTCGAAGGCGCGGACATCGCGCGCGAGGTCGCGCTCTTCGCCGACCGCAGCGACATCGCCGAGGAGCTCGCTCGCCTGGAGAGCCACGCGATCCAGCTCCGCCGCGCCCTCGAAGAGGGCGGGGCGGTGGGGAAGAAAATGGAATTCATCACCCAGGAGATGTTTCGCGAGTCGAATACGATCCTCGCCAAGCTCAACGATGCCGAGCTCGCCGAGAGAGCGCTTGCGATCAAGAGTTGCGTGGAACGGATCAAGGAGCAGGTCCTCAACGTGGAATGACCGGGGGATGAGAGGCGCTTTTTCATGACGTCGCTGAAACGCAAAGGATGCATCGTGGTGGTGAGCGGCCCGAGTGGGGCCGGCAAGACCACGCTCTGCCGGCGCGTGCTTCAATCGACGGACGTCGAATGGTCGGTCTCCGCGACCACGCGTCCGCCAAGGAAAGCGGAGACCGACGGGGTCGATTATCACTTCATCAGCCGCGAAGAGTTCGAGCGACGGATCAAAGCGGGCGGCTTCGCGGAACATGCGCAGGTCTTCGACTTTCTCTACGGTACGCCTCGCGAACCCCTGGACCTCCTCCTGCGAAAGGGGGGGTGCATGCTCGTGGACGTGGACAGCCAGGGGGCGCGCGTGCTCAAGGAACGGTACGGCGACGCCGTGGTGACCGTCTTCGTCTCCCCGAGCCGGCCCGAGGATCTCACGGGAAGACTCGCCGGCCGCAAGACGGAGACCCCCGAGGAGATGGCCAGACGCCTAGCGCAGGCGAGGCGGGAGATCGCCCTCGGAAGCCAATACGACTACGCGATCGTAAATGACGACTTGGAGAAAGCCGTGTCCGAGTTTCGGCAGCTTTTGGATAAGATAGTGAGGACAGGATGAAACGCACGATCGACGACCAGGTGATCAACAAGGTCGGAGGAAGGTTCAAGCTCTCCGTGCTCTTGCAGAAGCGCATGCGCGAATACTTCTTGTCAGGGACGATCGGCGCCGACAGGGGGGGGGCGCTTCTGGAGCGCGCCGTCGAGGAGGTCCGCCGCGAGTACATCCGGCTGAAGCCCCTCGAGTTGAAGGAGGACCAGGAGGAGGGCGATGAGTCCGACGACGAGGAGTCCTAAGCCAAAAACGGGCAGGGCCTGCGCGGGGAAACAGGTGGTCCTGATCGTCACGGGAAGCGTGGCGGCGTACAAGGCCGCCGCGCTTGCCAGCGACCTCGCAGGAGACGGCCTCGAGGTGCACACGGTGTTGTCGGAGGCGGCGACGCACTTCGTCCGTCCGCTTCTCTTCCAGAGTCTCACCGGCCGCCGCGCGTACAGCGACATGTGGGAGAGCGAGCGGGACTACGACGTGCTCCACGTCTCCTTGGCCGACCGAGCGGACGTCGTGATCGTCGCGCCCGCGACGGCATCGTTGATCGGCCGGTACGCGTGCGGCATCGCCAACGATCTGCCGACGTGCGTGCTTCTGGCAACGGCGGCGCCCGTCGTCGTGGCCCCGGCGATGAACGACGGCATGTGGCGGCATCCGGCCGTTCGCGAGAACGTCCGAAAACTGCAAAAAATGGGGGTCGCGATCGTCGGCCCCGAGACGGGCCGCCTCGCGTGCGGCCGGGAGGGCCACGGACGCCTGGCGGCGGTCGGGAAAATCAAGGAAGTCGCGCTCGGACTCCTTGCAAAGGGCGGGGGAAAGAAGACGTGAGGATCCTCGTCACGGCGGGTCCCACCCGCGAGCCTGTCGATTCGGTGCGATACCTGTCGAACCGATCGAGCGGGAGCATGGGATACGCGATCGCCCGTCGTCTCTCCCGTCGACATCGCGTGACGCTCGTCAGCGGCCCCACGGCGCTGCGGCCTCCGAAGGACGTGGAGTTCGTGGTGGTCGAGACCGCCCGCGAGATGCGTCGGGAGGTTCTGAGAAGATTCCGCCGTGTGGACGCCGTGGTGATGTGCGCCGCCGTGACGGACTACCGCCCTGCTAGACGCGTCTTGGGAAAGATCCGCAAGGGGACCGGCCCGCTCCGACTCGACCTCGTCCTCAACCCCGACATCTTGGCGGAGCTGGGACGACGCAAGCGCAGGGGACAGGTCCTCGTCGGCTTCGCCCTCGAGGCCCGCAAGGGCCTCGCGCGGGCGCGCCGCAAGCTCCGCACGAAGAAGCTGGATGCGATCCTCCGGAACGATCTCTCGACGATTGGGGCCGCGAAGGTCCGGGGCGAGCTCATCCAAGCGGACGGCGCCGTCACGCCGATCAATGGTCTGCCGAAGCGGGCCGTGGCCGAGCTCATTGAAAAGGTCATCCTGAAGGTGAAGCATGAAACCTGCTAGAAAAGTGAAAGTGCCCCTGCAACGCAAACCCGGTACGGACGATCTACCTTTACCCGCCTACCACAGCGCGGACGCCTCCGGGATGGACCTCTTGGCCGCGGTCGAAAAGGATCTCGTCGTGAAGCGCGGGGAGGTCATGCTCGTCCCCACAGGGATCTCCGTCGCCATACCGCGGGGTTATGAGGCGCAAATTCGGCCGAGAAGCGGACTTGCGCTGAAACATGGGATTGCGGTGGTGAACTCCCCCGGCACAATCGACGCCGATTATCGTGGAGAAATTGCCGTCATCTTGACGAATTTACTGGATAGACCGTTCACCCTGAAACGGGGGATGCGGATCGCCCAGATGGTGATCGCGCCCGTAGTGCAGGTGGATCTTGTCCCGGTGGACGAGCTGCCTGCCTCGGAGCGCGGGGGAGGGGGGTTTGGACATACGGGCGTAAGCCGCGCCAAGGCAAGGGAACAGGAGTAGCCTCGCTGGCAAGCAGGGAGAAAACAAAGGAGCCCTCTAGACACATCGCCCGGGGGATCGCCCTCTTGGCGGTCGCCGTCCTCCTCCTCGTAAGTCTCGTCGGCTACCATTCGAGCGATCCGCCCAGCGACGACTATGTGGCCGGTCGCCTCACGCAAAACCCTTGCGGACTGGTGGGGGCCTACCTGTCTCACTACCTGCTTTATGGGATCGGCTATGCGGCCTACGCCCTGGCCGGACTCCTGCTCCTTTGGGGATGGCTGCTCCTTATGAAAAGCGAAACGTGCGGCGGGTGGCTCGCGCGGACAAGTGCCATCGTGCTTGTGGTGGCGCTGGCCGGCTTGCTCTCGCCTGCGATCGTGTCGCTCGGGAGCCTCCAGAACATCCCCTCCTCCAGCGGGTACCTCGGGCTCTTGGTGGGTCGCGGGATGATCGCGCTTCTGGCGCGTCCGGGATCGTTTATCGTTCTCTTGGCGTTGGTATTGGTCTCTCTCTACTACAGCACCGATGCGCTCGCGTGGCATGCCCTCCGTGCCTGTGCGCAAGGCGCGTGGAAACTCGGCGGGTTCGCCCTGCGGGCGCTGGCGCCTCTCCCTTCGGCGCTGCGTAGGCGCTTGGCGAAGGAGCCGGCAACTCCTGCGTTCGAAACGCAGCCGCCGTTGACGGGCGGCGAGAGGGCACAGACCCCTCAGACACCGGCTCCTCCTGAGCCCGCGACGCCTCCCGAGCCCCTGCCGGTCGTCCTCGAGAAGTTCGATATCAAGCCCCCATCCGAGGGCGTTCGGCCTCCCGCCGCCAAGCCTCGGAAGAAGCCTCAGCAGTCCGCTCTGACCTCCAGGCCCGACGGGGAGTATGAGCTTCCCAGCGTCGACCTCCTGGATTTCCCGGAGGTCGTGGACCGGTCCCACTTCTCCGGCATCGTTCGGGAGCAGGCGGAGAAACTCCAGCGAACGCTCAGCGACTTCGGCATCGTCGCGCAGGTCGTCAGCGTCCAGACCGGTCCCGTGATCACGCAGTACGAGCTCGCGCTTGCCCCCGGAACGAAAGTGCAGAGGGTCTACAGCCTCTCTGACGACATCGCCATGGCGCTCAAGGCTCCGTCCGTGCGTGTCGTCGCCCCGATCCCCGGCAGGGGAACCGTGGGGGTGGAGGTGCCCAACGCCATGAAGGCGATCGTCCGCCTCCGGGAGCTTATGACGACGGCGGACGAGTCCAAGTTGCACAAGCTCCAGGTGCCCTTCTTTCTGGGAAAGGACGCGGCGGGTGTGCCGCTCATCTTCGACCTTACGGAGATGCCTCACCTCTTGATCGCCGGCTGCACCGGCAGCGGCAAGAGCGTGTGCTTGAACTCGGTCGTGATGAGCGTTCTCATGACCCGGCGGCCGGACGAGGTCAAGTTCATTCTCATCGATCCCAAGATGGTGGAGCTCTCCTCCTTCGGCGGGATCTCGCACCTCATGTGTCCCGTGGTCACGGACATGACGCGGGCCGCCGAGGTGTTGGGTTGGGCGGTAAACAAAATGGACGAGCGGTACGTCCTCCTCTCCCGCGCCGGGGTCAAGCATATCCGCAGCTACAATCGCCTGAGCAAGGAGGAGATCCGCCGAAGGCTCGGCGTCGACGATGAGGAGGAGGACACGGATGTCCCATACCACCTTCCCCACATCCTGATCCTCGTGGACGAGCTGGCAGACCTCATGTTCGTCGCGGCGAAAGAGGTCGAAGAGCACGTGACCCGCTTGGCGCAGAAGTCGCGCGCGGTCGGAATCCACGTCGTGCTGGCGACCCAGCGCCCCTCCGTCGACGTGATCACGGGTCTCATCAAGAGTAACCTGCCGGCGCGCATCTCCTTCCAGGTCTCCGCGAAAGTCGACAGTCGCACCATCCTCGACCAGAACGGCGCCGAAAAGCTCCTGGGAGAAGGGGACATGCTCTTCCTCCCTCCGGCCACCGCGCGGCTCGTCCGGGCCCAAGGAACCTACGTGAGCGAGGAGGAGATCGGACGGGTCCTCGAAGCCTGCATCGAGACCGGCGGACAGCCCGAGTACAACCCCGAGCTCGTCCAGGCAAGAAAGAAGTCCGATGTCGATCCCCGTGAGGAGGACGAGCTTTACGACGAGGCGTTGCGCCTCATCGTCGAGAGCGGTCGCGGCAGCGTCTCCCTCCTGCAGCGCGCCCTCGGCGTCGGATACACCCGGGCGGCACGGCTCATCGACCTCATGTACGACGGGGGCGTCGTCGGTGAATACAAGGGCAGCATGGCCCGCGAGGTCCTCATGACGCCCGAGGAACTCCAGGCTTCCATCGAGACCGCGCAGCCGACGGGGGAAGGCCCGCTTGAATGAAAAAGCCGGTGATCGCGCTCTACAGCCTGGGGTGCGTCAAGAACCTTATTGATTCCGAACAGGCGCTCGCCCAGCTCGGCATGGCCGGCACGACGTTCACCTCTGATCCCCGCGACGCGGATTGCGCCATAGTCAATACCTGCACCTTCGTCCGCGACGCGGACGCGGAAAGCCGCGAGGCGATCCGCGAGGCCGCCCGCGCCAAGAAGGACGGCCGCTGCCGGTGGCTCTTCGTCGTCGGCTGCATGGGCGCTCGCTACGGGAAGTCGCTCCTCGCGGAGTTCCCGGAAGTGGACGCCGTCTACGGCGTGCTCGACTCGGCGACGGTCATGCGCATCCTGGAGCGCGTTGCCGGCCGAGGGCGCGCAAGCCCTCGGGAGTCGGTGCCACCGCGCTTGCGGCTCACCCCCAGGCACTACGCGTACCTCAGGATCGCGGAAGGCTGCGACAACCGCTGTTCCTACTGCGTCATCCCCACGGTGCGGGGAGCGTTGACGAGCCGCCCGATCGACCAAATCATCCTCGAGGCGCGGCATCTCGCTGACGACGGCGCCCGCGAGATCATCGTCGTCGCGCAGGATATCACCAACTTCGGCGTGGACCGCGCAGGGAGGCGGATGCTCCCCGAGCTCCTCAATCGCCTGGTCGAGGTCGAGAAGGTGCGCTGGATCCGCCTTCTCTACATGCACCCCGCCCACGTCGACGACGCGGTCATTGACACCATCGCCTCCCATGGCAAGATACTGCGATACGTGGACCTTCCGCTGCAGCACGTGAGCGACGCCGTGCTGGAGAGGATGGGACGAAAGGTGGACTCGGCGGCGATCCGCCGCCTGGTCGAAACGATCCGCAGGCGTGTCCAGGGTGTCGTGATGCGCACAACCTTCATCGTCGGCTTCCCGGGGGAGCGGGACGAGGACTATGAGGCCCTCGAACGCGCGGTGCGCGAGCTGCGCTTCGACCGCCTGGGCGTCTTTGCATACTCCCCGGAGCAGGGGACGCCCGCGGCGGGGATGCCCGCGCAGGTTCCCCAGGACGTGCGCTCCGCCCGCCGGGACCGTCTCCTCCGCGTGCAGCAGGAGATCGCCTTCGAGCGCAACCGCGCGATGGTCGGCCGGACCCTCGAGGTCCTGGTCGACGACGTGGACAAGGATGGCGTGCGGATCGGTCGGTCCTACGGTGAGGCGCCGGACGCCGACCCGGTGATTCTGATCTCGGGATCGAACGCGTCGCCTGGCGATTTCGTGCAGGCCAGGATTTCGAATGCGCGGGGATACGACCTCGCCGCGGAGAGCGTGGGTGGAGGCGGGGCATGACGCACCGACACCTTCCGAACCTCATTACGAACTCTCGCCTGCTCCTGGCGCTGGTGTTCTTTGTCACTCTTTCCCTCGGGACGCGCGCTTCGCTCAACGCCGCGTTCGTGATCTTCGTGGTCGCCGGGCTCACGGATATCCTCGATGGATACCTTGCGCGGCACCTCAAGGCTACGAGCTCCTTTGGGCGGGTGGCCGATCCCTTCGTGGACAAGATCCTGGTCTGCGGGGCGTTCATCCTCCTCCTTGCCAACAGCGAAGTCGGTTACGTCCGCGCTTGGATGGTGCTCGTGATCGTCGGCCGGGAGCTCTTGGTGACGGCCGTCCGGTCCTTCGCGGAATCGCAGCGGAAGGTCTTCGCGGCGAACGTCCTCGGCAAGCTCAAGATGTTTCTCCAGTCCCTCGCGATCGCATACACGATCTTCGCCCTGGCCAACTGGCGCGAGGCCCCCTGGTGGCCGAAGGCGAGAACGGTCGGCGTCGCGCTCGTCTATGTGGCCACCCTCGCCACGCTGGCGAGCGGCCTCATCTACCTCTTCACCTGGCGGACCTTCTACAGGGACGCCCCCGATGCGTAGAGCGCTGGCGACGTTCTTCTATATCGGGCGCTTGCCCGTCGCGCCCGGGACGGCCGCCTCCATCTGCGCTTGGGCGCTCGCCGTCGTGATCGTCCGGGCGGATGCGCCTTCATGGGTGCTGGGCGTGCTTGCCGTCGGCGTCGCGGGGCTGGGGGCGATACTCGCTAGACATGCGTTCGAAGACTTCGGCGAGGAGGACCCTCCCTCCTTCGTGCTCGATGAAGTGGCGGGAACGCTCCTTGCGATCTCGTTCCTGCCCATCGCCTCGGCGCAGGCGGGATTCTGGTTGGGGGTGCTCGCGCTCGTGCTGTTCCGGGCGTTCGACATCCTGAAACCGCCTCCGTGCAGGTTTCTCGAAACCCTCCCGCATGGGATCGGGGTAATGGCGGATGATCTAGCGGCGGGCCTCATGGCCAACGTCGCGACCCAGATCGTCAGCTTCGTTACGGGGTAGCCGTCAATGTCGGTGCTGCAAGCGATCGTGCTCGGGGTCATTCAGGGGATCACCGAGTTCCTCCCCGTCAGTTCCTCCGGCCACCTGGAGCTTGGTCGGCTCCTCCTTTCGCCCGAGCGCCTCGAAAGCATGGACAAGGCGCTCCTCTTCTTTGTGATCCTTCACGTGGCCACCCTCGTCCCCGTGTTCGTCGTCTTCCGAAAGGACGTCGCGCGCGTGCTGCGCGGCCTGGGCAAGATGCTTGGGCGTCCCGCGGGCTTTCTCGCCGCCTATCGGACCGACGAGGAGGTGCGCTTGTTCGCCCTCCTTGTCGCCGGCATGGTCCCGACGAGCGTCGTCGCCCTCCTCCTCAAGCGGTACCTCCTGGACGCGCTCTTCGCCGGCCCTCGTTCCGCGCCCGCCGTGGGCGGTTTCTTCATCCTGACGGCCGTCATGCTCCTCCTTTCGGACCGCGTGAAAGGGAAGGCCGGCGGCATCCTCAACGTGAGGCTGACCGACGCCCTCCTCGTGGGAACGGTCCAGGGGATCGCCGCCATTCCGGGCATCTCCCGATCCGGGGCGACGATCTCCGCCAGCCTCGCCGTGGGAATGGAAAGGGGCCTGGCCGCGCGCTTCTCGTTCCTGCTCAGCATTCCCGCGATCCTTGCGGCTGCCCTTTATGAATCGCTTGGGCTCTTCAAGGGTGGGCTCGGGCAGGAAGGAGGCGAGGTCTTCGCCGCTGCCGCTGCCGCCTCCCTCGTCGGCTTCGGCGCTCTCTTCCTCGTCCTGAGACTCATCCGGCGGGGAAAGCTCGGACGGTTCGCCTTCTACCTCGTGCCGCTGGGTGTGCTGGCGATCGCATCCGCGTTACGGTCGTAATGCGGAGGCCGGTTCTGCGCTCCGGGCGACCTTCTCCAGGTAGAGTTCCCACTGCCTCGCCAGCGCCAGCCGGTCCACCCCGAAGTGCGCCGCCAGCGCCGTATCAAATCCGTCCGTCGACAGCGCTTGAGCGAACGGGATGAAGAAGCGCCCGGGGTCCGCGACCGTGAGCAGGTATTCCGTCAGGTAGAAGCTCTCCGCGTAGAAGACGTCGATCTCTTCCTGATCGGGGTATCCTTGCGCGGCGACAAGGGAGTCGAGCGGGATGAGGCCTTCGGTTTCCCGTTTGGCCCGGATCACGCGCGCGAAATACTCCCGCCGCAAGGCCGGCTCGCCGTGAAGGGCGACCCCCTCCTGGATCCAGGAATAGGAGCGGTCCGGCCAGCCCAGCAGCGCCGAGAACGTCGTGTGCGCCACCTCGTGCGGGATGACGTTTTGAAGCAGCGCGGGGGCCGCTTGGAAGGTCGATATGGACATTGAACGCAGCTCTCCGTTCACCTTCTTGTAGGAGGAGACGCCCGTCGCCCACGGCGGCTCATCGGTCCTCTGCCGGTATGTGTCCTGATCCGGATGGAGGTAGATGTCGCACAGCATGGGCCACGCGTCGTCGGAGGAGTCGCCTGAAAGCGTGGCCCGGACGTTCGACAGGGAGATCTCCGCCGCGTTGGCGACGCGGCGGGCGAGCTCCTCGTTGTAGTAGTGGACGCGGAAATGGGACGAGGTGAGCGTCCCCGCGTGTTCCCGGTCGACGGCGGCGAAAAGCTCCCTCTCCTCCTCCGTCGTGACAACCAGGCTAAGCCGCGCAAGCAGTTGCCCCGCCGCCTGGCGGACGTCGGCGACCTGGACCGGACCCTCGTAGCGGAAGGCGCGCCCGAGCACCAGCCCGTAGAGCCGCAGCGCCTCGCGGTAGTCGCGCTGGCTCTCGCGGTAGAGCCCCAGGGTGAAAAGGGCGTGCGGGTTGTTCGGTACGAGATCCAGGATCTCGACGAGGGTCTTCGCCGCGGACGGCCAGTCGCTCCCGAGGTCCCCGTTGCGGCGGGAGAGCTCTTCGGTGATCGGGACGAGACGCGCGTAGACGAAGCGGTCCTGGACCCGTTGGAAAAGCGCTGGATCATACCGGGGAAGGAGCACGTAGGTCTGCGCGGCCTCGTCGTAGCGGCGCATGGCGAACAGCGTTTCCGCTTGCGCCAGCAGCGCCTCCGCGGCGTCGCGGCGATACCGCGCCGCGTTCTCGGGATCTCGATACTCGAGACCCTCGTACACCGTCGTCGCCTCGGCCGCCCGGCCTGCGGCGAGGAGCGCCTTCGCCTGCTGCTCCGCCGTCTCAAGCTCGCGCGAGACCTTCTCGAGGTCGTCGAGCGCCCGCGATAGCTCCGGGCTCTGCGCCCGGAGCGCTTCGGCTTCCTTGGCGATTGCCCGCGCCCGCGAGTACCTCCTCGCCCTTGTCTGCGAGGAAATGAGCCTCGCGTACGCATGGGAGAGCTGGGTTCGCAGCGTGCGGTCCTCGGGGTGGGATTCGATCAGCCCCTTGAGAGTTTCGATGGCCTTGGAGTAATCCCCGGCGGCGATGAGCCGCCCGGCAACTGCCCTGCGGCTCGTGGGGGCGGGCGTTCGCACCACCCGCAGGATCTCGCCGCGGTCGATCGAAACCGTCCCGTCGCCGACGCGCAGCACGATCCGGGACTCCGTCTCCTCGACGACCGTCCCCTCGAGACTCCTCCCGTTCCTCATCTCCACAACGTCGCCGGAAGCGCGCGCCGCCAAGAGCGCGACCACCGCCGCGATGCCGAGAAACGGTCGGAACCCGCCCACCATGCGCCTCACTTGCCGTCCCGGTAGATGAGCACTCGTCCGGGGGAAGGGACGATCTCGACGTTCGGCAAGACCAGGGAGATCTGATCAAGCCCCGAGAGAACGTTCCCGACGAGCGCCAGCGGGATGCGCAGGAGCCCCCCCCTGACCTTGTCAACGTCGAGCTTGAGTCGTCCGTCGTAGGCCACGCGGGGTCGGCAGTAGATGGAGATGACCATCGGATGGAAGTTCCGCGGCTTCACCGTCCCCATGAGGACGACCGCCCGCTTCTCGAAATGGATCTGCGGGTTGGCGATGTCCGGCGGAACGAACTCGCGCAGCGACACCAGCCCCCCGAGGAGATACGCGTTGATCTCGTCGTCGCTGATGCTGAGCTCGAAGGGGTCGTTGTTGTCCTGCTTCTCCGTCAGCAGCCATACGTCCGAGATGAAGGCGTTGGCTAGGCGTGCCTTCGTCTCGCGGGGCATGTTGAGCGTCTCCAGGTACTCGCGCGGGATGTGCCTCGTGGTGAGAAGCAGAAGAAACACCAGCACGAGGACCACCACGATGATCGTGAGGGTCACGTCGAGGATCAGCCCCCCCAGGCTGCGTCTGCGGTACACGACTCTCTCCGTCCTGTGTGCGCCCCGAACGTCGTCGTCAAGCTCCGGACATTATACGCGTGCCGAAGCCGCTGGCGAGTTGCCTTTCCGTGACTGCCGCCGCCTCGCGCCCTAGGTCTTGGCAAACGGGGAGATCTGCCGCAGGCGCTCGATGATCGACGGCACGACCGCGACTACCTGGTCCACCTCCGCGTCCGTGTTGTACCGGCTGAGGCTGAAGCGGACGGAGCCGCCGATCATCGTGTAGGGCACGCCCATCGCCCGTAGCACGTGCGAAGGCTCGAGACTCCCGGAGGTGCACGCCGATCCGCTCGAGGCGCAGATGCCGTGCTCGTCCATGAGAAGCAGGATCGCCTCCCCCTCCACGTACGCGAACGCGAGGTTGCTCGTGTTGGGCAGGCGTTCGGTCGCCCCCCCGTTGCGACCGGTCTCGGGACATCGCGCTAGGAGTTCCCGCTCCAGCCTGTCGCGCAGCCCCCGCACCCGGACGGCCTCCTCTTCGAGGGAATCGGCGGCGATCTCGCAGGCCTTCCCCAGCCCGATGATCGACGCCGTGTTCTCCGTCCCGCCCCTGCGGCCGTGCTCCTGGTGCCCCCCGATCAGGAGCGGACGAATCCGCGTGCCTCGCCGGACGTACAGGACTCCCACCCCCTTCGACGCGTGCAGCTTGTGCCCCGAGATGCTCAAGAGATCGATCGCGCTCCCCGACATGTCGATCGGGATCTTCCCCGCCGCCTGGACGGCGTCGCAGTGGAACACCGCCCCCTGCTCCTTCACGATCCGGGCGATCTCCTCCACCGGGAAGATCGCGCCCGTCTCGTTGTTCGCCCACATGATCGAGACAAGCGCCGTCTGGTCCGTCAGCGCCCCCCGCAGCTCGTCGAGGTCGAGTCGACCCTCCGAGTCCACCCCCAGCTCGGTGACCGCGTATCCCTTCTCCGCAAGGTAGCGCGCCACGTTCAGGACCGCGGGATGCTCCACGCGCGTCGTGATGACGTGACGCCGGTCGGGCGCGGCGTCGACGATCCCCCGGATCGCCGTGTTGTCGCTCTCCGTCCCGCAGCTCGTGAAAATGATCTCCGATGGCTGCGCCCCGAGGAACTGCGCGACCCTCTCTCGCGCCTCGTCGATCTTTCTCTGCACCCGCCCCCCGAAGCTGTGCATGCTCGACGGATTGGCGTAGAGGTCGCAGAAATAAGGCCGCATCTCCTCGAAGACCTCCGGCGCCACCTGCGTCGTCGCGTTGTTGTCCATGTAGATGACGGTCACGGGCGCGCCTCCTCGACCGAGACCGCCTCATCGACGAACTCCCGGAGCTTGGATTCCACCATCCTCTTGAGCGTGAGAGTGGCGCTCGGACATCCCGCGCAGGTGCCCCGCAGCGCCACCAGCACCCGGTCCCCGATTACGTCCACCAGCTCGATGTCCCCCCCGTCGGTCTGCAGGGCCGGCCGGATCTCGCGCTCGACTGTGTCTTGTATCAGCCGGATGCGCTGGATGTTGGTCATGTGCGGCCGCCTCTCCGGCGCCTCCTCCCCCGCCGGCGCCACCCCGCGCACCCGGTCGATGATCTTCTGGATCTCACCGTGGCACTTCTTGCATCCGCCCCCCGCCTTCGAGTAGTTCGTGACCTGTTCCACCGTGCTCAGGTGGTTGTCCCGCACCACGCGCTCGATCGTCTTGTCCGTCACCCCGAAACATTTGCAGACGATCTCGCCTTCCTGCTCCTTCTCGATCGCGTCCACCTCCCCGCGGTAGTGCGCGATGGCCTTCTCCAGCGCCTCCCATCCCATCACGCTGCAGTGCATCTTCTCCTCCGGGAGCCCGCCCAGGTACGCCGCGATGTCTTCGTTGGTGATCGCCAGCGCCTCGTCCAGCGTCTTTCCCTTCACCAGCTCCGTCAGCGCCGAGCTCGACGCGATCGCGCTGGCGCACCCGTACGTCTGGAATCTCACGTCCATGATCCGACCGTCCCGCACCTTCAGATATAG
Source organism: Planctomycetota bacterium (assembly GCA_043803205.1). Classification (GTDB taxonomy): domain Bacteria; phylum Planctomycetota; class DG-23; order JAZDKG01; family JAZDKG01; genus JAZDKG01. The sequence goes on from JAZDKG010000125.1 coordinate 26,570, forward strand.
CTTCAGCGAATCCCCGCACTGGATGTTGCCCACCTCCCCGACGGCGTCTGCGTCCTCCAGCACCCCGACGTTCCGCGGGTTCAGGAAATGCTCCCGCACCTTCTCCGAATAGTTCCACACGGCCTCGTTCGCTCCATTCGACCGTCCCCGGGGCTGGTCGCGCATGAATTCTACCTCTCGCCGGGGGGGTGTCAAGAAATGCGGCTCCCTTGGCGCCCGGGCGCTTCCGTGGTATCCTTGGGACGAGAGGCCCGTGGGCGTCGCACGGGGTAGCGCAAATGGAGGGAACCTGAAATGGCGGAGAAAGAAGTCGGAAAGGTCACCCACTACTTCGGGCGCGTCGGCGTCGCCGCCGTCCAGCTTTCGGACACCCTGTCCGTCGGCGATGTGATCCACGTCACCGGACACACCAGCGACTTCACCCAGACCGTGGAGTCCATGCAGATCGAGCACGACGCCGTGTCCGTCGCCCACTCGGGCCAGAGCGTGGGCATCCGCGTCAAGGAACACGCGCGGGAGCAGGACACGGTCTGCAAAGTTCTCCCTGGATAGGCTCGCCCATGGCGGCGCTGCGCGGCGGACCCGTGCGTTCGTCGCCGAACGTATGACGCGGGGCGCCTAAGAGCTCGGCTGGCTTGCCGCCGGCTGGGTCTGCGCCGGCTGCGAGGCGGGCCTGCTGGCGGCCGCCGCCTCCGCTTCTTTCGCCAGCGCGTACCAGTGCTTCGCTTCCTCGATGTCGTATCGGTAGTGCTCGTGGATCTGCCCGAGGGTCCGATACCCCTTCACGAACGTCGGGTCGATCTGGACGGTCTTCTCCAGTTCCGCGATCGCGTGGGGGACGAGCTTCTTCTCGAGGTAGACCACCGCGAGATTGTAGTGGGCCTCCAGGTACGACGGCTCCGTCGCGATCGCCTTCTGGAGCGCCTCGATCGCGCCGTCCTTGTTCCCGAGGGCGTACCGGCTCATCCCCAGACAGTAGAGGACGTCCGCGTCCGCATGCCCGCCGCCGGCCAGCTCCTCCAGAAGCGGGATCGCGTCCTCGTAGCTCTTGTCGTTGAAATAGAGGACCCCCAGACGCTTGACGCGCTCGGGCGTCTTCTCGATGGAGATGAGGAACTTGAGGGTGCGGATCGCCTCCCGGACTTCCCCCGACTTCTCGTACAGGTTGACGAGCGCCAGGAGCGATTCGATGTCCTTCCCACCCAGCTTGGTGAGCACCTGCTGGTAGTACTCGATCGCCAGTCCCAGTTTCCCGAGCTCTCCCGTGCAGAGCGCCAGCCCCTTGAGCGCCTCCGTGTCTTCGCCCGCGAGCGACAGCGCCTGCTGGAACGCGGCCTGCGCGTTCGCGTAGTCCTTCAATGCCGCCAGCGCGATCCCCGCCTTGGTGTACCCTTGTGCGAACTTCGGGTACAGCTCCGTGGTCCGCTTGAAGTGCTTGGCCGCGTCCCCCCACCGCTCCCTCTCCAGCGAGATCTCCCCGACAAGGAAGTGCGCGAGGATGTTGTCCGGATACAGCGATAGGGACTCCCCCGCCAGCTTCTCCGCGCCGTCCAACTCCTTGGCGTTGAAAAGCTCGATCGCCTTCGAGAGCTTCTGGAATGCCGGGTCCTTCCAGATGTCCGCGCCCGCCGCTGTCGCAGCGAGGATGCCGACTCCGAGAAAAACCCCCGCGATCGATCGGCGCACGGACCTAACCTCCGATAGAAAAGATGATGTCCACCTCGAACAGAATGCTCTGGGATCTCACCTTCGACGGAAAGGGCGGATACGGCGATGCCTTCCGCACCATGTCCATACCCGCCGAGTCCAGCAGCGGATGCTGGCTCGACATGTGCACGTAGGCGTTTTCCAGAGTCCCCGTCCGGTCCAGGACGAAACGCAGCGTCACGACGCCTTGCTCCTCCTTCAGCAGCGACCGCCGAGGATAGTAGCGCACCTTCTTGAGCATCTCCTGGAGCGCCGCCTTGTACGCGTCCAGCCCTTCCCGCGTCCAGCCCTCCGGCAGCTCCCCGATCCCCTCTAAAGGAACGCGCGGCACGCTCAGGCCGGGCAGGGGCAGGAGCGCCCTCAGGCTTGCCGCGCGCGCGTGCTCCGACGCCGACGCCGAGGATATCCTTGCTTCAAGACTGGCCTCCCGTGCCTTGCCAGGCGATGAAGCCTCCCCGGGCGACCCGGCCATGATCCGCGGGAGGTCGATCTCGGCCAGCCTCACCGGCGTGTCGAGGATGGGGATCTGCGGCTTCTCCGACGGCACGGGATCGGAGAGCAGACTGCGCTTGGGATGAAGCTCGCGTCTGGGCTGCTCCTGCGCGAAACGACGTTCCACGTCTCGCGCCTTTTGGGCTAAGAGGACGTGTTTCTCGCGCACGGGCACCCACGGCTCCTCCGGGAGCGCCGTAGGCTGGTGCTCCGTCACGGTTGGAAGCTCCTTCGTGGGAGCCTCCGGTGTCTCCAGCAGCAGCGCCTGCGTCTCGCTCGCTTGCTCGGGCGGGACGGGAGGCTCCTGCGTCTCCCGGGCCTTTTCCGGAGGGGCCTGCATCTGAGGATGCCGCGGCGCCTTCGGCAGCTGCTCCTGTCGCACCGTCGTCGTCGGAACGATGCGGGGCTGGAATGCCGGCCTCTCGGGTTCCACCTTCCGCGTGCTGAACAGCACCGCCCGATGCGGGGACTCCCCCCCGATCGCGGGCTTGGGCTGGACGTCTTTCACCTTGAGGTCGATCGCCCTTGATGCCCCGACGCAGAAGGGGATTAGCGCCGCGTGCAGAATGATCGAAACCACCACGAAGATCGCGAAGCGGTCCTCGAGATGCTTCTCCTCTTCCCACAGGTAGGCGAGGTCTCTCATTCGACGCCCTCGATCTGGTGGGCGGCGTTGATGGTCGTGGCCCCGACGCTCTTGGCGATGTCCGCAACCTTTATGAAGATCTCGTATCGGATCCGCCGGTCTCCCCGGAAGGTCACCGAGCGCTCCCCGGATTCCGCCATCTTCTCCTGGAGCTTGAGCCCCAGCGTCTGGAGCGTGACCTTCTCCAGGTTCACGTAAATGTTCTCGTTCCGGTCGACCGTGATGATGATCTCCTGCCGTTTCTCCTTGTCCGTGTTCGTCCCGCTCGGAAGCTCCAGACGGATCGACGGCTGGAGAAACGAGCTCGAGAGCATGAAAAAGATGAGAAGGAGGAAGACCATGTCCACGATCGGGGTAAGGTCGATCCCCAGGCCCGGTCTCTTGGTCTGCTTAAATCTGAGCATCGTCCGGTTCTCCGACCGTCTGCACGGGACGTCCAGCCACCTCGAGATCACCCGGCTCGATCCCCAGGGTCTCATTGAGAATGCTCACGATGCTCTGCATCTCGCTGGCGCGCCGCGCCGCGAGATTCTCAAAGTAGTGGTAGGCGGCCGCCGCCGGCACCCCGATCGTGAGCCCGAATGCCGTCGTCAGAAGCGCCTCCCAGATCCCTCCAGCTAGCGCCGCCACGTCCGCCAAGCCCCCCAGCGCCTCGATCTGGCGGAACGCCCGGATCATCCCCGTCACTGTCCCGAAAAGCCCAAGCAGCGGCGACAGGTGCGCCAGCGTCGATAGCAGCCCCACCCGTGCGTTCAGCCGCGTTACCTGTTCATCCCCCACGCGCTGCATCACCTCCTGTCGCAAAGACGCCGATAGGTCAAGGTTCGCAAGCATCGCCCCGGAGATGACCGACGCCGGATCGGGCCGGTTGCGCAGAAAGTCCTTGGCCGCTTGGAGCCGGCGGTTCGCCACCAGCGCCACAAGGTCCGCCACGAACCGCCGGAAGTTCTGCCGGATCCTCAAAAAGAAAACCGATCTCTCGATGATCGCCGCCGCCGCGAGGATGCTGCACAGGAGCAGCGGCCACATCAAAAGCCCCCCCTTGTTGAAAAGGTCGATCAGCGTATAGCCCATTCCTTGTCTCCCAAAGGCGGTGTTTGGTCACTCTCATTGTCGGCATTGGGGCTCGGGAAAGCAAGTCCTTCTCGCGGCCGGCCTCCGCGCCGACGGCCCACTTCCCCTCCGGCGCGGCCGACTGGGGCCCAGATTCTCCGTCTTTGCTCCTTGACCCTTTTTCGACCGGGTGATATAGTATCCTTGGACACCGGTGATCTCGTCTAGATGAATCCTCACGGGACAGCTTTGAGGGAGGAGAAGCCATGAGCGAGAAAGTTATTGATCTGCTGAACGAAGCGCGCGCGCGGGAACTCACTGCGATCCTCCAGTACCTGGGGCAGCACTACGAGCTCGAGGACGGCGACTTCGGAAAGCTCGCCGCTAAACTCAAAGAGATCGGCATCCAGGAGATGAAACACGCCGAGGCCCTCGCCGAGCGCATCCTGTTCCTCAAGGGGACTCCCATCACCAAGCCCGACGGCCAGATCAAGAAGGGACAGGAGATCCCCGACATGCTCAAGACCGACATCGCCCTCGAAGCGCAGGCGATCAAGATGTACAACGAAGCCTCCGTCGCCTGCGCTCAGGCGCGTGACCAGATCTCCAAAGAGCTCTTCGAGAAACTCCTCAAGGACGAGGAAGACCATCTCAGCTACTTCGAGAACGTGAAGGACCACATCGACAAGCTGGGGGCCGCGTACCTCGTTACCCTCGCGGGCTAGCGCCCCGCGACGCCTCGCCTAACATCGGCCCCTTCGCCCGCACGCGGCGGAGGGGCCGCTTTCTTTGTCCTCCGAAATGCGCGCGGGCTTCGGGTGGTCCGTCCGGCCCCGCTCAGTCCTGCACGTAAAGCCCGTCGAAGTACAGCCGCCAGACGTGCTCTTCGAGGTAGTACCCGTCGGCGAACCGGAACGGGCTGACCGCAACCTGTCCCGGGGTGCCATACGCATACTTCGCGCAGGAGCACTTGTAGATCTCTTGCTGGACCGCGGCGGCCGAATCGCTGAAGGTCTTCACGGACCCGTCACCCATCAGCACGTTGAACGCCCGGTCGTGGTTCGCGTAGTGGATCCGGTCCCATCGCGCGATATCGAAGTCCCCGTTGTACCCGGACAGCCAGTCGCTCACGACCGCTCGGCCCGCATACTGCTCCTGGGGCATCGCGTCGGCGGGAATCGTATAGGGGGCTTCGTTCAGTTTCGTCGGCTGTCGTAGCGAATAGGACCCCCCACAGGCGGCAGCGGTTGGGTCGGCCTTGGCTCGCCGGACACCCCGCGTCCTGGACGGCGCCGTTCTCGCCGGCCCATTCCTGCGCTTCCGGGAGATACCCTCCGGGGTCCGCCGACGTCCAGTCCAGACCTCCCCCGTACCAGCGACTGATCATCCCCACGTCGTTGAAATCGCTGTAGGCGCTAGCGCTGTTCGTGGACAGCCACACGGTCCCCTCGCTCGAGAAGAATGGCTCCGAGGCGTCAAAGGCGCGCGCGGCCATCTGCCGCTTGTGGTTCGTCACGTCGTAGGCGTAGGTGCTCGAGAACTCGGGAAAGGTCCGGCTGGGGCATTGCAGCGTCGCCGCCCCCTTGCGCGTCAGGTATCCGCCCGTGAGGACCAGCCCCAGGCCGTTCGGCCTCGCCCAGCGTCCCGCTGGACGGTTCGTTAGAGACAACTGCGGCTGCGCCGTCAGATAGTAATAATGCGATGCGCGGTCGATGGAGTTCTGGTAGTCCAGGCCCCCTTTCGCATACGCGTTGTTCGAGATCCCGCCCAGCGCCGGGAAATACCCCTTGTTGTCGTTGGCGTAAAGGATCATCCCCATGCCGACTTGGCGCAGGTTGCTCCGGCACTGGGTCTTGCGCGCCTCCTCCCGCGCCCTCGCTAACGCCGGCAGCAAAAGCCCGATGAGGAGCGCGATGATCGTCATCACGACCAGGAGTTCGATCAGGGTAAAGGCCCGCGGGGGCGTCGCCACTCCGTCCCCTCCCATCTTCGACCCCCGCGCCGCGCCGACCATGCGCCTCTCTATGCCGTCTTGGCGCTTCTCGCCGCCTCGATCATCTTCTTGCACCCCGCCAGCAGCATCAGCCCGTCGAGGCTCAGCGCGATCATCGTGAACCCCTGCTTGCGCCGCAGGGGAATCTCGTCGGGGTCCACCGCCACCACGTGCGTGCCCGCGGGCTTGTTCCGCGTGCGGCAGACCGCCACCACGTGCTCCAGCGCCTCGACCACCTTCGGGTGCGATAGTTGGCCTAAGAGCCCCATCGACCCCGTGAGATCGTACGGGCCGACGAACACGCCGTCGATCCCTTCGGTGTCCAGGATCGCCTCGATGTTCTCCACCGCGCGGATGTGCTCGATCTGCGCGATGACGATCGTGTAGTCGTTCGCCTGCTCGACGTAGTCCCTGAAGGCCGGCCCGTACCCGTGCGCCCTCGCGATCCCGATCCCGCGGATCCCCATGGGCGGATACTTCGCGTACTGAACGGCCAGCGCCGCTTCCTCCGCGCTGTTCACGAGCGGCACGATGATCCCTGCCGCCCCCGCGTCGAGCACCCGGCGGATCCACAAAGGGTTGTTCATGGGGAGCCGCACCAGCGGCACGCATGCTGTGCCCCGCATCGCCTGCATCATCCCGACGCACGTCTCCAGGTCGATCGCACCGTGCTCGGTATCAATGCACAGCCATTCGAACCCCGCGTCCGCCATCATCTCCGCGATCGACGGGTGACCGATCTGGATCCATCCGCCGAAATTGAACTCGTTGCGCTTGAGCTTCTCCTTGAGGGGGTTCGTGAATTGCATGGCGGCTCCTTTACCTTCGCGTCGGGGAGCGCAATATCACCCTCTCGACGGTGCTTGTCAAGAACGGCCCGCTTGCCGCCGTCACTTGCTCGAGCCCGCGGGGGACGACTCCCGCACCACCGCCTCAAAGTAGTTTTGGAGCAGTTCCTCGTATCCCGGGGGAACGTCCTGGTTCTGACGGGCGTCCAGAATCTCCTCGTTGAGCTCCTTGGGGAGCGACGACGTACGGTCCTTGCGGACCTGCACCTCCCCTCCCATGAACATGTTCGTCGCCTGGAGCCCCTCGAGGATGACTTTCCTCCGATGGAGCGCGTTCTGGTATTGCCCCCTCTCGAGATCCCGCTCCGTCTTGCGCATCTCGCTGATCACCACCTTCATGTCGTTCGCGTTGTAGTTGATGACCTTGAAGCCGAGATCGATCTGCTCCGCCTTGTTCCGCAGGACCGCCTGCTTCCCCTGCAGCGCCTGCATCTTCTTCTGGACGTTCGGCGGGACCGGGCCCTCGAGGCCTTCGCTTCCCGCGCCCGAGACCTTCCCGCCGCCCGTGGACCCGCCGGGGGGTTCCTGGCTCGTGTCCTGGACCTCCCCCGCCTGGAAGGGCTCGGCCGTGAGCCGGGTGGGCGTTCGGCGCCCTCCCTTGCCGGTCGCCGTCTTCTCCACAAACTCCCCGTGCGCCTTCCCCGTTCGCCCCTCCCCGCTCCGTCCGCCGATCTCACTCGAGTTGGGGAGCCGGTTCCCCGTCACGCCCTGGGCGCTCATGTTGCTGATCGGGCCGTCCATCGCGTCCCACCCGGCGCCCTTGTCGATGCTGTCCGACCATGAGCTCGTCACGTCCTCGATCTCGTCGAAGAGGTCCTCTTCCTCTTCCATGAGGTCGCCGACGATGTCCTCGAGTTGTTCCGGAAGCTCCGCCATCGGCGTGTCGTACTCCTCCAGCGGCTCCTCCATCGACCATCGCTCGCGGTCCGCCGTGTCAGGCAGCCACTTCTCGATGTGCGTCGTCAGGCTCTCCGCCAGTTCCAGGCCCGCCTGCTCGATCGGGACCGCGATGTTCGCCGCCTTCTTCGTCAGCGCGTCCTCCGCCTTCTCGATCTCCGAGTACGTCTCCACGAGTTCGTCCAGCATCGACGGGTTCGTGAAGTCCTGCTCCGGGAGCATCGAAAGGTCGCTGTGCGCCTCCTTCAGAAACTTCTCCCACTTGTCCTCGATCGCCGCTAGGTCCTCCAGCGACTTGAGGTCCTTCTCCGTCAGGTCGTCCAGGGGCGTCTTGGCGAGGTCCTTCGTCTGGTCGATGACCTTCTTCTGCTCTTCCACGAGTTCCTTGAGCTTGTCGGCGAGTTGTCGGAGCTTCGCGATCACGTCGTCCGGAAGGTCCGTCCCGCGTTCGCTCTCCTGCATCTCCTGCGTGCGCTCGATGAGCCTCGGGATGATCTCCAGGATCCGTTTCAGGATCGCTATGATCTTGTCCTGCTTCTCCAGGATCCCCACCAGCGGCACCTTCGACCGCTCGGGGTCGCTGGCGTACTCCTCCAGCCCCTTGAGGTCCCGGATCACGTCCAGCATCTCCCTGCCGGCGATCCCGGAGAGCGCGTTCTTGATGAGCCGCGTGTGGTCGTCCTCGACCGCGATTCCCTCCGACGCCGCCAAGGTCAGGTTCCGGATGTCCCTCTGGTCCTCCCGCACCCCGCCCAGATGGTCGCGGTAGAGCTTCGCCTCCGGGAGGACCGCGGCGTTCGCCCGACAGGCCTCCTCGCGCCGCAGGATCTCCCGCACAAGCTTCTCCCACTCCCCATACGCCGCCACCTTCTCCTGCATCTGCTTCTCGGGCTCGGCTACCTTGATGGTGAACAGGGGGCTCTTCCCCTCCTGCGCCCCCCCCGGCCGGTTGTCCTTCGCCGCGAAGTGGTAGGTGATCGTGTCGCCCGCGCGGAACCGCTCGCGGTCGATCACGAGCTCATGCTCGAACGCGACCGCGGTGCCGCGCAGCGCCGTCCACTCCCGCCACGTCTCATCGACCGGCTCATCGTTGACCCTGGCTAGAAGCTCCCCCTCCGTTACCCCGAAGTCGTCCGTCGCCTTCGCGACGAGCGATACGGTGCTCCCGGGTGCGGCTGTGACGGCGTCGGCGGGCTTGGCGATCCCCACCTTGGGCGGAGAATCCTCCACCACCGTGATCGTGTGTTCCGGAGGGTCGTTCCTGTGTCCGTCCTCGTCCTCGAGCACGATGCGATAGGCGCTGGACTCGCGGACCACGATCCGGGACCGCCAGGCCGTCCGCTCCTCCGCGCGCGTGAGGAATTCGTTTGTCCCGTCGGCATACGCCAGCGCGCAGCTCTTCACCGGCTTGTTCGCCGCGATCAGGACTTGCACCTCCGTCCCCCGCAGCGCCTTGATGTCGCCTGAGGCGTTCGCCTCCCGCGTGTCCTCCCGCCCCGTATAGGCCGGATAATGGTACTCGAGGTCGATCCGGGCGACGCCGGGCTTCTCGACCACTTTCACCGTGTAGGGCGCCGACTCCGTCTTGCCGATATTCACGTCGTAGTCGAAGGAGCTCAGCACCTCGTTGTAGGCCGCGCTGTAGATCTGCCTCCCGGTGGGAGACCCGTCGAGGTTCGACTCTGCGCCCACCCGGACGAGCGGGATCGAACGCCTCGGCGCCCCCTCGTGCTGGTAGCTGATCCATGAGTCGGGATGAAACTCGTCGTCGTGTTCCGCGACCACCCGGAACGACACCGCCTCTCCCACAAGGATGCTCGTCGACCCGGGGTCGACCGAGACGATGCGCGCCTTCCCCAGCGCCGGGATGAGCCGCGTCGGGAAAAGCACCCGCTCCAGGCCGTTCGCGAAGCGCGCCGGATCCACGAAGGCGAAGCCCGCCAGGAGCGCGACCGTCACCGCCGCGGCGCCCCCGATCCTCCTGAGGTTCTTCCGCGAGACGGCCCGCGAGAAGTCCGTCTCCGCGCTTACCTTCTCGCTCTCCTCGATCGCGAGGCCAACCAGCACCGGCTCCCGCGCTTCTCTGTCGTCAGCTAACTGCACCGCGTTGATGAGGACGTTCCCAAGGTCGGGGAAGACCTCCTCGATCCGCCGGGCGACCTCCGCGTCGCTCTTCGGCAGAAAAAGCGGCCGCAGCACCCGCAGCGCCACGACGACGGCGAGGCCGAATAGAAAAACGATCGCGATTCCCAGGCGCGAGCGAGACGGGAGCGGGCTTGCGAACATCGTGAGCAGGAAAAGCCCGCCGCAGATAAGGGCGAGCGTGCAGAGAAGTCCCTCCGCAACGATCACGCTCTTCCACTCATCCGCGGTCTTGCGCAGCCTCCCGACGATCTCGGCATACGCCGGATACCGACTTTCCGCCGACATCTTCGCTCCCCCGGACTTTCTCGTATTCTACGCAATTGAACCTGTCGCGTCAAAGAACGTTGCGTAAAATACCTTCGTCTATGCGCTTTGGTCGGCCGCCCTTGGAGTTGCGTCCCTTGCGCGCACGTGCGATCTACGCCTTGTGTCTTGGCCTCGTCCTCCTCGCCCCCCTTGCGTCGGCGGATGTCCCGACGCAGCCTCCCGCTCCCCTTACCCTTACCCCAGGGGGCATCCCGCTCGTCTCCTGGGGCGGCGTCCCCCTCCTCACCGAGGCGGATCTCGAGGTCGCGGATCTCTTCGCCTCCTCCCAGATCGGCGTCTGGCACGTCCACGACGACCACGGCCGCAAGCTCCTTGAGGGGACTCGCAGCGACAAGCGCCTGGGCGCGATCACCAGCCGCGTGCTCCTCCTGAACGACCGCAGCCTCCTCTGCACTTGGACCGCTTCGCTCTCCGAGGACGCCTTAGTCCGCCCCGCTCAGTTCCGCGTCGTCCTTGATCTCATCGGCCTCGATGGGGCGCAGTACTTCTTTCGGCGCAGCGGCGCCCCCGACCTCGCCGGGACGCTCCACACCACCCCCCTGGCCGCGACGTTGCCTCAGTGGACCTCGTGCCTGGGCGTTTCCTTCGAGCTCCCCGACGCCGTCGTCGAGCTCTCGGCGACCTCGGATGTCGGGGAGCTGCGCGCCGGACCCCTGCGCTCCGAGGGAAGATGGGCGCTCGCCCTCGTCGCGGACTATCCTCAGGG
>JAZDKG010000126.1:0-16658 GCA_043803205.1 Planctomycetota bacterium
TCCGCCCGACAGCTCAGTGGGGCGATGGTGGATGCGGTCGGAGAGGCCGACGAGCTGGGCGAGCTCGCTAGCGCGGCGGTGGCTCTTGGAGGCGTGCCAGCCCTGGTAGTAGAGGGGGATCTCGATGTTCTCGATGACGGACAGCTGGGGGATGAGGTTATAGGACTGGAAGATGAAGGAGATGCGACGGGAGCGGACTTCGGAGCGCTGGTCGTCGGAGAGGGAGCCGACCTCGGTACCGTCGAGGAGGTATTCGCCGGCGGTCGGCTGGTCGAGGAGACCGAGGAGGTTGAGGAGCGTGCTTTTGCCGGAGCCGGAGGGGCCGGTAATGGCGACGAAGTCGCCGCTGTCGAACTGGAGATCGACATCGAGGAGGGCCGGGACGACGACCGGGCCCATGTGGTATTCCTTGGAGAGGCTGCGCAACTCGACTATCGCCATGCTCGGGACTACTCCTTGAGGGCGGGATCGTTGAGGATCTTCTCGAACTTGGCGCGCTCCTCGTCGGGGAGGCTTTTGAGGCGATCCAACATCTGTTTCTTCTGCTCCGGGGTCATGGTTTTTAGCATCTCGGCGAGCCTTTCGGGGTCCATGCGCATGCGGCCTTGACCCGCCTGGCCGCGGGGTCGCTCGCCGGGAGCGCGGTCATCGGCGGGAGCACGAGGAGCCGCTGCGTCGGGCGCGGGCGTTTCGGGCGCGGCGGCGGGTGGTTTCTCGGTCGCGGCTTGCGGTGTCGTGGTCGCGGCCGGGGGGGCCGGGGATTCGGCGCCGGGCTCTTTGGCTTTCTCTTCCTCCCGGGGAGCGGGCGGGGCCAGGAGAACGACATCACCCTCCTTCAATCCGGAACGGATCTCGGCAAAGCTGTCGCTGATGTAGCCGACCTCGACGGGGGTTTCCACGGGCTTGGTGCTCGCCAGGACGTAGCAGACGGTTCGTCCACGGCGCGTGACGACGGCCTGGATGGGGACGCTGAGGACGGAGGGGAGCTCGGCGACGATGATGCGGACCTGGGCGCTCATGCCGGGCTTGAGTCCCTCCCAGACCTCGGAGAGGGCGACCTCGGTCTTGTAGGTCTTGAGGTCGGGGTTGAGCCAGCCCATGGTGGAGTCGGCGAGGACGGCGACCTTGGTGACGCGGCCGGGGACGGACCGGTCGGGGAAGGCGTCGACGCTGATGACGGCGGGCATGCCCGTTTTTATTCTCTCGATGGAGGCCTCATGGACATTGACGACGACTTTCATCGCGGAGGTATCGGGGAGGCTGATGATATTCTGCTGATAGCGGATGGTGGCGCCGGGCTCGATGAGGACGCCGGTGGAGCCTCGCCGGGACTGGTCGGAACTCGAGGAGTAAATGACCATGCCATCCTGCCGGGCGCGGATGGTGGTTTTCTTAAGCTGGTCGCGGAGCTTGTCAAGCTTGGAGGTCTGGAGCTGGAGGGTCTGCTGGGCGGCGGACAGGCCGGCTTTGGACTTTGCGAGCTCGGAGTCGGCTTTGGCCTTGACGCGTTCGAGGTCGCGCTCGGCCTCGTGATAGTCGCTCACGAGCTGCTCGACCTGCCGCGGGAACTCGTACTGTTTGAAGATCTCCAGGGCGACGGTCGCCTGTTCGCGGGAGTATTCGCTGCGCTTGAGGGCGAGCTCGTCAGCCTCGAGGTCGGTGGTCGTGACGAATTTCTTCTCGTAGAGTTTCCGTGTAGAGGCGAGCCTCGTCTGGGCGCGCTTGCACTCCTCGTTGGCGAGGTCGATATCGGATTCGAGCTTCATGCGGCGCTGGCTCGCTTCGCCGCCGAGGTCGGGGCTTTCGATGAGGGATTGGAGGCCGGCTTGGGGTTGGGTGGCGGGGGCAAGGGACTGGGCGTCGGGGGAGGGGTCCTGGACGGCGGGCCGGGAGGCGGTCTCAAGGTGCATCTGTCCGCCCGAGATTTCGCCGAGGTATTTCTGGACGTCCATTTCGGCGAATTTCACTTTGAGCTCGGCGGCCTTGATATTGCTTTCGTTCTGGTTGAGCTGGATGTCATAGGCGCTGGCGGCCTGGGCGTAAGAGGAAGTGACGTTCTGGAACGTGATCTCCTGGGCGGTGATGCTGTCGCGGAGGTCGGCGCTGTCGAGCTCGACGAGGACCTGACCTTCCTTGACGAAGGAGCCTTCGGGGACGACCGTGAGGATACGCGATTGTCCCTCGACCTCGGAGGCGATGTTGACGGACTTGATGGCATCGACGCTGCCGCCTTCCGTCACCGAGACGGTGAGCTTGCCCCGTTTGACGGTGAAGGTGGCGCCGTTCTGGGCGTCGGAACGTGAGCCACAGGCCGGGATCACGAGCAGGGCGAGGGGCAGAAGGAGGGCCAGGGGCGCGAGCAGGCGAGAGGCCAGCGTGGGGCCGGTGCGGACACAGCGGGAAGCGGGTGACACGACACTTCTCCAGTCAGTTTGAGGGTTCGGGGGGCGGCCCGGAGGCGGGAGGCTCTTCGGGAGGATTCTCCGTCCGCCGAATCGCCTCTATGGGGGCCCGTTCGTCCACATCCAGTGTACCGATATCGCGATAGAATTGGAGTCGAGCAATGGTATGTTCCACGACGGCGGAGGCGAGGTCGTTGCGAGCGTTGACCAAGGCGGACTGGGCCTCGAGGAGGTCCCGCGTCTCGGCGCGGCCGTCTTCGAGGAGGATGGTGGTGCTCTCGACGCGACTCTCGGCGAGCTTGACGCTCTGCTGCTGAATCAGATAGGTTTCCCGAGCGCGGCCGAGGCGGCGGTAGTCATCCCGGACTTCGAGTTTGACCTGGTCATCCGCCAGGCTCAGGCTGCGTCCAGCCTGCTCGAGGTCGATGATGGCCTGGCGATACGCGTTTCGCTCATTGTTGCGGTCCAACGGGAGATCGAGAGCGAGGTCCGCGCCGTAGGTACCCTCCTTATCGAGGTCGAAATGCAGGGCGGTATTGTCGGTGGTGCCGACGTCGGCGGTGAGGGAGAGGGAGGCCTCGGGACCGAGCTGCTTCGCCGCAACGGCGAGCTTTCGCCGGCGATCCTCGAGGCGGTTGCGAGCAGTGAGGTAGTCGTATCGTTTCCGGAGGGCGGTATCGATGGAGGCCGGGAGGGAGACGTCGGGGTGGATCAGGCCCTCTTCGGTGAGCGCGGTCAAGAAGTTGGAATCGAGGCTGATGGCGACGCTGGTGGAGATGCCCAGGGTGATCTTGAAGTTATCGAGGGCGGACTCGTAGTTTTCCTTGGCGGTGACATAGCGGTTCTGGGCGGAGAGCTCGCTCTGGTGGGACTGATCGTACTGGAACTGGGGGACCAAGCCTTCATCGGCGAAGGCTTTGATCCTAGCGGTGGACTCGACGAGGTTCTCGTAGTTGAGGCGCTCGTTCTCGACGAAGCGCTCGCGCTCGAGGACGCGGAGGTATTCGGACGCGACGCTGACGGCGAAGGTCTGCTGGAATCGGGCGAAGGAGCGGAGCTCGTAGAGGACGTCGCGCTCGGCCTGGGTTAGGCTCTCGGTAGCGACCAGCCGGCCGGCGTTTCGCAGGAGGGGCTGGACGATAGAAGCAGAGATGACGGAGGAGGCGGCGCGAGCGGGGCTGCCGGTGAAGAACTGAGAGAGTGCGGAGGAGAGGCCGAGGGAAAAGCGCGCGCCATTGGCGAGGAGACGGGAGAAGCCGAGACCGAAGTCGACGGCGCCGGAGGTGTCGTTGGCAGTGTCGCGCTCGGCGCTGAGGTCGAGAGAGGAACCCCAAATGGCGGCGAAATCATGTCGGCGGGAGGTGAGGGTAAGAGCCCTGGAATAGAGCGATTCCTTGCGGGTCTGATAATCGCGGTTGTTGAGGAAGGCGATGGACATGGCGTCTTCAAGGGAAAGCGGGGAAGCGGGGGGGACGAAGGCGGGGGGCGCGTCGCCGGTCGAGTCCGCGGGGCGGGATTCGGGGAGGGGCTCGCCGATGGAGAAGGGGCGTTCCTCGCCGAAGACGCGGCGCTGCTTCTCGGCGATGATGCCATAGACCTCCTTGTCGGCGCGCCTGGCGTAATCCTTGGCACCGCACCCCCCCACCAGGGCAACAAGAGAAAGGAACATGGGCAAGGCGCAGGAACGATACGAGAACCGAACTGGATGCAGTAAGCGCACCAGGCTCTTCCTCTCGCTCATGGGGGACGGACCGATGGTCCGATCGGGGCCGCTTGGGATCAGGACTCTTGCCATTCTATACGTCGCGACATCAGGAGACAAGCAACCCCTATGGGGTGTATGGTGGGACACATTTGCCATGCCACTCCAGGTATAGTTCCCCGAACCGGGGTAATTCTTCCCGTTCCCCTGTTTTTTCCTGAAGGGGCAAGAAGCGGGCGTCAAAATGTGGGCGCGAGGGACGAGGCAGCGAGCCTTGCGATCTCGTCAGGGGAAAGGCAGTAGTTGTAGAGGCGCACCCGTCGGATGAGGCACTTTGAGAAGCGAGGGGCGTCGGAGACGCCGCCCGCGATGAGGAGGTGTGCGTCGCCAGCGCGCGGCGGAACGGGGGTGTGTTTCACGGCCACGAGCTTCCCGTCGACGTAGAGGCGCTGGGCCGTCCCGTCGTAAGTTCCGACGACATGATAGAAGCGGGAATAGTCCGGGATGCGGAAGGACGGGGCCCCCTGAGCGAAGCCCTGATGGAAGACGATACGATTGGGGGTCTGGAGGTAGTCGAGGTAGAGGCCGTTCAGATAGCTTGGATCTTGCGCGACCAGGATGTGATAGACGATATCCTGCTTCACCTCGGCGACGGGGGAGAAGAAGATCTCCCATGAGATCTGGTCGCCTGAGGGGAGAAGGGAGGGGGAGTTCCCGCAGTCGAGGAAATCTTTGGAGCCGTCAAAGCTGAGGCCCTGCGGGGCGGGCGCAGCGCCCGAGACGGCGGCGTCATTGCCGAGGCCCGAGGCGTCGGGGACGCGTCCGCCCGAGGACACGGAGAGATCGAGGTCGAGCAAGGTGCGCCGACCGGTGATCGTCACAGGTTTTTCGCCCTTGCGACCGAGGAGGACGACGGGGCCGGCGATGCCTCCCGGGCCGTTCGCGTTCCAAATGCGGAGGGCGAGAAACGTCTCGGCGCCATCGCGGACGAGGCCGGTCAGCGGAACCATGAGGCGGTTTCCGTCGCGCTGTGGGGTGAGCTTGAGGGCGGAGCCGCGACCGACGCACGCCGCGTAGATCGTAGGCTCGCCCAGCACATTCGCAAAGCAGAGCGACAGATTGCGGCCCTGGAGGCCTGCGGGGGCCTGGAAGCGGGTCCGGTACCAGGCGGCGCCGTCGTAGGGGATGCCCTGGGACTCCCAGCAGGCGGAAGCGAGGACGCGCGACCACCCCGCGGAGCGCTCATCGAGGCCGACCAACTGCATCTGCGACCAGCCGTCGAAAACATCCAGGAACTCGGGGAACAGGACATCGGGCTCGGCGTGGAACCACCACTCGGCGGGGACGGCGGCAAGGCGTTCATACTCGGTCCAGAGGTCGGAGAGAGAAGACTCGTCGGCGCCAGCGGGGGGAGAGGAAAGCGGGGCCGGGGGACGGGGGGTCCAGTCCGGATCGTGAGGGGAACGGGCGTTGGCGAGGGCCTCGTAGTATGGCTTGGGCATGGGGAAAGTTTTTCGTCCGTCATAGCAGGGCATGGTGGCGGGCCACCACCCGTTCGCGCCGGACCAGACCCAGACGTACTTGTCGGAAAGGCACAGGGCGTTGTAAAGGGCGTGCTCCAGGCGCGAGGGGGAGAAGTGGTTTTCGTCGAGGTTCTGGGAGAGAGGTCGGCTGCCGTAATCGTTCGGGAAGCCGGTCCAGACGGAGAGGGCATGGGACATTCGGGAGGGGTAGAGATCAGGGACGCCACAGAGGGCCCGGGCGGCGGCCTCCGACCGCGAGAGGTGATCGGCAAAGGTTTTGCGGCACATGAAGGGATAGGTGAGCTCGTGACCGTCGATGACGCGGGCGGAGTCACCGGCGCCTTCGAGAAGGCCATCTAGAAAGACGGGGAGGAGGGCGTAGTCCGCGTATTCCGGCCCCGTGAGGCCGTACCGATCCATGTAGTCGGCCGTGCAGAAATAGCCATGGGTCAGGAAGAGGGCGATTTCGGGGAAGTCCTCGCGCAGGGCGGACATCCAGGCGCGGCCGCAGTCGCGGACGCGGGCGGCATAGACATCGAAGGGGCGCGCGCCGCGACGGGTTTCGTTGTAGAAGAATTGGCCGCCGTCCTCGACGTCGAAGGTGATGCCCGTGAGGCCGCCGTCGCGCGCAACGGAGCCGAGGACGCGGGCGTTTGCGACGACGATCTGCCAGCCCGGATCGAACCAGTCGCAGGCGTTTGGGCCACGAGCGGCGACGTGTATGAAATTATCCGTGAGGGGGCCGAGGTCGGTGGCCTTAAGGTCGGCGACGGCGTTCGAGAAATCTTCGCGGGTCAAGGCGTGCGCGCCGAACCAGAGATAGTTGCCGCTATCGCCCCAGAGGTCCTTGGCGATGGGCGAGTTGGGCATGACGTTGATGCCCAGGCCGTCGAACCCGGAGCGTCTTATCACGTCGATGTTCGCCCGAAGACCGGCCGTGTCCGGACGCTCCCAGCCGTAGAGCTTGATGATCTTCTTTTGGGAGAGGTCCTCCGCCGCCAAGGGACGCACGGACGGGAACATGACGAGACCCACGCAGATCAGGAAGAGGCTGATCGAGGAACGGCGCATACGAGAGGCTCCTATAGCGGGAGAAGGACACGCGTATTTTAGGGATCGAGGACCGGGAGGCAAGCGGGTGGCAGGCCTGCTTGACGGGAGAACGGGCGGGGAATACGATGTCCGTAGGACGTCGGTTCTGGAGATGAAGATGTTTCTCGTTTCACGCGCGTCGAAACTCAAGGGGCGGACAACGATCCCGGCGTCAAAATCGCACACGATCCGGGCGGTAGCGATCTCGGCGTTGGCGGAGGGGAAGAGCGTGATCGAGGCGCCCTTGGACAGCCTCGACACCTTAGCGGCCGTGCGGGCGTACCGCGCTTTCGGAGCGGGGATCGACCTTGCGACGGGCAGGTGGGAGGTGCAGGGGGTCGCGGGAAAACCAAGGACGCCCAAAGGCGAGGTGGACACGGCGAACTCGGGCACGACGCTGTACGTGGCGATGGGGAGCGCGGCATTAGCGGACGGGCGCACGGTGCTCACGGGGGACGAGCAGATCCAGAGGCGGCCGGTCACGAACCTTTCGAGGGCGCTGGAGCAGCTTGGGGCGAAGGCGGTCTCGACGCGGGGGAACGGCTGCCCACCTGTCGAAGTTCGAGGGGTTATCCGGGGCGGGGAGGCGTCCATCGAGGCGATCACGAGCCAGTATGTCACGAGCGTGCTCCTAGCGGCACCCTTGGGGCAGGGGAAGACGAGGCTTACTGTCACGAAGCTCAACGAGGCGCCTTACGTGCGAATGACTCTCGGGTGGTTAGCGAAGCAGGGGATCGTGCTCGCCCACGACGAGGATTTAAGGAAGTTCGAGGTTTCCGGAGGACAGAGGTACAAGCCCGTGCGGGCGCGGGTGCCGGCGGACTGGTCGAGCGCGACGTTTTTCCTTGTGGCGGCGGCGGTGACTGGGAGCGAGATCACGCTGACGGGGCTCGATCCCGACGACAGCCAAGGGGACAAGGCGGTGGCGGGGATGTTAGCCGAGATGGGGGCGGAGGTGAAGCATGGGAAGGATGGGCTTACGATTCGATGCCGGGGGCTCGTGGGGAGGGAGCTTGATCTCAACGCGACGCCCGACGCGCTGCCGGCCTTAGCGGTGGCGGGGTGTTTCGCGCGGGGAGAGACGCGCCTGGTAAACGTGCCCCAGGCGAGGGTGAAGGAGACGGACCGGATCGCTGTGATGCGCGAGGAGCTTACGAAGATGGGGGCGGAGGTCGAAGAGCGGGAGGACGGGCTTGTCGTCCGGGAGAGCCGCCTTGCCGGAACACAGCTTAACGGTCACGGGGATCACAGGGTGGTGATGGCGTTGGCGGTGGCGGGTCTTGCGGCGGAAGGAGAGACGCGGATCGACACGGCGGAGAGCGTGGCGGTGACGTTCCCCTCATTCGTCGAGCTTATGCGCGCGCTTGGGGGGGAGATGGGCACGGAGGGGTGACGGGCAAGGGCGAGGGGAGCCGCAAATGATCGCAGGGCAAGTCCGGACACCGGCGCCGACGCGCGGGCTTCAGCGCAGGCCCGCCGTCTTCACGAGGGTCTGGTAGCCGAAGTGGGCGAGGAGGTTGTCGAGGATCACAAGGGCGGTGAAGGCTTCGGCGACGGGCCAGATGCGCCCGACGATGGTGGGGTCGCGGCGGGTGATGGCGGAAAGCTCCTTGTTCTCGTGGGTGTATTTGTCGATGGTGCGCTGGGGCTTGTCGATCGTGGGGGTCGGCTTGACGGCGAGGCGGACGACGATGGGCTGACCGGTGCTAAGTCCCCCCGTGATTCCGCCGGCGTTATTCGAGTCGAAGACGACCTTCCCCTTCACGGAGCGCATCGGGTCGTTGGAG
Organism: Planctomycetota bacterium; assembly: GCA_043803205.1. Classification (GTDB taxonomy): domain Bacteria; phylum Planctomycetota; class DG-23; order JAZDKG01; family JAZDKG01; genus JAZDKG01. The sequence continues at coordinate 8,507 of JAZDKG010000126.1, forward strand.
CGGCTGCCGGTCATGTCCTTGACGGCGAAGCCGGCGCCGATCTCGACTCCCTTGACGGCGCCGATGCCGAGCATGCGGCCGAGCTGGGCGTCGAGCTTGTCGAAGACGGGCTCGCCGAGGCCCGGGGGGACGCCGAGGACTACGACCTCGACGACGCCGCCCGAGGAGTCGCCTCCTGCGGAGACGCGATTGCAGGCGTCGGTCATGGCGCGCGCGGCGTCGACGTCTGGGCAGTTGAGGACATGATGCACACCGTAGTCGCGGGCGATACGAGCCGGGTCGAACGGCGGCGCGGCCGCGCGGATGGAATCGATCTCCTTCTCGATCTCGGCGAAGACGCGCATCTTCTCGAGGAAGCGCATGTCGGGGGTGACGCGACGCTTCACGTAGACCTGTTGGTAGAAGGGGTCGTGATCGCAGCGCATGCGGCGGAAGCCTTCCACGCGCGCGAGAGCGGTCGCATGGTCAACGTCGGGGCATCGAACGGAGGCGGCCTCGCGAATAAAGGCGAAGACATCAACGCCGCAGAGCTTGAGGATCTTCTTCGCGACGGAGCCGGCGGCGACGATCGTGCAGGTGTAGCGGCCGGAGAAGATTCCGGCGCCGATGGCGTCGTCGTCGGGCCCGTATTTGAGGAAAGAGGCGTAGGAAGCGTGACCCGGGCGCGGGGTGCGGTTGGTGTCCTGGTATTGCCGGACGTGGATCAAGTGGCGATCGAGATTGGGGATGAGGACGGTGAGGGGCGTGCCGTTGGTGTGGTTCCTGTTGCCGGCGTCCGGGACGGTCTCATCGGCGTTGAGGCCGCTGTAGATGACGGGGAGGTCGGGCTCCTTGCGGGGCGAGGAGAGCTCATCGGCGCCGGGCTTGCGCAAGAGGAGGTCGGCATAGATTTCCTGCTCAGAGAGGAGCAAGCCGGGGGGGACGCCCTGAACGACGGCGACGAGACCCTCCTGGTAGGACCCGCCAGCGACGGTCACCTGGAAGAAGCGGCCTAGGTGGCATCCGATCATGTGTCACTCCTCCGGAAGCTTGTGGGATGCGAACGCTCGCATCCCGGGAGTTGGCGGAGATCGGCGACCGACGCCCCCCTGCCCGATAAGCCGATCCCGAGGCCGCTGCGTCGCGGCGACAACGGCTGCGAAGGGGGCGACATGCTATGCCGCCCGCAGGGGCTTGTCAAGGACCGACGTATCGAGTTCTCCGAGGCCGTCCAACCGCTCATCTATCGTCCACCAGATTCGGGCCGAGGTAGTTTTTCGCCAGCGCGACGTTTGTCTGAACCACTCTCGCCATGAACTCCCGCTGCCCGGCATCCGTTTCAGAGAGCGCTCGCGTCTGCTCAGGAGTCTCGATGGAGGCTCCCGAGGGGACCGAACTGTGCGGCGACAGCTTGACGCGACTCACCGACGCGGCATGCCCGACGAAAACACCTTCTGAGAGGCGGACGTCGAACAGCACGGCGCGAAACCCCACGAAGCAATCGCCGGCAATCGCGCATGGGCCATGGATGACCGCCCCATGCGAGAGGGAAGAGCGCGGTCCCACGGCAACGGCGGTGCCGGCAAGAGCGTGGACAATCACGCCATCCTGGACATTGGAGTCCGCGCCGATCTCGATCGGGGACACGGTGCCGTCCGGACCGGGCTCGTCCGCGCGGATGACCGCATTGGGACCGACGAAGACACCCGGACCTATGCGGACCTTTCCGATGACTTGGGCCGCAGGGTCCACGTAGGCGCTCGGGTGCACCTCGGGCCTGTCGCCGGAGGGATTAGGCCGGAGGATGCATCCGCCCATTTCTTCCTCCTGCGAAGAAGAGCGCAATGCGCGCTCGCCGAAGGCCGGGCGTTGCCGCGCATTTGCCAGAACGATATCCACCGCCTCTAGGATGCTGGAAGCTATTACCGCGTCGTCGGGCAATTCCCCAACGTGTTTCGCGCCGTGGCCGGTGAGCACATAGACTCCGTGTGCGCCGACGGCCCGCGCCAGTTCCATGTCGTGGGGATGGTCGCCGATGACGAAAGACCGAGAAAGGTCCAGATGATACCGCTCGGAGGCTCGGTGCAAGAAATGGGGCTTGGGCTTGATGCAGGTGCAGTCATCCGTCCTTCTGTGGGGGCAAGAATACACTTCTGAGATGGCGACCCCCTCTTCGGCGAGCTCGCGCACCACATGGGCGTTGACTCTGTCCACGTCGTCCAGGGTGAGAAGGCCTTCGGCCACGCCCGGCTGGTTTGTCACTATGAAGAACAGGAAATGTTCCCGCAGCCGCCGCAGCGCTTCCGCCGTTTCCGGCAGGAAGTGCACCTCGGAACACAGGCGGATATGTCCTCGATCCTCGATCAGGGTTCCGTCGCGATCGAGGAACACGGCAGGCCGAGGCGGGCTTTCCCCCTGGGCGGCCCGGCTCCCGTGCTTAGCGAGTTCGCGTGTCATGCTTCTATGTGCCGTGTCCCTGGGCGGCGATCGCCGCAATGTCGGCATGGTATTCCTGCAGCGCCCGCACCTCGCCTCTTCCGTTTCGATGGGCGGCGATGCCTTTGGCGGCGGCGAGCGCCGCCGTCAGCGTCGTGACATAGGGCACCTTCATCCTGATGGCGGCCTTGCGAATATCGGAATCGTCCATCTGGCTCCGTTTACCGAGCGGCGTGTTGATGAGGAGTCGAATGCTCCTGTTGGTGACGGCGTCCACGATATTGGGCCTGCCCTCATGGAGCTTGTTGATTCGCTCACACGGGATGCCGTGCGAGGCAAACAGCCGCTGGGTTCCGTCCGTGGCAAGGATGTGAAAGCCTAGGGCGGCGAACTGGCGGCCGACCTGAACGGCCATATCGTCCTTCTCGGCCAAGCTGATGAGCACGGCGCCCTCCAGGGGCAAGGCGGGCTGCGCGGCCTCTTCGGCCTTGAAGTACGCCAGGCCAAACGACTTGCCCATGCCGAGCACCTCGCCCGTCGAACGCATTTCGGGTCCGAGCACGGGATCCACCTCCGGCATCTTGTCAAAGGGGAACACGGACTCTTTCACGCCATAGTGCGGGATGGTCGTCGGTTGCAGGTTGAGCTCGCTCAGCTTTGCGCCCAGCATGAGCCTGGTGCCGGCGCGCGCCATCTGGATATTGCAGACTTTGGAGACCAGCGGGACAGTGCGCGAGGCCCGCGGGTTCGCTTCGAGGACGTAGAGCGTGTCGTTCTCGATGGCGTATTGGACGTTCATCAGCCCGACGACGCGCAGTTCGCGGGCGATGCGCTTGGTCAACTGGTCGATCTGGTCGAGGTGCTTGGAGGGGATGCTCACTGGGGGGATGACGCAGGCGGAGTCTCCGGAGTGGATGCCGGCCAGCTCGATGTGTTCCATCACCGCCGGCACGTAGGCGTCGCTGCCGTCGGCGAGGGCGTCGGCTTCGCACTCGAGGGCGTTGACCAGGAAGCGGTCGATCAGGATCGGGCGCTCGGGCGTCACATCGACGGCCCTGGCGACGTATTCGCAAAGCATCTGCTCGTCATGGATGACCTCCATGCCGCGGCCGCCGAGGACGTAGGACGGACGCACCATCAGGGGATAGCCGATGCGGGCAGCCACCTCGAGGGCCTCATTGAGATTGGCGGCCATTCCCGACTCGGGCATGGGGATGCCCATGCGCGCCATATTGCTGCGGAAGAGGTCACGGTCCTCCGCCAGGTTAATCGTATCGACGCTCGTGCCCAGGATCGTGACGCCCGCTTCGGCCAGCTCCGTGGCGATGTTGAGGGGTGTCTGGCCGCCGAACTGCACGATGACGCCCTGAGGTTTCTCCTTTTCGTAGATGCTGAGCACGTCTTCGACGGTGAGCGGCTCGAAGTAGAGCTTGTCGGACGTATCGTAGTCGGTGGAGACGGTCTCGGGGTTGCAATTGACCATGATGGTCTCGTAGCCGAGGTCGCGGAGGGCGAACGCGGCGTGGACGCAGCAGTAGTCGAACTCGATCCCCTGTCCGATGCGGTTTGGTCCGCCGCCCAGGATCATGACCTTCTTGCGATCGCTCACCGGGACCTGGTCCGGCGCATTGTAGGTGGAGTAGTAATAGGCGGCGTTCTCGACGCCGCTGACGGGCACGGCATGCCAGCCTTGAACTACGCCGAGCGCCTTGCGCCGATCGCGGATGCGCTTCTCGGACACCCCGAGCAACTGGGCCAGGTACTTGTCGGCGAACCCATCCTTCTTGGCCTGGGTGAGCAGGGCGTCCGGCAGTTCGCGGCCCCTGTATTGGAGGATCTCTTCCTCCAGTTCCACGAGCTCCTTCATCTGCTGGATGAACCAGGGCTTGATGTAGGTCAGCCGGAAGAGCTCCTCGACCGTCGCGCCCTTGCGCAACGCCTCGTACATGATGAACTGTCTTTCGCTCGTCGCCTCCTGCAGCATCTCCAGCAATTCCGGCAGCGCCTTGCGGTTGAAGTCTTTCGCGAAGCCGAGTCCGTGCCGCCTGTTTTCCAGGGAACGCACCGCCTTCTGGAAGGCTTCCTTGTAGTTCTTCCCGATGCTCATCACCTCGCCGACCGCTTTCATCTGCGTGCCAAGCTTGTCCTGCGCGCCCTTGAACTTTTCGAAGGCCCAGCGCGCGAACTTGATGACCACGTAGTCGCCCCAGGGCTCGTATTTCTCGAGTGTGCCCTTGCGCCAGTATGGGATATCGTCGAGGGTCAGGCCGCCGGCGAGTTTCGCGGAGACGAGCGCGATGGGGAAGCCCGTGGCCTTCGAGGCGAGGGCTGAAGAGCGCGAGGTGCGCGGGTTGATTTCGATGATTACGACGCGCCCGGTTTTCGGGTCATGGGCGAACTGGATGTTTGTGCCTCCGATGACCGCGATGGCTTCGACGATGTCGTAGGACCATTTCTGAAGCTTCTTCTGCAATTCCCGGCTGATCGTCAACATCGGCGCGGCGCAGAACGAATCGCCGGTGTGCACGCCCATCGCGTCGATATTCTCTATGAAGCATACGGTGATCATCTGGTTTTTCGCGTCGCGGACGACCTCCAGCTCCAGCTCTTCCCAGCCGAGAACGGACTCCTCCACCAGCACCTGGCCGATCATGCTCGCCGTGAGTCCGCGGCCCGCCACCGTTCGCAGCTCTTCCACGTTGTAGACGAGACCGCCGCCGGTGCCGCCCATCGTGTAAGCGGGCCGGATCACAACGGGGTAGTGGAGCTCTTCGGCGATCTTCTGAGCTTCCTCCACCGTGTACGCCAGGTCGCTGCGCGGCAGGTCAATTCCCAGCCGCTTCATAGTCTCCTTGAACACGAGTCGGTCTTCGCCGCGCTCGATGGCGTCGGCCTTCACGCCGATAATCCGTACGCCGTACTTCTTCAGCACCCCGGCTTTATCGAGCTGTGAGGAGAGGTTCAGACCCGTCTGCCCGCCGAGATTGGGCAGAAGCGCGTCCGGGCGCGACTTCTCAATGATTTCGGTCATCCGCTCCACGTTCAGGGGCTCAATGTACGTCTCATCAGCCATCCCCGGGTCCGTCATAATCGTCGCCGGGTTGGAGTTCACCAGCACGATCTTGTAGCCGAGCGCCCGGAGCGCTTTACACGCCTGGGTGCCCGAGTAGTCGAACTCGCAGGCTTGGCCGATGACAATCGGGCCGGAGCCAATAATCATGACCTTGTTGATGTCAGAACAGCGGGGCATAGTGGTGTTGTCCTTTGCAACCTGCGGAGGCCGATCGAGTCGGCCTGCCCGTTACAGGGAGAGATACTTGCCATAGCTCCCCCCGAACGCCAGGGAGTGCAGATACTTCCCGCGGGGCGTCGGGGGGGTGGTCACGCCCAGTTTCGTCGGGGCCTCAACCCTTCGCATGTCAGTCGGAAACCAACAGTATGTGCAAGCCAGGCGGTATTTCAAGAGAAATCCAGCGGGCGCGCGGCGCGGCTTGCAATTCGAGGGGCAGGAATTAAGCTTTCCTTGGCGGGAGACAGGAGGAAGAAGCTTGGCCAAGGCCAAAGCGAGCAAGGGCGAAGGGCGGGGTCGGAAGAAGCCGCTGGAGCCGATGCGGATAGGGGAAGGCGCGCCCCAGGCGCCTGAGGTGGCGACGGTGCTGCGGGAGATCGCTACGCTCTTGGAACTCACGGGGGAGAACCCGTTCAAGGTGCGGGCGTATGAGACGGCGGCACACGCGATAGAGCAACTCGGGGGGGAACTCGTCACGCGGGTGGCGGAGCGGACGCTGACGGAGATCCGCGGGATCGGGGAAAGCACCGCGGCGAAAGTCACGGAACTCGTGACGACGGGGAAGCTGGCGTACCTCGAGGATCTGTCGAAGAAAGTTCCGGAGGGGGTGCGTGAGCTCCTGCAAGTGCAGGGGCTGGGGCCGAAGCGGGCCATGATGCTTTACGAGCAGCTTCACATCACGGGGGTGAGGGCACTCGAGTACGCCTGCAAGGAAAACCGTCTGGTGGACCTCCCCGGTTTCGGGGCGAAGTCGCAGGAGAACATCCTCAAGGGGATCGCGTTCCTCAAGAAGTTCGCGGACCGGCATCTCATCGACGAGGCGCAAGCGGAAGCGGAAAAGATTCTCCCGGCGCTTGCAGCGGTCAAATCGGTGCGGCGGGTTGCGGTGGCGGGGAGCCTGCGAAGGCACAAGGAACTCATCGGCGACATCGACTTCTTGGCCGCGTGCAGCGACGGGAAGGAGGCGATCGAGGCGTTCACGGGGCACGAGGCGGTGGAGAGGGTCTCGGCCCAAGGTGAGACCAAGGCCTCGGTGGTGCTAGCGTCGGGGATCAAAGCCGACCTGAGGGTAGTGAAGGAGGCGGCGTTCCCCTGCGCACTGCACTACTTTACGGGGAGCAAGGATCACAACATAGCAATCCGCCAACGGGCGCAGAAGCGGGACTGGAAGTTGAACGAGTACGGCCTGTTCAGCGGAAAAAGGAGGCTCCAGGTCAAGGACGAGGAGGAGCTTTTCGCGAAGCTGGGCCTAGCGTATATCGAGCCCGAGCTGCGGGAGAACCTTGGGGAGATCGAAGCGGCCGAGAAAGGGGAGCTTCCGAAGCTCGTGGAGGAGAGGGACGTCCGGGGGACGTTTCACATGCACACGATCGCCAGTGACGGGAACGCGACGATGGAGCAGTTAGCGTCGGCGGCGAAGGAGCGGGGGTGGGAGTATATCGGGATCGCGGACCACAGCGAGAGCGCCGCGTACGCCGGGGGGCTCAAGGCTTCGGACGTGCGCCGGCAGAAGCAGGAGGTGGAGGCGGCGCGCCGGCACGCCGCCGCCGAGGTCTTCTTCGGGATCGAGAGCGACATCTTGGAGGACGGGAGCCTCGACTATGACGACGAGGTGCTGGAGCTTTTCGATTTCGTGATCGCAAGCGTGCACAGTCATTTCAACATGGGGCGGGAACGGATGACGCAGCGCGTGCTCACGGCCTTGGCGCATCCCGCGACGACGATGTTAGGGCACCCGACGGGGAGGCTGCTCCTCGCGCGGGAGGAGTACGCTATCGACATCGACGCGGTGCTCGCGGGGTGCGCGAAGAACGGGGTGATCGTGGAGCTCAACGCCCACCCGCAGCGTTTGGACCTCGACTGGAGACATCTGCGGAGGGCGAAAGAGCTGGGCGTGCTCGTGTCGATCAACCCGGACGCACACTCGGTCGAGGGGTTGGGGGACGTGCGATACGGGGTGGGGATCGCGCGCAAGGGGTGGCTCGAGAAGGCCGACGTGCTCAACAGCCGGGGGGCCGCCGAGGTCAGCAAACTCTTCGAGCGGAAGAGAAGGATCGGAGATGACGGCGAGGAAGGATCCGGCGCGGCTAGCGGGGATCCTGAGGTCCTGGCGAAGGAATACCCGGACGCGGAGTGCTTGCTCGAACACCGGAACGCGCTCGAGCTTCTCGTCGCGACGATCTTAGCGGCGCAATGCACAGACGCGCGCGTGAACGAGGTGACAAAAGAGCTTTTCCGCACGTACCGGACGGCGGAGGACTACGCGGGGGCGGACGCGGAGGAGCTCCAGGGACTCATCCGGCCGACGGGGTTCTTCCGGAACAAGACAAAGGCGGTCCAAGGGGCGTGCCGGGCGCTCGTTCTGGGGCACGGGGGGGAGGTGCCAGCGGACATGGATGCGCTCGTGAAGCTACCCGGTGTCGGGCGCAAGACGGCGAACGTGGTGCT
>JAZDKG010000127.1:0-4163 GCA_043803205.1 Planctomycetota bacterium
AACTGTCGTGCTGAGCCACGGCCACTACGACCACTCGGGTGGACTGGCCTTCCTGCCGGAACTCGTCAAGTCGAGCCGTCTGTATCTGCACCCGGACGCGCTTCTGCCCCGATACAGCCGCAAGGAGCAACCGCCGCACAAGGCCATCGGCATGCCGAGCGCGTCGACGGCTCTTGTTCATCGCCTCGGCGCGCGAGTCGCCTGGACCTCGGCTGCAACGCAGGTTTCGGAGCACATGGGAATCACCGGACCCATCCCTAGGACTACCGACTTCGAGGATGTGGGCGGCCCGTACTTTCTTGACCCCGAGTGCACAACACTCGACCCGATCACCGATGACCAGGCCCTGTGGATAGAAACGAAGAACGGGATCGTCGTGCTGGTCGGCTGCGCCCATGCGGGCGTGGTGAACACGCTTGACGATATCAGCCGGCATCTCGGAACGAAGCGCTTCCGTGCAGTGATAGGCGGTCTTCATCTGCGCCGCGCTAAGAAAGTGCGGCTCCGCCGAACAGCGCAAGCCCTGAACCGCTACCGCGTAAGCCTGCTTGCCGCGGGGCATTGCACCGGTCCTTCCGCAATTGAATACCTTGCGCGCCATTGCGACGGCAAGGTCGCGCAACTCTCATCGGGGACGGTTCTGAACATCTGAGCGCGGCGATTCCACTGTCCCATCGCGCCGATCGATTGAAGATGCCCCCAGCAAGAAACTCGCCTGGCATCCCCTCTATTCCTGCTATTCTTGGTCCTGCAGTGAGGGCGGCGCGGCTTAACGCGACATACCCCACGCCCGATCTCCCGCTTCCCTCCCACCACTCTACCACCTACCGCTTCTCTCGGCCCCCCAGCCCATTCCCGCCCCCGCCCCGTTCTTACGCCCTCGGAAGGTTCGCCCTGAAGGGACACCCGGCGACCGCGGGGTCGTGCCCCCTGCCCCTTCTCTCCTGAGGCCTCCGAACCGACTCTACGCGGCTCCCCCTTGGACTGTCCGGCGGATAAAGGCCCTTTTGCACGACATCGCCAGACTTGGTATGATTCGGGCGGATGGCAGGGGAAGCGAAGCAGAAGTTTTCGGACTTGGCCGCCGCACGAACCGGAACCGCCAAGATACAAGATGAGGTCGTCAAGCTCCTCATGTCGTGGTATGTGACGGGAAGACGATAGTTTAGCTTCCTCATGGGAATGACCCAACTAGCGGCAAAGGAGCACCCCCCATGCCGCAGATATCCTTGCCACCTGTTTGCCCCGACCCGGATAAACTCCTCGACACCGCTCTTGAGACGGGCGGCGAAACGGAGCGCTTTGATTTTAAGGAGCTTCTCGATCTCGACAACGAGGAGCACAAACTTCGCCTTCTTCGGTCCATCGGTGCTTTCGGTAACACTGAGGAAGGCGGCTTCCTTTTCATCGGCGTCTCAAACGATCGCCGTGTCGTTGGTCTGCCTCCAAACGTCGCCGACGCATACGATCAAACTCGAGTACACGACCTGGCCAGGCGGTACCTCTCGCCTGCCCCTTCGCTTCAGGTGCGGCAACACCAGCGCGAAGGAAAGCGTTTGGTCATCATCGATGTCGCTCCGTTCCCTGACATCCCCTCCATCGTCTGTAAGACGGCGACGTATGGCGGAGAGAAGTTGACTGCCGGTACTTTCCTCTTCCGCAATTCCGCCGCCCAATCTGCCGTGCTGACTTCGGAGTCGGATGTGCATGCCCTGTGCGACGCGGTTGCTAGACGGCGAGCTTCTCTGATTGTCGAGATCATCCAGCGCGGCATGCTAGGCAAACTGACTGCCAGCGCTCCGGAAAGCTTCAAAGCCTTCGACTGCATACGCGAAAAGGCCAACCAAGAGTGGCCGCTTTCGGAGAAAGCTCCCCCGTTCTTAGAAGTGGCCTTCTGCCCAGAGTACCCTCTGGACATCTCGCCGGGCCAACTGAAGAGTCTATTTCCTGGCGCGACGGTAAGTATCCAATACGGGTTTCCCTTCGTTTCGGTACCGGGAGCCAAAGTACAAAGCCCAACTTCATGGGGGTGGTATGGCAGGATACCATTTGCCGAACCTGGAGCCAGCCGCAAGCAACCGGATTACCTCTGGATGTTCTCTCGAGCGGGCGCTTTCATAGACAGAGAACACCTATGGGAGAACGGCGAAAAGTCCGTCATTCCCGGTGGGGTGGGCATCTTTCATATCGTAGGCCGCGTGATATTGCTGCTAAGGTTTCTGAACAACGTGGTTTCTACGCTGTCCCCTCCTCCTTCCACACGCTTCCGCGTGGCGGTTGCTGCATATAATGTCCGCGGCCGTTACCTCGATAACGAGCGTCAAACATTCCGACCGCCGCGAATCCTCCTCGGACACGCTTCAGAGCAACAAGTGGAAGCCCCTCTGGAAGTGCAGGTCGAACAGATCCGCACCGCCTCGAAGGATGTGGCACTCGCATTGCTAGAAGACATTGTCTGGCAGTTCGGAAGACATGACTTGCGAAGGTGCGACTTGGAGGGTGCGATAGGACGCGCGAAGGATTACCTGGGTCCGGAGTATCGACTTGAATAAACGGAGATTCCGGGACGGGCTTCTCGTCTAGCGACCCCCACCCAATCCACCCCCCCGCCGCTTCACCTCTTACCTCTAGGATACAGCTTATAGCTGATTGCTGACCGCTGATAGCTGATTGCTTATCGCCTCCAGCCTACTCCGTAAACCACCCCACCGGTATCGCCCGCAGGCGCGCCCCGTGAACGCCGTTCCCGAGCGAACCCTCGCCGATGTCATACGCGACAAGCGCCTCGTCGCGGGCGAACGCCACCGTCGGATAACAGATCCGCAGGATCCCGGGCGCGCGATGATACCGCCAGAGCCCCGGCTGAGGCTGGCGATACCCGTAAGACTCATACGGCTGTAAGGCCATCGTCTCGCCCATCGGAGGAGGCGTCACCACGGTCACGTCATCCAGAGACTCCAGATTCTTGAAGTTCTCCCACGTCTTCCCCTCATCCCGCGAGATCGCGCACGAAAGCCGATGCCGATGGAGGCACGTCACGATCTCCTGCCTCGAGATCTGGTTCCAAACCATGAGAAGCTCGCCCGTCCCGGGAAGTCTCTTCAAAATCTGAGGCGTATAGCTCGCCGCGATGGGCAGCCCCTCTGGTCTAGTCCACGAAAGCCCCCCGTCCGGAGAATACGACCGATAGATCCGCCCCACCTCGCTCCGCAGGTGCGCTAACAACTTCCCGTCCTTTAGCTCCACCACAGTGGGCTCCTCGAGATCGAACGCCGCCCGCCGGACGCTGACAAAGAGCTCGCTCAGGCTCTTCCGCCAGGTCTTGCCCTCGTCGTCGGACACGAACGCGAAGCTGTAGGAGAGCGTCGGCGAAGGCTCGTTCGAGGAGAGGACCCATCCTTCCGCGTCGTTCGTGGGGATGGGGCTCACCCACCGGAACGCGGGTGCGACCACCCGCCCGGTCGACAGCGCCACCATGTGCCCGGTGGTGCAGCACGCGAAGTTGTCGTCGACGATCGCCGGCTCCGACCAGGTCTTCCCTCCGTCCGCGCTCGTGCGGAACGTGACAAGAGTCCCGCTCTCGCGCCCCGGGTGTCCCACGCCCGGATACTGCGTCGAATAGATCATCCCGAGCTTCCCGCTCCGCATGCGCACGATGCTCGTGTGGAATCCCGTAATCTTCTTCCCGCCCGCGTCCGTGAGGGGGCGCTCCTCCCCCCAGGTCCGCCCCGCGTCCGTGGAGACCTTTATCATAATCGGAGGCGGATCCTCCCCGAACTTGGTGTAGACAAGATACACCTCCCGCGGCCGCGCCCCCTCGACCAGGAGCGGCTCAAGATGCGCCGGCTTCCCGGGCGGCAGCACATCCACGTGGAAGAACTTGTCCGCCTCGAGCTTCGTCCCCTGAACGACTCCCTTCTCTCCGAGCTTCATCAGTTCCGTGTCAAGCATCGCCGAACCTCCCGTATGAAACCGCCCCGAACAGGGCATTCGCGAGTCGCCAAGACCGACATTCTTGCCTGCCGCCGGCCCGTCACTTCACCGACATTCAACCGCCCCTGAACCGACACGACACCGACATTTCACCGACAATCTCGGACCTTATTGTACCGGTTGTGCCGGCTCCTCAGAAGGCTTGAGTTTCTCGCGAAGGAATCCCAAGA
>JAZDKG010000128.1:0-22884 GCA_043803205.1 Planctomycetota bacterium
CCTCATGGTCTTCCTCTACGAGTTCCAGCAGCAGCACGCCGTCCCCATGGTGATGGCCTCCCTCGTCATCGCCGCCATCCCCACCCTCATCGTCTTCATCTTCTGCCAGCGCGTCATCCTCCGCGGCATCGTCATCCCCACATTCAAGTGAACTGTAATCTCTCCGAAAAGAATACCCCCACGCGCACCGCCCCGACCCCCGTGCCGTTATCCCAAGCAACACACGCCGATACAGACGAAATCCGCCTCAAAAAAGAAAGAACTAGAATGCCCACCATCCTGCATCCGACCTTGAAACTAGATACGGCCTCCATAGGATGAAAGCTGGATCGACTGGGCGGAAGAAGATAGTGTTTGTCTGGTGAGGTAACCATGGCCTCAAAGAGAGCTATCGTCGCATACTGGTCGGCTCGTTCAGCCGAATGCGATCTCGACATTGACTGGTCAGAAGCCCACAAGAAATGCTGGCATTGCGGCTTGGAGAGCGATGAACTTGACCGCTGCCACATTGTCGCAAGAACGCTAGGCGGCACGGATGACCCATCCAATTTCGTTATCCTATGTTCCCAGTGCCACAGCGAAGCACCAAACATGGCAAACCCCGAATACATGTGGATATGGCTACGCAGCACATCTAACTCATGCGATGGCCTCTACTGGGGGATGCGTGCACTTGAAGAGTATGAGAAGATCTTTGGACGAAGACCCTTCTCCGAAATCGGAGAGATCCGAAGGGATATTTCGCCTGAAGAACTCTACAGAATGGTCGGCGTGGAATATGAGCGAACTGCACGTCACGCCAGAGAAGCTGGCCGGAATCCCGCGACCGTTGCCTGCATGATCGCCGAGCTTGAGAAAAGATTGAAGGTGAACGAGGCGTTGGACCCTGGTGGCAAACCCGAGGACTTGGGGGCCTCTCCTCCTGCCGATGGGGGGCGGGAGCAGCAGCGCCGGTGAACCATTCAAGCATCGTGTACTCAGGCGGCGAGCAGCCGCGAGGGAAGGAATGGGTACATTTTACTTTGTCTTGAGCCCCCGTTTCCCCAGTTCAGAAGGTCAACCCGTCTCACGTCACCACCTCAACCCTCGCATCCGCCAGTATCTTTGCCACGAAAGGCCGCTTATGCTTTCTTGCGCAGCGCTGCATACCGCGCCAGGCTTGGTTAACCAGTTCCACAAGATCGGCAGCCGTCTTGCTCTTGTGGGCGGTGATGACGAAAGCCCCCACCCCATGTTTGATGAGCGCCTCCTTGACCGCGGGCTTCCGATGAAAGTCGCTGTCCTTGGACAGGAGGTAGTAGTCGGGGTGTCTCGCGAGGCGGGCGAGCAGCTCCTCATCCGTGGCGCCGCGCTCCATGAGATCGGTCAGAGGTTCGACCGGGATCTTGTTCCGCCGCAGCCCATCAACGATTCGCTGCCCGGAGAGGTTTTCGTCGAGTACGACGACTATGCGGCGCGCCGCTCGATTTCGCACCGCAACGCCTCCTCGACTTTCGCTAGATCGAGATCGTAGTCCTCCGCGATCTGCGCCAGGCCCTCTCCGCCACTGTACCGCTCGAAGATCATCACCGTCTCAATCCGCGTTCCCTCAATCACCGGCCGACCGAAGTCGACGCGAGGGTCCATCACGATGAACTTCGGACAAGATTCGTAGGTCGTGAAAGGATAGAAACGGACCGGGCCTGCCTGGTCACGTTCGATTCTGCTCAGGTAGCGACTGACCACCTCGGGAATGGCGACCTGTCCCCCCTCCGAAGCTGAGATCTTGAGGTCAAGATGGTCCACAAACACATCCCGGCCGTCCGTTTCGAGATCGATTTCCGCCAACGGGTGATCAGTCTGGTATTCCCTGCTGAGCCACTTCATCGCCCTTCGAACGCGCGGCATAGATACGTTGTGCATCTTGCGCAGTGCAACGACGACGTGCGCCTCGATCAAATTGACGAAGCTAAAGGGCGCAATCGTCCGGGCCGCTGGCTGAATGAGCAATGCCCTACCGCGCCCGCCCGTCCAGGTTCGCAGGGTCCCGGGATAAACGTGGGCGTACCGGCTGATGTCTGCCGGCGTGTACAACGGCGCATACCTCATTTCATCGGTCACCTTCACGGCCCGCCCTCCTTGAAGCCCCCTCTCCCTCACATGGATTCCCTACAAGAAGAATATCGGCCGGAAGTCGTTCATGCAAGCACCCTGCTGCGAGATATCTCAATCCTGCCCATACAGCGGATCAAAATACACCCGATAGATCTCCTCTTCCAGAAACAAAGAGGACATGGGGCTAACGTGCCTCTCCTGGAGCAGGGCGGCCGTGACCTACAGGATAAACGAGGGGGTAGCTAGGCGACGATAGCACGTGTACCCCGGCTTCTCGATCGGCTCCGCTTCGAGCTCGGGAATGACGTCGATCCTCCCGGCAACGAAATCGTCCAGACGCTTCCCAAGCTCCTCGCAACGCATGAGCAAACCCCCGAAACGGATCTGGATCACCTCCAGGCCGAACGGCTTGTTCCTCGCTAGCCACACGGACCGAAATGAGTCGAGGAGCTCCCGAAGCGCTTCCGAGAGCTCCGGGACGCGCGCGCGGACCTGCGCGAGCCCGGCCCGGTCCCTTTCCGCGTACGCGCTGAAGAGTCGCCGCGCTACGCCGATCTTGGCCGCGAGCGCCTTAGCCAGCAGTCGCGCGTGGTTGATGTCGCCCGCCCGGCGGTCGTCGACGTGGGCTTCGAGCGAGGCGGCGAGCGCGGCGAAACCCTCCTCGGCGCGCGCTAGTGCGTCCGCCGATCTCCCGTGTTCCCGTCGCAGAAAGATCCCGAACAGCGGATCGTCCCAGAGGACGCAGGCGGGCGCGAGAATGCGGTTCATGCTGCCGGCCTGGAGCTGGACGCGATAGTCGGCGACGCAAACCGCGCGGAAGCGCCCTGCAAGCGCGTCCTCCGAGAAATCGGAACTGAATGCCTTTTCCGCGGCGAAGGCAAGTCCCGCAAAGGCGGAATCAAAATCGCAGTATGCGCCGTCGTCCCCCCACAGGGTGAAGAAGATCTCTTTCACGCCGGCTTCGCGGCAGGCGTCGATGCACGGTCCGGCGTGGGCTTCCGTGAGGTAGTGATCGTGCCAGACCTTCGACCAGGTCCAGACGCCCGACCCCACGACGGGCTCGAAGCCTAAGGCGCGATGTCTTGCGATCCAGTCGTGGTAGAAACCCTTGTTGTCGTGGTAGTAGTCCCAATAGACGAGTTCGACACTAGGCGGGATCGCGTCGATCACGTCCTGCGGGATGGAGCAATTGGGGTCGTAATAGTCGCCCGTTTCGGAGCCGAGGCGGAAGTACATGTCGGACCAGATCATGGGTTTTAGCCCGTGGGCGGCGCAGAGATCGACGACTTTGCGCAGGTGTCTGTTAAAGACGTCGAAGGGGCGCTCGTATCCGAAGCGGTCAAGGAAGCGTCCGCGACCGAGATCGTGGGTTTCGTCCATCCCGATATGAATGCGGCGGGACGTGAAGACCTCCGCGCAGCGCGAGAGCATCTTGTCGATAAGGGCGTACGAACGCTCCTCATCGACGAGGAGGACGCCCGCGGTGTCCCGGATGGGCTCGTACGCGGGCCACTGGAGGATCTGTTCGAGGTGGCCGAGGGTCTGGATGCAGGGGATCATTTCGATGCCGAGCCGGGAGGCGCAGTCGTCGATCAACCTGAGCTCGTCAGGGGTGTAGGCGCCCCGGAGGTAGCCGAAGTGCTTTTCCCCGGGGAGCTCGTAGGTGTCTTCGGTGTAGAGCATGGCCATGTTGTAACCCAGCAGCGCGAGGCGGGAGAGCCATCGCTTGAAGTGATCGACGCGCATGACGGCGTTCCGGGAAGCGTCCAGCATGATCCCGAACGTCTTGAACGCCGAACGCTCCTCGATCCGATCCCCGTCGCCGACAAGGCCCGCTAAGAGCGCCGCCACCGCTCGCAGGGCCATCGCAGGGATGTCATACGTAATGAGCGCCTCGGACCCGGTTCGCACGACGCGGCACAGGCCTGGCTCTGTGCTCGGCTCGAAACGAACCGCGATGCCGTCGCCGTGGCCCTCGCGGATCGGGTATTCCTCGCCGAGGACGCGCAAGGGCGACCGCAGCGCCGCAGGGGTGTCCTCGGGCTTCCACACGACGGCCATGCGCGGGTACTCAATCATGATGCACTCCTTTCTCCTTGCTCTCGGCTTCAGACCCCTGACTTCCGACTCCCCCTCCCCCCGTATCACTCTACCACGCTGCCACCTACCACTCTTCTGTGTCCCCCCCTAATCCTGCGCATACAGCGCATCGAAATACACCCGCCAGATCCCCTCCTCCAGCTTCTTGCGCCTTGGCGGATAGTGCACCCAGTCGATCCCCGCCTCGTTCGGATACGCCACCGGGTCCGACATGATGAGCTCGTGATACGCCCTCATCAGCGACCGCCCCGCGTCGCTATACGTCTTCACGCTCCCGTCGAAAAAGAGCACGTTATACGAATTGTCGTGACTCGACACCCACAGCATCATCGTCAGCTCAAACCGCCACAGCGTCGGGTCGCTCGCGTCGCGCACCGCCCCACGCCCGTTGTAATACGACGTCGTCGCCACCCAGAACCCCCCATACGGCCCCCGCACGTGATCGCTCACGAGCGCCCCACCTCCCCCCTCGCCCATGTCGATCCGCCCGTAATACGGCTCATACGACGCGTTAGGCGTCCGCAGCTCGTAGCTCCCCAGCAACGAGCACCGCCCCCCGTACCCGCCGTACCACCCCGCCGTCTGGCATGCCGCCACCGGATAGATGTGCTTCCCGCTCGAGGGCGACGTCCCCATTTCCACCGTCTGCAGCGACCGCCAGTTGTTGTAGAAATCCCTGGGCGGCGGCATCGTCGTGTAGTCCCAGTTGTCCCACGCGTCCGTGAAATACAGCTTCCCCCCCGACGTGTAGAACGGCTCGTCCGCGTCGTACTGCAGCGGCTGCGTGAAGTAATCCATCATGTTCTCAAGATACGGGTTCATCCACACCATCCGCTCATCCGCCTCCTGCACGAGTTCGCTCGACGGGCACATCATCACCTGCGAGCCCCTCCCCGTCAGATACCCCCCGCTGTAGAGGAGCCCGATCCCCGTCGGAATCCCCGCGCCCGCCCGATGGTTCGCCCGCTCGGGTACGAGGCCGTCGGGCCACGTGTAGCACGTCCCCGTCATGAGCTTCGCCCCGCTGTACGCCCGCTCCGCCTCCGGACGCTCCTCCCGGATCATCGCCCCCCACGCGCGGTTCGGCCAATACTCCGCGTACACCGTCGGCCCGAACCCCCGGTTGTCGCCCGCATACATGATCATCGCCAGTCCGATCTGCCTCAGATTGCTCCGGCACTGCGTCTTCCGCGCCTCCTCCCGCGCCCTCCCCAAGGCCGGCAACAGTAACCCCACCAGGACGGCGATTATCACCATCACCACCAGAAGCTCCATCAGCGTGAACGCCCTTCGCATCACTCTTCGTTCATCCGCGTTCATCTGCGGTTCCGCCTCTTACTTGTCTGTCCTTTGCGCCCTTTGCGTCCTCTGCGTGAGACGGCGTCTTCTTTCGCTTCTTTCCTGACCACGGTCTGCTTTGCGCGCTTTGCGTGAAACCCTCTTCCCCGCGCGGAGCGCGCGTCCGCCTCCCCCACGATGCGCGCGACCTCCTTCTCCTGCTCCACCGTGAGCACCCGCGTGTCGTGCTCCCGCAGGATCTCCTCCACCCGCGCGCAAGCCGCCGACAGCGCCGTCCGATGATTCCGGTTGTACTCCTCCGCCGTCACGCGCCTCATGAGCCCGCCGAGCCACAGCGCCTCGCGGAAATGCGCCGCCGTATGCTCTTCGGCAAGATAGTTCCCCCCGATCCCCACCCTCTTGATGAGCTCGACGCACAGCGTCTCCTCGCTCACCTCCACCGGCTGCATCATCCGCTCCAAGATCGTGAGGCACTCCACGTCAAGGAGAATCTGCGGGAGCGATCCCGTCGTCCCTCCCGGCCCCGTCAACCCGCAGCACAGCCCCGGCGTCGTCCCCGCTAGAGCTTGGAAGAAGAGGGCGTATGCGATCTCGAACCCCGCCTGGAAATCCGCCAGGACCGCGTCCGTAAAGCCTACGTGCGCCCCGGGCTCCACCCCGTGGAACCGGCAGAAATCCCACGTCGCCGCCGCCAACAGCACCCGGTCCGGCCCCGAATACGCCGTCGCGCCCGTCTGGGGATCGAGCACCACGGGCGACGCCGCATACGACCACTTCTGCCCCGTCGCGTCCGCGCACGCTAGGCCCACCAGCGCCTCCGCGTTCGAGACGACGTGCGTCCCCGCTAACGTCACCGGCCCCGTCGCCCCCGCCACCGTCATGGGCGCGCCGAACCGCACCTCGAAACCCAGCTCGATCGCTCGAAACGCGATCTCGAGCGGCGCCCGCATGAACATGAGCGGGCTGTTGATGAACGAGAGATACACCGGCGCGAACCGCTTCCTCGCCGCCTCCCACGTCCCATCGACCACCGTCAGGATCTCCCGGATCGGCCGCACCGCCTCCGCGTGGAAGATCTCGAACCCGCCCGCTTTCCTTGTGCGCGCGACAAGCGCCTGCGCCGCGTGCACGTCGCACGTGTCGGCAGGCACGTCCTGCGGGATGAAGAGCGGACCCACCTCCTTCACCTCCGGGAGCGCCTCCCCGATGATGCACGCCTCCTCAAGGTCCCTCTTCGTCGCCGGGCGAACACGGTCCGCCCGCGCGTCGTAGATCCGCGTCGTGAGCCCCCCGACCACCGCCGGGATTCGCGTCGGAACTTCTCTTGGCGGCTCCTCGAGCCTGTGCCTCTCGATGAGCGCCTGGACCGCCTCCGGGTCGAACCGCACCACCCCCGTCTTCTCGTCCACTGCGTGGCCGGCCTTCCGCAGGAGCTCGCGCATCCGCGGATGATCGATCCGGCACCCTACGTCCCGCAGCACCTCGAGGCTCCCCCGGTGAATCCTCTCCATCTCCTCCCGCCGAAACACGAGGAACCGCTTGTCTCCCGTCAGCCCGTAAATCCTCTGGAGCGCCTGATACACTTTTTCATCACTCCTCTCTTCCCCCTCCCCCGGAGCCTGCCCGCCGTAGCCCTGAGCTTGTCGAAGGGCGTAGGCGGGTCATTCGTCCCTTGTCTTTTCTGCGTCCTCTGTCTCTGCTTCTCTGTGTTCTCCGTGTCTCTGTGGTGATGCCTCTCATCATACCACCCCCGGGAACCGAATCTCCAGAAAGCAGTTCGCTTGACAGCAACCGCCCACCCCCTAGCATAAGCGTCAGAGCCCGGAGGTGCGCCTTCGAATATGACTGATAGAACCAGGGGACAGCTTGAGGCCGACATGAGCGCCGCGCTCATCCAGTTCGAGCGCGAGTACATGGGCAGGGGTCCCGACGAAGCCAAGTCCTACCTCATCGAAGACATGCTGCTCGTCCGCCTGCGCCGCGTCCTCACCCCCGCTGAAAAGCACCTCGCCGAGACCGGAGACATGGGCGGACGCGCCCTCGTCAAACAGGTGCGCAGCGCCCTCCTTGAGAAGGGCAGACCCCTCCTCGAGGAAATCGTCCAGAGGATCACCGGCAAGCGCGTAACCAGCCTCCACACCGACATCAGCACCGTGACAGGCGAGCGCATGATCATCTTCACCCTTGACGGATTCCCCGACCTCGCGGCGGATAAACCCCCCGCGGACGAGAGACGCGCCCGCCGTCGAAAATGAGCCTCGGGAGAAAACTTCGCGGGATTCCATTTGACATGCGCCCCCGCTCGCGGTACAAGACCACCTCGGCAGATCGGCAGGGGGTGGCGTGCTTGCTACCTGCTGGAAGATAGGCCCGCACGAGTAGGGCGTGATCGCTCTTGCGGGTTTTCTTTTTGCCCGCGGAGCGACAAACGTGAGTTGAGGACGGTTCCCATAGGAATGGCCCATCGACACACAGGCCAGCGAAGGTCCCCCATGACGGACGCGCTGGCCTTTTTCCTGACGGCGCCGCGACCGTCGCGGGACGCGCGGAAAGGACGGATGACCCGCTCATGAAAGACAAGCGGACAGGGAAAACTTCCGTGGAGGCGATCCTGCGCGCCTCTCTCGACGAAAACAATCGCCGAAAGCTCGCCGCCATCGATAACCCCAAGGTGCACGCCTTCGTCGCCGACGCCGTCGAGCTCTGCCGGCCCTCCTCCGTCTTCGTCTGCGGCGACTCCCCCGAGGAGATCCGCCATATCCGCGACCAGGCGATCGCCCTCGGCGAGGAAACGCCCCTCGCCATCCCCGGCCACACCGTCCATTTCGACGGCCCCGAAGACCAGGGCCGCGACCGCGAAGTCACCCGCTACCTCGTCCCCAAAACCGACCACCTGAGCAAAGCCCTCAACCAGATCGAGCGCAAGGAGGGACTGCGCGAGATCCATAGACTGCTCAAAGACGCCATGACGGGTCGCACAATGATCGTGCGCTTCCTCTCCCTGGGCCCCACAGACTCCGCGTTCAGCATCCCATGCGTGCAGTGCACCGACTCCTTCTACGTCGCCCACAGCGAGGACCTCCTCTACCGCCCCGCCTACCCGCAGTTTACGGCAATGGGACACCGCGGCGACCTCTTCTGTTTCCTCCACTCCGCCGGAAAGCTCAGCGGCTCCCGCGTCAGCGCCGAGTCGGACAAGAAACGCATCTACATCGACTACTCCGCCGACACGATCTACAGCGTCAATACCCAGTACGCGGGCAATACCGTCGGCCTTAAGAAGCTCGCCCTGCGCCTCACGATCCGCAAAGCCGACCGCGAAGGCTGGCTCGCCGAGCATATGTTCCTCATGGGCGTCCCCGGCCGCGACGGCCGCAAAACCTACTTCGCCGGCGCCTTCCCCAGCGCCTGCGGAAAAACCTCCACCGCCATGCTCCCCGGCGAAACCATCGTCGGGGACGACATCGCCTACTTCCGCAACGTCGACGGAGTCGCCCGCGCCGTCAACGCCGAACGAGGCATCTTCGGCATCATCCAGAGCGTCAACCCCGCCGACGACCCCTCCATCTTCAAGGTCCTCGCCTCCCCCGGCGAAGTCATCTTCTCCAACGTCCTCGTCCGCGATCGAGAACCCTACTGGCTCGGCATGGGCCGCGAGATCCCCAAGGAGGGCGTCAACTTCTCCGGACCTTGGCGCGAAGGCAAGCCCGATGAGCGCGGGAACCCCGTCCCGCCCGCGCACAAAAACGCGCGCTATACCGTCGCCCTCAACGCGCTCGACAACGCCGACGAGAAACTGGACGATCCCGCCGGCGTCCCCGTGGAAGCGATCCTGTACGGCGGCCGCGACGCCCACGCCTACGTCCCCGTCCAGCAGGGCCTGAGCTGGGAGCACGGCATCATCGCCTACGGCGCCTCCCTCGAAACCGAGACCACCTTCGCCATCCTCGGCAAGGAAGGGGTCGCCGAGCTCAACCTCATGAGCATCCAGGACTTCGTCGCCATCCCCCTCGGCAAGTACATCTGCAACAACCTCGACTTCGGCGGAAAACTCGCGAAACCACCCCTCGTCTTCGGCGTCAACTACTTCCTGCGAAACAGGGCCGGGAAATTCACCAACGCCGTCCGGGACAAGCACGTGTGGCTCCGATGGATGGAGCTGCGCGTGCACCAGGACGTCGACGCCGTCGTCGCCCCCACCGGCTGCATCCCGCGTTACGAGGACCTCGTGGCCCTATTCATGCAGCTGACCAGCCAGGAGTACCGGCGGGAGCACTACGTCGAGCAGTTCACCATCCGCGTGCCGGAGAACCTGAAAAAGATCGAACGCGTGCTCCACTTCTACCGCTCCGAAGTCCCCGACGCCCCCGCGACCCTCTTCGAGGTCCTCGAGGCTCAGCGCGAGCGCCTCTTGGCGGCGCACGACCGCTTCGGCGATTACGTGTCCCCCCTCGACCTCGCCGCCGGACCCCGCTGAGGGCGCCGGCGCGTCAGAAAAAATATGAACCGTCGCAGGTTCCGGATTACAGGAAGGAGAGCTTCATGAACATCCGGGAGATCCTCGAGAAGATTGAAACGACCCCCGTCCCCTCCGTTCGCAAAGTCGCCGTCGCCTACTCGGGCGGCCTCGACTCCACCCTCGCCGTCGCCATGCTCCGCCGCAAATACAAAGCCCAGGAGATCGTCCCCATCTGCGTCGATGTCGGTCAGGGCGAAGACGAGATCGTCGAGGCCCGCCGCAAAGCCAAGATCATGGAATTCGAAATGACCCTCGTCGACGCGAAGCCCGAGTTCTGCGGCGAATGGCTCCCCAAGGCCATCCGCGCCAACTCCGACTACAACGGCTACCCCGTCTCCACCTCCATGACCCGCCAGCTCGTCGCCCGCATCGTCGCCCAGGAAGGCGCCAAGCGCGGCTGCGACGCCGTCATCGAAGGCTCCACCGGAAAAGGAAACGACCAGTACCGCATGCATAACACCTTCAAGCTCTTCGCCCCGCAGTTGGAGGTCCTCGCCTACGTCCGCGACTTCGACCTCACCCGCAAGGAGGAGGAGCTCCTCTGCCAGGAGTGGAGCGTCCCCGTCAAGGAACAGATCACCGGCGGCGACGACAAGACCATGTGGTGCCGCTCCATCGCCTCGGGCGCCGTCGACCTCAACCAGGAGCTCCCCGACGACATCTGGCAGTGGCTCGCCCCGCCCCGCCGCGCGAACGACAAGGGCGACACGGTCTCCCTGCGCTACCTCGAGGGCATCCCCGTCGAAATGAACGGAAAGGCGATGTCCCTCGACGCCCTCATCTCCGAGCTCAACGTCGTCGCCGGCCGCAACGGCGTCGGCTACATCGACATGTTCGAAGACGGCATCATGGACCTCAAGAGCCGCGAGATCTACGAGGCCCCCGCCGCACACGTCATCCTCAAACTCCACCGCGACCTCGAACAGCAGTGCCTCCCCAAAGAGGAGATCCAGTTCAAAAAAATCATCGACGCGCGATGGGCCTACATGGTCTACCACGGCGAATGGTACCACCCCCTCAAGGCCGACCTCGACGCCTTCATCGCCCAGTCCCAGAAACCCGTCAGCGGCCTCTTCAAAATCGACCTCTATAAGGGCAACATCACGATCCGCGAGCGCCAGTCCCAGACCTCCCTCTTCAGCCCCGAGATCCGCTCCATCAAGGCCCGTGGCTTCGACCAGCGCTGGAGCGCCTATGCCGCGAAGATCCGAGGCCTCCCCTTCGAGATCCTTTCCAAACGCAATCAGGCGATGAGCGGACGCTCGTAGGCTCCTGCACGCTAGGGGTCTGTCCCCTTCCCGCGACCGCGGGACAGGGGACCGACCCCTTTCCTAGACCGACCCCCGGCCCCACGCGGGCGCTTTCCCTTTGCCTCCTTGTCAATCTTCGATAAACTCCATTGGCACCCGCCCCATCAAGCGGAAAACGCATACATACCAAGACTTGAAAGGTTGACGTCATGCACCCGGATATCCCGGCTCTCGCCTGCCTCCTCGGCCTCCTCCTCCTTTCCCCCAACCTCGCCCGCGCCGCTGAAAACGAAAGCCCCTACCTCGCCCGCCAACGGGAGGCCATGAAACACCGCACGCGCCGCATCATCTACAACAACGACGGCTGCGACGGCTGGGCCCCCGGCGCCGACACCCCCGAAGGCTTCCTCGCCCAGCGCATGAACGCTACCCTCGACTCCCAGGTCGACAGCGTCTTCTACTGCACCGGCGCAACCGTCATGTTCTCCCACAACGCCAAAGTCGGCGAGACCTACGGACAATACCCCTCGCCGAACTTCGCCGTCCGTAACGCCCGCAAACTCATCGAGCAGAATACCGACACCCTCACCCTCGTCGTCGACTTCTGCAGGAAACACAACCTCGAGGTCTTCTTCACCCATCGCATCAACGACATCCACGATTCCATGGAGAGCTGCGCCTTCGAGCTTGCCGCCTGGAAACGCGAACACCCCGAATACTGCCTCGGGAGAAAAGAGGACCAGGCCAAATACAAGGGCGACGACCCCCGCTTCTGGTGGTCCGCCCTCGACTTCGAGATCCCCCAGGTCCGCGACTATCTTCTCGCCATCATCGCAGACGTTCTCACCCGTTACGACCTCGACGGGATCGAGATCGACTACTTCCGCTCGCCGATGTTCTTCAAGCCCAACCTCACCTACAAGCCCGCTAGCCCAAGACAGCTCGCCATCCTCGCCGATTTCCAGCGCCGCGTGCGCGAAGTCGCCTATAAGGAAGGGAACCGCCGCGGGCGCCCCATCCTCGTCGCGACCCGCGTCCCGATGACCGTGGGCAAGTGCCGCCACGTCGGCATCGACATTAAGACCTGGCTCGACGACGACCTCCTCGACATTCTCACCACGGGCGGCGGATACGTCCCCTTCACCATGCCCACGCGCGACCTCGTCGAACTCGGCCACGCTCACAACGTCCCCGTCTACCCGACGATCAGCAACTCCGGCATGCGCGACCGCTTCCACACGATCAACGCCTGGCGCGCCGCCGCCGCCAACGCTTGGGCCGCCGGCGCCGATGGAATCGTCCTCTTCAACACCTTCCCCCACTCACCAGGCCACCCCCACTTCACCCAACTGGGCGACCCCGACACCCTCCGCTGCGCCGACAAGCTCTTCGCGATCGACAACAAAAAAATCACCGAGGGCGACCTCGAACAGGCCGTCGAGCAGGACCAGATCCTCCCCGTCACCCTCTCCGCAAACCGCCCCGTGCGTGTGGTCCTACCGATCGGCGACGACGTCGCCGCCGCCGCTCAACAAGGCCTCCTCAAACGCCTCCTCCTCCAGGTGTGCTGCAACCCGCCGACGGAAGGGGACAAGGTGAGCGTTCGTCTCAATGGACGGGAAGCGCCGCAGCTCGACCCCTCAAAATCCCTCTACTCCGCACCCGGCAAGATCGGCAGCGCCTTCCTCTTCGACGGATCCAATGTCCTCTCCGCGGGGGCCGCTGGTAACCTCCAGATCACCGACGAGGACTTCTCCTTCTCCCTCTGGATCAAGACGCGCCAGAAGCAGGACTGGTCCGGCTTCCTCGTATTCGTCGACTCCGGCCACACGACAGGCGTGAAACTCTATTGGAACGCCGGCGTGCTCAACTTCTCCCTGCGCCGCAATGGCGAGATCAACTGGGACGTGGCGGGCGGCGACACCCTCCTCGACGGCCAGTGGCATCACTACGCCGCCACCTTCGACCGCGACGACGTCGCCAAGGCCTACCTCGACGGCAAGCTCGTCGGCGCGCGCGACATCCGCGATAAGGCGGGCTCCCTCGGCACAGACAAAACCCTCCGGATCGGCACCGGCGACGTCCCCTTCGAGGGACTCCTCGACGACCTCCGCCTCTACCGCCGCGTCCTCTCCGAAGACGAGATCCGCGAAATCGTCGCCTCCCCGGGCGCCGACGGCCCCGTCGGCAAAGACGCGCTCGTGGGCTGGTGGAAGTTCGATGAAACGAGCGGATCCACCCTCGCGGACGCAAGCGGAAACGGCAACCACGCCCGTCCGAAAGAGGACGCCGGCGGCGCGTGGGCCATCTACGAGCCCGACCCCTCCAACCTGCGTCGCGGCGACAACTCCATCCTGTTCCAGACCGTCGGCTCCAATCGAAGCGCGTCCCCCATCCAGATCACCGCCGTGGAGCTGCATGTGGATTACAAAGACGCGCCGGACAGGTGACTTCCCTGTGCCTCATCCCGATATGAAAGGATCGAAGCAAGATGTGCTCCTCCAGCAGAGCGCCGGGCATCCTTCTCTTGCTCGCGATCGCCGTCGCCGTCCCCGCCGGCGTCGATGGTCAATCCCCGGAAAGTGAATCGTTCGCCAAACAGCGCCAACAGCTCAAGCATCGTCAGAGGCGCATCATCTACAACAACGACGGCGGCGACATCTACGCCGCCGGCGCCAACACCCCCGAGGGCTTCCTCGCCGTGCGAATGAAACCCACTCTCGACACACAGGTCGACTCGGTCTTCTACTGCACGGGTGCGACCACCATGTTCTCGCACCAGGCGAAGGTCGGAGAGGTCTACGGAAAATACACCGCCGGGGCTTCCGACCCCTTTGCGCGCCACATCGCCGGAAACATCGCGGCCTTGGCAGACTTGGGGACGGACGCCTTGGCGCTCGTCGTGGACTTCTGCCACAAAAACAACCTGGAAGTCTTCTTCACCCACCGGATCAACGACATCCACGACAGTTTCCTGGACTGGGAGCTATCGACGTGGAAGCGGGAGCACCCGGAGTACCTCTTTGGCGTGCGGGAGGACGTGGAGAAATATCCCAACACAGACCCCCGCTGCCGGTGGTCGGGGCTGGATTTCGAGGTCCCCGAGGTGCGGACGTATCTCTTGGCGATCATCGACGACGTGCTCGCCCGGTACGACGTGGACGGAATCGAGATCGACTATTTCCGCAGCCCGTGTTTCTTCCGCCCGAACCTGACGTTCCAGCCGGCGACGGCGGAGCAGGTGGGGATGCTCACGAGCTTTCAGCGGCGGGTGCGCGAGCTGACGTATCAGCACGGGAACAACCGGGGCCGGCCGATCCTGGTGGCGACGCGCGTGCCCATGACGAAGCAGACGTGCCTGCACGTGGGGATCGACATCGACGCGTGGCTCAAGGAGGCCTTGCTCGACGTGCTCACGACGGGTGGCGGATATATGCCCTTCACGATGCCCACACGGGAGTCGGTGGAGCTCGGACGTGCCCACGATGTCCCCGTGTATCCGACGATCAGCGCCTCGGGGATGACGGCGCCTCACAACACGGACGCGCACTGGCGAGGCGCTGCGGCCAACGCGTGGCTGGCGGGTGCGGACGGAGTGTACCTCTTCAACACCTTCCCGAGCCGGCCGAAGCACCCGCACTTCACGGAGCTGGGCGATCCCGCCGCGCTGGCGCGGATGGACAAGGTCTTCGTCATGGACAACGTGCCGGTGCTCTCGGGGGGCCTCGTGCAGGGGATCGAACAGTCGCAGATCCTCCCCGTCAAGCTCGATCCGGACGGCAAGCCCCGCGAGGTGGTCCTCCCCCTCGGCGACGACATCAAGTCGGCGGCGGACTCGGGGGTCCTCAAGACGGCGCAGCTCCGGATCCAGTTCGCCGGAGGAGCCGGCGCAAGGACGGTGGAGGTCCGCCTGAACGGTGAGATCATCAAGCCTGCGGACGGCGCGCCTCCGGTCGACTGGGTGACGTATGACGCGAGGCCGGAGCAGTATCGCCGGGGAGACAACGTGCTCGCGTTTCGCGAGAGCTCCGGCAACGCGCAGGGACAGAGTCCGATCGAGGTCAGATCCGTCACGCTGGCCGTCAACTATCGTTAGCCGATCGGAGGGAAACTCACATGCGACCGGCAGGCCTGTTGCTGGCGTTCCTTGTCGGACTCGAATTCCTCTTGAGCGCCCCGTCTGCCGTGGCGCAGACCCCCGGAACCCCGCAGCCCGACGTGCAGCGCAGGGAAATGAGACACCGCAAGCGCCGCATCATCTATAACAACGACGGCAACGACGTCTTCCTCAAGACACTGTCCGGCCCCGAGGACTTTCTGCAACAACGCATTGAACCCGCCCTGGGCACCCAGGTGGACGCCATCTTCTACTGCACCCTCGTGACCACCCTCTACCAGCACGACACCGAGGTCGCCGAGAGATGGGACGACTTGGCGACCGCGATCAATACGACGGACAAATACGCCGTCAACGCGCGCGACAACATGCGGATGCTGCGGGCCGCGGGGGCCGACTGCTTGAAGCTCGTGGTGGACCGCTGCCGCCAGGCGGGCGTCGAGATCTTCTGGTCGCACCGTATCAACGATATCCACGACTGCTTTACCCCGTCGCTCCTTTCGCAGTGGAAGCGCCGCCACCCGGAGTGCCTGTTGGGCGAAGAAGGCGACAACCGGAGATACCCTGCGTCCGATCCGCGGAACCGGTGGACCGCGCTGGACTTTGAGAAGTCCGAAGTTCGCGAATACCTCCACCGGATCAACGAGGAGATCTGCCGGCGTTACGACGTGGACGGGATCGAGATCGATTACTTTCGCAACCCCTGTTTCTTTCGGCCCACCATGACCCTCCAGCCGGCCACACCCGAGCAACTGAACATCCTCACCGATTTCCAGCGCCGCACTCGGGAGATGGCGAGAGCCCAGGGCGAACGTCGGGGTCGTCCGATCCTCCTCGCGACGCGCGTCCCCATGACGGTAGCCACGTGCCGCTTCGTGGGCATCGACATCGAGACCTGGCTCTCGGAGGACCTGGTGGACCTCCTCGTCACCGGCGGCGGGTACGTTCCCTTCACAATGCCCACGCGAGAGCTGGCGGAGTTGGGGCGCGCGCACGACGTGCCCGTCTATCCCACGATCAGCGCCTCGGGCATGACCGGACGTTACGGCTCGCCCGAAGCGTGGAAGGGGGCCGCCTCCAACGCCTGGCACGCCGGCGCAGACGGGATCTACACCTTCAACATCTTCCCAAGCCAGCCTAACCACTGGGCCTTCACCACGCTGGGCGATCCCGAGCCGCTCTCGTCCATGGACAAGCTCTTCGCCATCGATAACCGTCCCGTGCTCGCAGGCGGACTGACCCAGGCCATCGAGCAGTCCCAGATCCTCCCCGTCACCCTGGACTCGGACGGGAAGCCGCGCCAGGTCACGCTCCCCGTGGGCGACGATCTCCCCGACGCCGCCGCCGCCGGACGCCTCGCGGGCGTTTCCCTTCATATGGAGTTCAGTTCCAAGGCGCCGACCGATAAGCTCGAGGTGCGTCTGAACGATGAGGACATCGAACCGGCTGAGGAGAAGGACGGCTGGGTGACCTGCCGCGTCGAGCCGACCAGGTTCCGTCAAGGTGACAACACGTTCGAGCTCCGCGTGCTCGCGCGCGACCCCGCAGCCTCAGACCCGATCGTCCTGCGGTCCGTCGAGCTCCGCGTGGACTATAAGTAAAGGGGAGTCCCCCGATGACGTCCCACGTGCGACCGCTGACCTGGATCTGCGTCCCGCTCCTCTTCTCGGCCGCCGCGCTCGCCGGCCCCCTCGTGAGCGAATACTGGGAAACCGCCGATCCCATGCCCGACCTCTGGGGAGCGAAAATCGGCGAAGCGAAAACCATCACCTTCGGAATCGACCGAGACCTTGCCCTCGTCGGCTCCGCCGCGCTCGAGCTCGTCGTCGACGATATCGACGCCAAGAGAGAAGCCGACATCTCCTGCAACGGCCGCCGCCTCGAGATCCCCGACAGCCTCCTCGGCGAAGGCAAAGGCTTCAAGGGCCGCCTTGCCGTCCCGGTCGAATGCCTCAAGCCCGGCGACAACATCATCTCATGCGCCTTCGCCGACAACCTCAACGGCACGACTTCGGGCTACGCCATCATGGCGGCGCATCTCGTCCTCATGGTCCCCGAAAACGCCCTCGACCCGGCCCGCGCGCGCGACGTCATCCCCGACCTCTCCGAACAGTATGACCTCGCCGCCTACCCCAACGGCCTCACGGGCTCGACCGGCGCGGACCCCGGCCAGGTGATCGTCGAAACGCCCCTTCCCGCCAAGCGCTACCGCATCGGAACCCGCGGGCTCTACATGACGGCGATCGCCGCCGTCGGCGACCGGATCATCGCCTGCTCCAACTACCGCTTCGAAGGGACCGCCTGGCGCATCAAGCTCCTGAGTTCCTCCGACCGGGGCGAGACCTGGGACCCTCTGCCCACCGCCGGCGCCGCCCTCGTCGGCCGCGAGCCGCGACTCACCGTCCTTCGCGACGGGACGCTCCTCCTCACGACCGCGCACAAACAGTCCGTCCGCGTGTATCAGAGCTGCGACGCCGGCTCCACCTGGTCCTCGACCGACCTCCCCGATGACCTCCGCCCCTGTCGCAACGTGCTTGAGAACGACGACGGATCCCTTCACATGCTGGCCTCGAAGGGCTCCTACTTCAACCCGTCTGCGTCGCCCTCACAGGCCTGGATCTACGAATCCCGCGACCGCGGAGCATCCTGGCGCCAGAAAGAACCCGTCTCCGTCTGGGACAACCCCGAGCCTCCCTTCGACGAGGGAGCCCTCGTGCGCCTCGCCGACGGACGCCTCCTCGCCGCCGGCCGCGTCACGGGAAACGTGCCGATACCCGGCGAGACCCTCCCCCATCCCGGCGCACCCCTGCCCTGGATCTACGGGTTCGGCATCTCCCCCGGCGACGAATCCGGCGACCACATGATCCTTTCCCGGTCATCCGACCGCGGAAAAACTTGGAGCGCCCCCCAACCGCTCACGGGCTACGGCCAAGTCCACGGGCACCTGCTCGCTTTGGCCGACGGCCGACTGCTCCTCACCTTCGCCCGGCGTTACCTCCCCTTCGGCGTCTGCGCCCTCGTGAGCGACAACGCCGGCAAGTCCTGGGACGCCCGCCATGTCATCCGCCTCGCCCTCTCCCAGGATTCCTTCGTCGCCTGGCCCGTCTCCCTGCAACTTCCCGACGGAAGCATCCTCACCGCCTATGGCGTCACCCGCTACCTCGAGCACGACGACAAGATGGCCACCCTCGACGCCGTCGCCGAAGCCGTTCGCTGGAATCTGCCGCCGCGCTGATCGCCCGCCCCGTTCTCTTCATCTCTCTTCTTCCTCTGCGCCCTCTGCGTCCTCTGTGGTAGATTCCCCTCTTCCTTTGCGCCTTGGCGTCTTTGTGTCCTTTGCGTGATGTTCTTCTCCGTGTCTCTCTGGCAGAGTCCTTCCCTGCTTCTCACTTCGGGAGCACCCCATGACCCGCCCTCTTCACATCGAGCCCGTCCCCGGCGACTTCTGCGGCCTCGACCTCTCCCACGACGCCTTCCCCCAGGACCGCATCCGTTTCTGGTTCCCGGAGGGAATCGTCTACTACGACGACGAGGGGGTCTTTCACATCATCGACATGGGACGCTCCCGCCCCCATTGGACGCGCAGCCCCGCCGGCGTCCTCTCTCACCGCCGCCGCTGGGAGATCGTGGAATACGAGGTCTCCGCTATACCCGCAGGCGAAACCCTCGAGCTCCGCGCGACCGTCACGAACGTCTCCCCCCGCCCGCTTCATCGCGTGGACCTCGCCCCCTGCGTCCAGCTCGCTAGCGCCCCCTCCCTCGACGACACGTCCATGACCCGCACCTTCTACCGCGCGCAAGGACGCTTCCTCGCAATCGCCGACGCCGATCGCCCCAACGACCCCAGGAAAAACCAGGTCTCCGTCACCCCCGACCTCGGCTTCCGCTGGACCCTCGGCGAAGCCGAGATCTCCTATGGCTGGGGCCTCGCTTCCCCCGACGCCGACGCCGGCTTCATCGCCGTCCTCGGCGCCGACCCCGCAACTGCGCCCGCGTCCCCCCCTCCTCTCAAGACTCAGGCCTCAAGCCTCACGCCTCAAGCCTCAAGCCTGTTTCCCCGCTCCGCCCTCGCAACCTACTGGGCGCGCGCCGCCACCCTCGCCAACAACTCCGCCTCCCCCATCCATTGCGTCCACGCGGAGCCGTACTTCGACACCCTCGCCCCGGGCGCCTCCTCCTCCAACTCCGGCGAGCTCCTCTGGCGCCGTCAATCCTCCCTCGAAGACCTCTGGCAGCGCTTCCTAGACTTCCGCCTGTAGCCTACGGCTTCCGCTGACCCCTCTCCGTGCCTCTTGTCCCGTCGTACCACTCTACCACGTACCACTTTTCCCCTCCCCTCTGAAACCCCTAACCCCCCGACCCCTCTCCTCCCTTTCCGCCTCCTTGCACGTCTCCCCGTTGCATCCCTTTCTTCCCTTCATGTCCTTCATGCTCTTCATGGTGAAGGCGAATCAAGAAGTCTCACCATGAAGGACGTGAAGAGCATGAAGTTCCCCCTTCGTGTCCCCTTCGTGCCTTCGCGCCTTCGTGGCTATCCCCTCCCCTACATCCACCTCCACGCTAGCCCGTTGTCATAAAACGAAAACTCCGCCTCCGGGTGCCTCTCCGCAAGAATCGCTAGGAACTTCCTCAATCCTGGAATCTCGCTCGCCTCATGACTCGTCTCGATCATGGGCACGTCGCACTCCGCCGAAAAGCGGAACCCATAGCTGTCCGATTCGCCCGCAATGAGCACGTCGCATCCCTGCTCGATCGCCCATGCCTGGTAGCTCACGTTCGAATCCAGCCCTAAACCGCCCCAAGGCAGCCCCACGCGACGGAACTCGCGGTCGAGGTCCCCGTCCCGGCACGACACCCGCACATGGGCAAACCCCACCGCCCGCTTCACCCGCGCTAGGAGCTGCGCGAGCGTCGTCGGCTCCACGTCATACACCTTGTGATACGCCTGCACCCCCTCTCCCCCTTTGCGTCCGGAGTTTACCCGCCGTAGCTGCTCGGGCAGAGGCGGGCTCGCTTTGCGTCCCTTGCGTGAGATCCCTTCTTCTCTATCACTTTCCTCCCTGTCCCCCGCCCGCCCTAAGCCCAGCAGCCTCGCAAACTCGTCGAAGATGCAGATCTCATCCGCGCTCCCGTGTACGCGCGCGACGGTCGCGCCCGACCGGTCGATCGCCTCCTTCCGCCGACGGTTCGTAAGCCACTGCTCCCAGGGCTCTCCCTCCCCCGTCCGAGGCGGCAGCGGCCCCGAAAAGAAAACGCCCTCGTGCGCTAGCACAAGGTCCGCCCGACGCTCCTCCGCCTCCCGCACCGCGGCGGGCGTCGCCATCCAACACACCACCGCCCGCTTGACACTGCGCTCCGCGTCCCCCGCCCGCACCCCTTCGTCCTCGTAGAGCGCGTGCCCGCTCAGCGTCACCACGTCCTCAAGTATCTCCCGAACCGTCGGTGCCTTCTTCATCTGCGTCTCCCACTATAAGCATCGCGGAACGCCCTCCCTGGGAAAAGAGATTGCTCACACCTCTAAACCCCCAACCATTTCCCGCACGAGCAAGAAAGGTTTCACATTTCAGGATCTGGCCCTACTTCTCCCTCCAGCAGTTCTCCAAACCTATCCAAAGCTAGGCGTCCCGCCACTCACCATTTTCGCCGAGACCGTCTTGCTTGACAAGGTCCCCCTGAGGCGCTAATTGAGTCCTCCATGCGTGAGGATTGACTTCACAACCCGCATAGGTCAACCGCCATGCTCGGATATGATCACGCCCAAGTATGTCCAAATGGTCACCTCGCAAACCCTCTGATGTCAAACGCTCCCAGCCACAACAAAGATTTCTGTGAAACTTGCGGCGACAAAACCATTGACCAATGCTCCAATTGCAAAGCTACGATACGCGGCCAGTACGTTCACGGGCAACACTACGACGGGTCCCTGGAGGTTCAGCAGTACGATCCGCCAGCATACTGTTCCAAGTGCGGCAAGCCATTTCCCTGGACGGAGGGGCGCATTAAGAACGCGGTGCAGCTATTTGCCGAAGAATGTGCTGACGAGACCAAAGATTTCCAGGAAGACCTCGAGGATGCCGTAAGGAAAACCCCCCGCGCCCCGCTTGCTTGGAAGCGTATGAAAGAGCGACTTAGTAGGCTCACCGCACCTTCAAGGGAAGCGATTCAAGAATTCATTGTGCAGTTCGGTGCCGAGTACGCGAAGAGACTCACGCGAGACCTGCCGTGACGAGAGGACTCGTTCGTCTTCTGAACCTATCCGACCATCCCGAAATGCCGGAATGCCTCCATAATCGCCGGCCGCTTGTCAGGCGGACATGGCACCATCCGCAGATTTCCCCTGCGCCTTGGCGAGCGCCGAGGGTTGAGCCCGCACAGTTCCTTGCAGTGCGCAATCCAGCAATCCTTCGGCACAAACCCATGATTGGCCTTCACCCAATCCGCAATCTCTCGATACGTCGCCATCGCTCTTCACCTCCCCTCGAGAAATCCCGTCGAACATCCTCATCATACCAGGCCCCTTGGTCCTGACCAAACTCCGGACTCCCCGCAGTTTCGTCAGCCCTCCCACCTCTATCCCCCTCATCCCTTGCCCCTTGTCCCTCGTCCTTCGCCCCCTCACGCCTCACGCTGCTCTGTAGAAACCCTCGCTGCGTGGCGCTCGCGCGCCGGGGTCTGACACTTTTTTTCTCCGAAAAACAGGTGTCTGACCCCCTCTCCCGGGCCCCTCGTCCCCGCCCCCCTCCGCGCCTTCGTCCCGCAACCGCGGGACCCCGAATCCGCCGTACGGCGGGCGGATCGAACGGCGCGAGACGCTGCGTCCATCGGCGTCTATCGGCGTTCATCTGCGGTTTCACTCTTCCCCCTGGGCGCTCCCGCGGCGCGATCCCGCCGTCGCGGGACGCACGCGCGGCGTCGGCTGCGCCTCTGTTTACCCTGATCCAGCGGATGCGGGAGAAGGGCGCGAGTCAATCTTCCTGTCTTTCCCTTCGTGTCTCCTTCGTGTCTTCGCGCCTTCGTGGCAATCCCCCTCGAATCACATTTTTCATGCAACTTTTTTCACCGCCCTTCCCCTTGCCCGGCCAAGACTTGCTCGAAAAGTGAAGTTTGCATGTCGAAAAGCTACTTGACTTTTCGGCTTCCTGTGCTATACTTGACTATACGAAACTCGGCCCCCCGTAACCCCTTGCGCAAAACCCCGTTCACCTCTCCTCCCCTCCTTCATCGACCTTCATCTGCGGCCGTCCGCGCTCTCCCTCCTCCTTTTCCATCTGTGTAATCTGTCCCGCAGTTGCGGGACCCTGAGTTCCTCGAAGGGTGAAATCTGTGGATGAACCTCTTGCTCCCCTCCGCGTCTTGCTTTGCGACCTTTGTAATTATGAAAGTGGGCTGTCCTCCACAGCGGTTTGAGGTAAAACCGCCAACCACGGGGTCGCAGGGTGCGCCCCAAGTTTCAAGACAGGAGGTACAGCCCATGGAAGTCTACCTCGGAATGGACGTGCATTGCA
>JAZDKG010000129.1:0-8374 GCA_043803205.1 Planctomycetota bacterium
ATGAAGTGGGTGGACACGGTGCGCACGATGGGCGTGCGCGCGAACGCGGACACCCCGGCCGACGCAGCCAAGGCGGTCTCGTTCGGCGCCCAGGGGATCGGCCTCTTCCGGATCGAGCACATGTTCTACGGAGAAGGCTCGGATCGCCCGCTCTTCCTCTTGCGCAAGATGATCGCAAGCAAGACGGAGGCGGAGCGCCGCACCGCCCTGCAGGAGCTCTACCCGTTCATGAAGAGCGACATCAAGGCCACGCTCACCGTGATGGCCGGACGGCCCGTCACGATCCGAACGCTGGACCCGCCGCTGCACGAGTTCGTGCCGCACGACCCGGCGCGCCTCCAAGAGCTGGCGGAAAGCCTCGGCATTTCCGCGAGCGATCTTGAAAAACGGACGGAATCCCTTCGCGAGAGCAACCCCATGATGGGACATCGCGGGGTGCGCCTCGGCATCTCCTACCCGGAGGTCACCGAATACCAGATCCGCGCCATCCTGGAGGCGACCGCGGAGCTCTTGAAGGAAGGGAAGAAGGCCCTCCCTGAGATCATGATCCCCGTAACCTGCGCGCGTGCGGAACTCGACGACCAGCTAGTGATCGCGCGACGCGTGCACGGCGAAGTCGCCGCGAAATTCAACCGTAAACGCATCCCCCACCTCTTCGGGACCATGATCGAGATCCCCCGGGCCGCCCTGACGGCGGGCAAGATGGCCCAGACCGCGGAGTTCTTCAGCTTCGGCACGAACGACCTCACGCAAATGGGCTTCGGGTTCTCCCGCGACGACGTGGGGGGATTCGTGCGCGAGTATATCGACAAGAAGATCCTGCCGGCCGATCCGTTCCAGACCATCGATCAGGAAGGGATCGGGGAGCTGATCCGACTGGGGATCGAGCGGGGTCGCCGCACGCGTCCGGACCTCAAGGTGGGAATCTGCGGCGAGCACGGCGGCGACTACGAATCGGCGAAGTTCTGTCACCGCGTTGGGATGAATTACGTCAGCTGTTCTCCGTTCCGCGTCCCCATCGCCCGCCTGGCGGCCGCGCACGCCGTGCTCGAGGACAAGAAGCCCGTGCGCCGAAGGAAGTCGTAAGCCCGCCGAACACAAAGGAAACGGGCGCCGATGGCTTAGCCATTGGCGCCCGTTGCATGCATGAGCAGGGAAGACCGTCGATCAGAAACCGGGACCGCGCTCCTGCATCTGAATCACGGGGGTCAGGACCACTTTGGTGATCTTCCCCTTGTCGCTGGTGGCATCGATCGTGATCGAGATTTCGTCATCCGCTACGATCTTGGGCGGTGGCGGCGGAACGTAATCGGGTCCGGGCGCTCCCCCGGCTCCTTCTGTGTCGCCCGGTCGGGGCGGGGGCTCTACAACGGGGGGATTCGCCAGCACCACAAAGGCGGTCACCTGATCCAGAGGGCCCGCAGCGGTGAAGCGCTGGACGTTCAACTGCAGCCGCTCTCCCAGAGGCTGCTTCGCCTTGCCCTTTGCGATCACCCAGATCCTGTCGTCCGAAATCGTCTTGTCCCCGAGCGTGACATACGGATCGAGCGCGGTCGATACGATCTCGGGCACCTCGGTCAACCGAATGAGCTTGTCTCCGCTCTTGCTGCACCCGACGATGAGTGCCAGCAACCCAACGCCGCACAAGACAGCTACCCTCTTCATCCTTCCTTCTCCTTAATAGCCTCTACCTCTATCCGCAAATCGATATCTTACAGAAACCTCATGAGCAACGCAAGGGCGAGCCGGAAAAGATTTTTCGGGCTTCAAGTTGAAAAATGTCGGTAAAATCGCGACGATCACCCCAGGCAAGATGGCGTCGGAAAGGGCCCAAACCATGCGGAAAACCGTCCCCCTGCTTCTCGATACGGATGTCGGAGACGATGTCGACGACGCATACGCGATCGTCTTCGCGGCGCTGCACCCGGCGCTCGACCTGCGGGCCGTCACGACCGTACATGGCAACACCCAGCACAAGGCTCGACTTGCCGCGAAACTCCTCAGGATGACCGGCAGAACGGATGTCCCGGTGGGGGCCGGTCCCGTTCACACGCCGGCCCAGGACTGCCAGGCGCCGTTTATACGCGAGACTGACCCCGAGCACCGGAAACAATACCCCGAAGCGCTCCCACTCTGGCGGAAAACGTTTGCCGAAAACGCGGTGGCCCTCGTCACCATCGGTCCAACGACAAACGCGGGACGATACTTCGCCGAACCCCGCTCGCTGCCCGCGCCCTCGTGCATCGCGACCATGGCGGGTGAGCAGCGGACAAGGATTCCAGAATACAACGTCCGCAGCGACCCGGCGGCCTTCCGGACGATGCTGGCGGCGGCAAGACCCCTCTTCCAGGGCGCCTATACTCCCACCAAGAAGGTGATGCTGAGCGTCTCCGACGTTGATAACCTGCGAAACTCCGGATTGGCGCACAACCAAGCCCTTGCGGAACTCACGGATCTCTGGTGGCCGCACCGGGCGGACAAGACCGGTCCCGTGCTCTATGACGTCTGTCCCCTCGTATGGCTCTTTGCCCCCGAGCGATTCCAGACGCATTGGGCCCATGTCGCGGTGGAGACGGAAGACGGTCCCTCGCTCGGCAGGACGTACGAGCTCTCGGGGCCCCCCAACGCGGAAGTCTGCGATGACCTCGACGCCGAAGCGATCCGGACTATCGTCCTCGAAACCCTCCTCGGCACCCCCAAGGCATGAGAGGGTGATCTCTCTTTTCAGTTCTTGCGCAGGAGCGCCACGGCCTCGTCGAAATGCTCGCGCAGCTCCCCCAGGGAGCGCACGCCAAGAGCTCGCCGCAGGAGGAAGCCCGGGCGCAGGTAGAAGCGCCCGACGGCGGCGCGCTTAAGGGCCGAGAGCTCCGGACGCGTGACCGTCCGGGTGGGCATCGCGATCCGGTCGCCCGAATGGTCGAAGGCGAGCTCGTGCGGCCCGATGAGACCGCTCTTCAGCGCCTCCTTCCGGAGCGCGGTCCCTGACCGGGGGACCGCGACGTTGAACGACGCGTAGTCGCAGCCGATCTCGCAGGCGAAGTCGATCGTGCGTTCCAGGGTCTGACGGGTGTCGTCCGGGAGGCCCAGGACGAAGGTCGCCACCGTGCGGATGCCGAGGCGGCGGCACAGGGCGAACGTGCGGCGCGCCGCGTCGGTCGTGAAACCCTTGTGCGAGGCCGCTAGGATCTCATCGCTCCCGCTCTCCACGCCGAAGATCACCGTGTGACAGCCGGCGCCCCTCATGGCCACGAGCAGCTCCTCATCCGCGACATCCACGCGACTGAAGCAGGTCCACGAGAGACGCGGAAAGGACCGCGCCATCTCGCGGCACAATCGCAGCGCCCGCGCCCGCGGCGCTCCGAACGTGTAGTCCTCGATGAAAAGCTCCGAGATCCCCAAGTCTCTCAGGTGCGCTAGCTCCGCGATCACGCTCGGGATCGGACGCACCACAAGCGGCAGCGCGGTCCCGATGCAGAAAGCGCACCGGAAGGGGCAGCCGAAAGCGCTCATGATGCTTGCGAAGGGATGCTCCCGGGCGAAGGGAAAGCGATAGTTGGCGATCGGAAAGAGCTCGTGACGAGGGACGGGGACGTCCACCTCGCGGGGAGCGCCGCGCGGAGCGCGGCGTTCGCATACTGATCCGTCCGGCGAGCGCCAGGCCATATCGACGACCGCGTCCAGCTCGCCCCGCAGGTAGCGCGCAAGGTCCGCCGACATGAAATTGAACGTGACCGCGTCGAGGAAAGGGTGCTCGACGAGCAGACGGGCGCAGTCCTCGAAGAACACGTCGCCGTTGGCGATGATGGTCGGGCCCAGCTCGACCTTCAGTCCCCTGAGGAACGCGACGTCTTCCTCCCAGCTCACCGCGCCGACGAGGGCGACGATCGCCTCGGGAGCGAAGGCCCGGATCCTCTCCAGGGTCCGCGGGACGCCCAGCCGGGACGCGATGGAGTCGATCGCGGCCACCTCGTGCTCGGCGGCGAGAAACCCCGAGAGGACCACAAGGTCGGTCGGGTAAAAGAGGTACGACGCCTTGGAGGTGCTCGAACAGTACCGGGCGCGGACGACCCGTTTGCGCGAAGGAGGGTTGAGAAGGAGGACCCTCATGAACTGAAGCGCCCCTCAGGGAGAACGGACGGACTGCGCCGCGCGTCTCCGGACTCGCGCCCGGGGAGGGCGTCGAACATGCGCCAGACCGCTTGGAAAACCTCGTCCGTCGAAATCGCAGCCATGCAGCGGTTCTCGCCGCGGCAGATCCGGGCCTTGCTCACGTAGACGTTGAGGCAGGGGCTGCAGTAGATCCCCTTCCAGATCACGAGATGCTTCTCCCCCCTTGGCCCGTACAGGACGGGCGTCTCGGGCCCGAAGAGAGACACGGTGGGCAGGCCCACAGCCTCCGCGACGTGCAGAGGACCCGAATCGTTCGTCACGAGGAGATCCGCGCGCTCGAAGAGCGCGATGAGCTCGTCGAGGGAGAGCTCTCCCGTCAGTGAGAGGACGCGCGGACTGTCCGGAAAGCGCGCGGTCAGCGCCGCGACGTAGGCCCGCTCGGACGGGGCTCCGATCACGACAACGAGGATGTCGTTCCAGCGCGTCAGGGCCCGGTCGATGAGTTCGCCGAATCGCTCCAGGGGCCAGCGCCGCTCAACAGAAAGCTCCCCCGCGTTGGGATTCACACAGACGATGCGCGAAGGCGCGCCGCCGGTCGCCGCCCCCAGCAGTGCGCTCACGCGGGCGCGGCTCTCCACGGAAGCGCTGAGGGGAAGCAAGGAGAAGTCGGTCACCTCGACGCCAAGGGGCCGCACGAGCTCGGCGAAGATCTCCGTCACATGCCTGTAGACGTTGAGGAAGACCTTGTCCGTGATGAGGGAGTCGCGCCAGCTCTGGCTGAGCTGAAAGCCGATGCGCCGCGGGGCCGTGGAAAGATAGGTGACGATCGTCGAGAACTTCACGAAGAACTCGAACGCGATCCCCACGTCGACCTTGAGGGACCGAAGCCGCCTGCGCGCCGACAACACGTCCGCTAGGAGATGCCGAACCGTGTCGCGCCGCAGGACGATGACTTCGTCCACCTCGGGAACGAGGGCGAGCATCTCGCGGTTCGCCTCGAAGGTGAGAAACACGATGCGGGCGCCGGGGCACCGCCGGCGCAACGCGCGCAACATCGGGGTCGCCAGCAGAATAGAGCCGATCCCGAAGAACTTGACAAGGAGGACGGTGCGAATCGGATCGGAAGGGACGCGCTCAAAGCCGAGCAGCTTCTTCAAGGAAAGGTGGCATCGCAAAACGAAGCATACGATCGGCCCCCAGCGATCATCGATCCGTCTCATCCGGGCAGTATCCATGAAAACCCTCGCCCTGGGTAACGCCCTTACGACCCCGACGGCCTGCGCCACCCCTCCCGGGCTCCGCGCGGGGGGCAGGCGTCCAGCATGCGCCAGACCGCCTGGAAAACCTCGTCCGTCGAGATCGCGGCCATGCAGCGGTTCTCGCCGCGGCAGATGCGCGCCTTGTTCACGTAAGCGTTCAGACATGGGCTGCAGTAGATCCCCTTCCAGATCACCAGATGCCTCTCCCCCCTGGGCCCGTACAGGACGGGCGTCTCGGGCCCGAAGAGAGATACGGTCGGCAGGCCCACAGCCTCCGCGACGTGCAGAGGACCCGAATCGTTCGTCACGAGCAGATCCGCGCGCTCGAAGAGCGCGATGAGCTCGTCCAGGGACAGCTCTCCCGCTAAGGACAGGACGCGCGGACGATCCGAAAAGCGCGCCGGCAGCACCGCAACGTAGCCCCGCTCGGATCGCGCGCCGATGAGGACGATGAGGACATCCTCCCAGCGGCGCAGCATCCTCTCAATAAGCTCGCCGAAGCGCTCCAGAGGCCAGCGCCGCTCGAAAGAGAACTCCCCCGCGTTGGGATTCACACAGACCACGCGCAAAGGGATGCCGCCCGTCGCAGCCGCCAGCAGCGCGCGCACGCGAGCGCAACTCTCCCCGGCGGCCCGGAGCGGAAGGAGCGAGAAGTCGGTCACCCCCACGCCGAGGGGCCGAAGAAACTCCGCGAAGATCTCCGTCACGTGCCTGTAGACGTTGAGGAAGACCCTGTCCGTGATGAGGGAGTCGCTCCATCTCTCGCTGAGCTGAAAGCCGATGCGCCGCGGAGCGGTGGAAAGGTACGTCACGATCGTCGAAACCTTCACGAAGAACTCGAAGGCGATCCCCACGTCCACCTTGAGCGACCGGATCCGCCGCCGCGCCGCGAACACGTCCGCTAGGAGATGCCGCAACGTGTCGCGCCGCAGCATGATGACCTCGTCGACCTCCGGGATGAAGGCGAGCATCTCGCGGTTCGCCTCGAAGGTGAGAAACACGATGCGCGCCCCCGGACACCGCCGACGCAAGGCACGCAACATCGGAGTGGCGAGCAGGATGCAACCGATCCCGTAGAACTTGACGAGGAGGACAGTGCGAATCGGATCGGAGGGGGTGCGCTCGAGGCCGAAGAACTTCTTCAAAGCCAGGTGACAGCGCAGAAGGAAGCAGATGATCGGCCCCCAGCGATCATCGATTCGTCTCATCCGGGCGGTATCCATGAAAGCCCTCGCGCCAAGAGCGTAGCGTCCTTATGGCGTCGACGGAGGTCGGACGTCACCCCTCCCGCAGGATTCAAACTCCTCGTAGAGGTCGCGGGGGAGCACCGTCTTGGATGCCTTGATAAGGTCTTCGACGGCCTCCAGCCGCTGGCGGGCGTCCGCGATCTCGCCGTAGGAGAGGAGGTGGAACTCCTCCCAGCACCGCTCCCGCTCCTCCAGGGTGTACTTGGTCCGGAAGCGCTCATCGAGGATGCGGTCGTAGACGCGGTGGGTCTCGCGGGCTGCGGCGTCCCAGGAGAAGCGAGCCGCCCGCTTGCGTCCCTTGTCGACGAGGCTCGCGCGCAGGTTGGCGTCTTCGAGCAGGCCGCGCAGCGCCCGCGCGAACTCGTCGGCCGTGCCCTCATCCACCAGGAGGGCGGCGTCGCCGCAGACCTCGGGGATGGAGGTGCGCTTGACGGCAATGACGGGCGTGCCGGATACCATCGCCTCCACCGCCGGGAATCCGAAGCCCTCGTGAAGGGACGGGAACACAAAGACCTCGGCGAGTTGATAAAGCGCGGCGAGCTCGGCGTCGTCGACGAAGCCGGTACGGATGATCTTGCCCTCCAGGCCCCGGTCCCGGACGAGCTGCGTGATGCGCCGGGTCTCCTCTGCGTCGAGCGTCTCGCCCGCCATGACGAGGCCGCACTCCGAGAAGCCGCCCCGCGCCAGTCCACAAAAGGCCTCGACTACAGCGTAGAGGTTCTTGTGGGGGTAATCCCGGCCCACGGTCAGGACGAACTTGTCGGGGAGGCGCAGGCGTTTCCGCGCGGACTGCAGAACGGCGCGGTCGAGGGGCTTGAGGAAGTGATCCTGCACGCCCAGGTAAATCACCTCCACCTTTTCCTCGGGCACGTCGAACTCGTTGAGGACATCGCGCCGCGTGAACTCGGAGTTCGTGACGATAGCGGTCGCCCACTTCAGCGTCAGCTCAAACCGCCGAAGGCGTCTTTCGCGCTCCACGTCCGACAGGTACGGAAAGTGGAAGAAGGTCAGGTCGTGAACCATGAGGACGCTCCGCGGAGCAAGCGCAAGCGGCAGAAGCTGGACCGTGTCCAACGGGAAATACGGCAGGTGATAGATGTCCTGGCCGCCCTTTGTTCGCTTCGCCAGCCACGCCCGGGCTAGGTCCTCCGGACCGGTCACCGCGAGCTGCTCTACCCGCGAGTCCAGATGCGCGCTGGGCGTAAGCGTGAAAATGCGAACCCGCGTGTCCTCGCCGTGGGCGGCGAAGTAGTTGGCGAGGCACTGCGTGTAGCGCTCGACCCCCGACGCGACCCGGCCCAGTACCAGTCCATCAAATTCGACTGTGATCATCGCCGTCTCTCAGGAAGAGCCTCCCAGGGGGTGCATGGTTCTAGGAGCGTCCGGTCGCGCGCGCGTAAGCGGCGGCGGACCTATCGAATGTCTGTTCCGCGGCGGGAGGGAACAGACACCCGGGGATCTCGCCCGCCGCCCTGTGGTACGCGATGCATTCGCAACAATACCCTTTCCTGCTGCAGCCGGGATACGTGCAACCGCAGTCGCGGAGGTTGGTCTCATGATTCCTGCACTCCGCCATTCCTCACCTTATCCTCTCACGAGCCTTCCCACGGGTCACTCCGACACGAGGTCGCGCAGACACGCGGGGAGCTCCCCTTTCTCGCGGTGCGCGGCAACGCATTCACAGCAACGCCCCCTGTTCGGACAATCCTTGCTCGTGCAGGCGCACCGCTTCAGGTTGCGCTCATAGTTCTTGCAGTC
>JAZDKG010000130.1:0-42373 GCA_043803205.1 Planctomycetota bacterium
ATGCGGCGCGGATGGAGCAGTCGGTGGCGGCGCTTGTCGCGGCGGCGGACCTAGCGCTGTACGCGGCGAAACGCGCGGGGAAGAACAAGACGGCGGTCCACGGAGAAGGGGAACTCGCGCGCGCG
The DNA here is from genome assembly GCA_043803205.1 of Planctomycetota bacterium. GTDB lineage: Bacteria > Planctomycetota > DG-23 > JAZDKG01 > JAZDKG01 > JAZDKG01. The sequence goes on from JAZDKG010000130.1 coordinate 126, forward strand.
CTGGGGGCGGGGGGACCGACCACGGACGGCGGGCGCTGAACCGATTAGTCCTGCGCGTAGAGGGGATCGAAGTAGGGCGTCCAGACGGTGCGGGCGAGAGTAGGCCCGTAGGGATGGGACATCTGCTGGAAGTAGATGTAGGGGCCGTGATCGGGACAGGTGCCGGTGTTGTAGTCGGTGGCGAGGAAGATCTCGCGACGGACGGCGTTGCCGGAATCGCTAAAGGTCTTGACGGAGCCGTCGGTGAAAAGGACGTTGTAGGCGCCGAGGTGGTTGGAGCGGAAGACGCGGTAGGCCTCCTCGAAGCGGACGGGGTGCGTCATCCAGGTGTAACCCATGCCGGAGTTGCAGTACCAGCCAACGTCGTTGGTGGGGTCTTCGCCGGGATTCCCCAGGAATCCGCAGAGGGAGTCGCTCACGACTGCCTTGCCTTGGTAATCGTCGAGCTTCATAGCCTCGGGAGGGTAGACGTTCCAGGGGACGAGCTCCTGGTTCTGGCGCATGGAGTAGGAGCCGATCAGCCAACATTGGCTGCGATCGGTGATACGGCGTCCGGGGGGATTGACCGGGTCACAGATGAAACGGCCGGCCTCCTGCGCCCACAGATAGGAACCGAAGCCCCAGAAGGGGTAGGGGTTCATGAACTGCCCACGGGCGCCGAAGGAGCCGAGCTCAAGGGGGCGATTGGAGTAGAAGAGTTTTCCACCTGAGGTAAGGAAGGGCTGGGTCGGGTCGAAGGTGAAGTAGTCGAGGAAGGCCTTGCCGAGGCCGTTCATGTTGTGTCGGCTGGGGCAGTCGAGGACGTAGGCGCCCTTCTGGGAGAGATAGCCCCCGGAGAGGAGGAGACCCAGGCCGTTCGGGCGGCCGGGGTTGCGGTCGCGGGTGCGGTCGCCGCCGTTGTCATTGGGCTGGAGTAGAAGCATATATGAAGCGTCGTCGCGCACCCAGGAGCTGGAGGCAGGCTGATAGCCGACCATCTGACCGGCGCCGAAGGTGTACTCGGGGATGTCGGCGCCCTGACCGGGTAATGCGCGGAGGGCGCCGCGGCTGGCGGTGTAGCCGTAGAGGGCGGGAAGCCAACCGCGATTGTCGTTGGAGTACATCATCATGGCGAGGCCGACCTGGCGGAGGTTCGAGCGACATTGGGTCTTGCGGGCCTCCTCGCGGCCGCGCGCGAGCGCGGGGAGAAGCATCCCCACGAGGAGGGCGATAATGACCATGACGACCAAGAGCTCAATCAGGGTAAAGGCGGAGCGCTTCACGGCCGATCTCCTTGAAGCCGCCGCGGCTCAGAGGGACGGAGGGACAGCGACAATAGAATCTTACCGCAAGGGAGATCGGGAGGAAAGAGGGGCGGGCTTGCCTTTCGGGGAGCAGGTCGATACGATTTCGCGCTTTGGAAGGCTAGGGAAGGACAAGACGCATGGGAAGCGCGACGCGTCCCGAGAAGAAGGTGAAGGCCTTTCTTGCCGTGGTCGCGTGGGCCGCGGCGACGGCGGCGGGGGCGGCGGTGCTGGGGCTTCTCCTGGAGGCGCTGCTCAACCGGTCGCTAGCGCTCACGCGGGGGGCGGTGATCGCCCTCCTAGCGGGGATCTTGGGGGTGGCATTAGCGGAGCTTCATCGCGCAGCGCGGGGGAAACCCGGACTTGTCTTCCTCATGAGGGTCGTGCTGGGGATGGTGTGTCTCATGATTCTGGTCCTTGCATGGGGTATGACGACGGGGACGGGACGCGGGACGGGGGAGATCACGTTCTTCAACAACTCGGAGCAAGACATCCAGGTCAAGGTAAGCCTGGTGGAGCCGAGCGGCGCGATCGGAGACGAGGTCTATTCGTTCGAGGTCGGCGCGGGGGCGAGAAGGAAGTTTCGATTCGAGCGCGATTCATCGAGCGCAAGCTACGCGGTCCTGATGAGCAGCCTGCGGGCTCCGGGGGCAGGCACGTGGGAGAGGAGCACAGTCGGAAGGATCGTGGGGAGCCTGGGAATCCTCTCGAGCGTCGGGGAGCCGTTCTACCGGCGGATCTTCCCCGCGAAGGGGATGCCCCGGCTGATCGTGGCGAGCGCGGAGGGGGGGCAATTAGGCGCAGTCGAGGACCCGGTCGAGGAGGACCTGTACACGATCCCGCTCCCGACGGCGACGCAGCCGCAGCAATAAGCCTGGGGACAGTCAGAAGGACTTCAGAACCCATCTCAAAAATGCTGCCGGTCGCGTCGCCCCCGGGTTTCGGGCAGATCTGGGAGCGAGGAGGCAGGCGTGTCCAAGACGACACGTCAACGACGAGCGACGACGAGATGCGACGCAACCACGCGCGACCCGAAGGGTTGGGGCGGCGAGGCGCCGCCTGCTGCGTTGCTCCTCCTCGGCGTATCACTGCGGATACGCCTTCGTCGTCGCGCCTTGCATTCGACACCTCGGCGCTCCCAACGCGGCCAACAGCATTTTTCAGCTGGGTTCTAGTACGCCCGGGCGGACGGCGCGGCGCGCAGAGGCATAGACTTTCCGATCGAAGGTCCCGGCGGTGAGCGTAGCGGCGGCGGCGGTTGCGACGGCGACGGCGTTGGCGAGGGCGTCGCTGGGAGAAGCGTCCGCAAGGAGGGCCGCGAGGAGGCCCGCCAGCAGGGCGTCGCCGCAGCCGACGGTATTGCGAACGCGCACGCGGCCGGCGAAGCGGGCGGAGAGGACGTCTCGTCCCGTCGCGAGGAAGGCTCCCCGACTTCCCCAAGAGACAAGGAGCGACTCGAAATACCGACGCTGCTCAATCGCAGCGGCGGCAATCGCGGCGGCGGAGCGGAGGGGTCGACCGGCGAGGTCGCTGAGCTCATGGACGTTCGGGGAAGCGAGGAAGAGTCTCTCATTTCGCAGGGCGCGGAGGAGATGCCCTTCCAGGTCGACGACGACGCGGGAGCCCGCGGAGCGGGCCGCCCGGACGATCTTGCGAAGGGTAGTGAGCGGAAAGCCGGGGGGGAGGCTGCCGCAGAGGACGACGAAGTCACAGGAGCGCGCGCGGTCACGGACGAGGGAACAGAGCGCGGCGAGGGCGGCGCGCGCGACGGGGGCGCCCTCCTCGCGCAGATGGGTGATCGTGGAGCGCGAGGGGTCGATGACGGTGGTGTTAGTGCGCGTCGGGGCGGGGACGGGGATGAAGGCGCTCGTGACGCCGAGAGCATCGAGGTCGTCGCGGTACGTCCGGGCGTCGCAACTTCCCACGAAGCCGGCAGCGATCGAGGGGACGCCCAGGCGGGCGAGGACCTTGCTGACGTTCACTCCCTTTCCGGCGGGCGAGCGGGAGAGGAGGGTCGCCTTGCACGTCCTGCCGGGGGCGAAGGCGCTGACGGAGAGCGTGCGGTCGACAGCACAGTTGGGGGTGATCGTCATGACGCGGGGGGAGGTTTTCACGGGGAGGCACGGCCTCCTTCGTCTGAGAGAAGGCCGCGACGCTTGAGGAGGTCCCGGGCGCGCTCTTCGAGGGGCGTATCGCGGAACTTCGAGAGGACGTCCGCGGCGAGGACGGAGGCGGCGCTGCGATCCTTGAGGCGGCGGGAGAGGACGTCAATCACGCGCACGGAGAGGGAGAGGGACAGGGCTGGATCGTCCTCGTCGTCGGCCAGAATCTTGAGATTGGCGGCGACCTTGGGCCAGTCCTCGAGCATCTCGGAGAGGCGGACGAGCTCGCGGCGGCTCCTCGCATCGGCGGGGAAGGAGGCAAGACGCTCGCGGAGGAGGGTGGCGGCCTCGATGAGGTTGCCGGCGGACACGAGGGTATCGATGCGGGCGAAGAAGTCGTCGGAGGTTTTCCTCCTGGGTGCGCCGCTCCCAAGCCAAGCGAGGGCGTGGACGAAGAAGAAGATCGAAAGGACGGCGAAGGGGATCACGAGGAAGGTGGCGAGGATGAAGCGAAGGGAAAGGGCGAGGCCCGAACCCGACCAGCCGGCGGAGGAGAAGACGGCGACGGCGTTCTGGCGAACGAGGGGTCCAAGGAGGGCCCAGCCGCCGATGTAGTAGAAGAGGCTAGCGCGGACGCGGGGGCTCAAGGCGACAAGGGCGAGGGCGGCCGACAGGCCCATCTGGATCCAGACGTATTGATCAAGGGAGAGGGTCATGTTCGGATGGGAGCGTCTCGCAGGAGAGGTCGTGGAAGGAGAAGCGGCCGGACTCACACAGGAGGACCGGCGCGGAGGATTCCCAGGAGCCCAGGGTATAGAGGATGCCGTCGGCTGCGGCGGGGGAGGAGACCTCCTTCCAGGGCTTTCCGGGCCGGGAGCGGGAGAAATATCGGCTAGCCTGCTCGTGGACATGGCCGCTCACGATGACGTCGGCGCCGGCCTCGAAGACATCGGTGACGGCGCGGGAGGTGATGCGGAGGACGTGGCAGCCGGCGCGGCGCTTGCGATCTACGGAGCGCTTGCTGTGGTTGCGGTAGCCATGGGAGTAATAGTAGGAGACGCGGGGGGGAAGGATCTCGTTGAGCCTCACGACGAGGCGATTGTGGAAGAGCCGGCGGACGAAGCGGTAGCCCTTGTCGTGGCCGAGGAGGAGGTCGCCGTGGCAAAGGAAGAGCCTGAGGGGCCCGACGGGGATGGTGAGGGGGTCCCACTCGACGGTGACGCCGCGGCCGACGGGGAAGCGGTCGCCCAGGAAGTAATCGCGGTTCCCGTGGAGGACGGTGACGGGTGTGGAGCCGTCCAGGATGTCGTCGAGGGCGTCGAGGACGAAGCGGTAGTCGGGGTAATCGACGTGGGCGGGACCGACCCAGAACTCGAAGAGATCGCCGAGGACGTAGATCCGCGAGCACGCCGCATAGAGGGAGCGGAGGGCGCGAAGGAACACCTGCGCGCGCCGGCGGTCGTGCCGCTCGAGGTGGACGTCGGCAAGAAAGGCGATTCGGTCAACCATGGGCATCCGGGGGGAAATCCTACTCCCTCCCGAGGACGGCATCAAGGAGGTCGGTAATGGGGGCGCTCAGGGCGGGGAAGAGATCGATACGGGTTTCGAAGTCGTTCAGGTTCCCCTTGATGCGGATGCTGATGAGCTCCTGTTTGAGGGGCTCGATGAGAGCCGGGGAAAGGGTCTCGCTGCCGCGGCCGGGGACGAAGGCCAAGTCCAGGAGAGACCAATCGCGGATCCAGCCGCGCCCGTGGACGGACAGGCCCTTCCCGATGAAGCGCAATTCTCTCAGGAAGAGATCCTTTCGCGCGAACTCGAAGCGGATGAAGGCGGAGGTGAAGGCGTAGCGATCGGGATTGGAGAGATTGAGGAGCTCGAAGATGCGCAGGGGGAGGGGTTGCTCCCAGAGGCTAGTCTGGGTGAGGCCGAGCTCGCCCGAGCCGACGAGGTTCTCGGGGTCGGCGCCCTCTCCGCGGAGGAGGATGCGTCCGTTGAGGACGCCCTGCCAGTCTTCACGCCTGTAGTCCAGGACGGAGCTGATGAATGAGGCCATACCGACTCCGGAGAGGCCGAGGTCGAGGTTGTAACGGATGGTGCCGGGGACGAGGGTGACCGTCGCGTTGCCGGCGAGGGAGCCGCCGTGGAACGACCCCGAGATGTTCGCAACGGAGACTTCGGGGGCCGAAGGAACCTTCTCGGAAGGATGCAAGGAGAAGTCGAAGGAGAAGCCCTGGACGACCTGGTTGCGGACGGCGAGGCGGTCGGCGGTGAAACGTCCGGACGCGGAGAAGACGCCGCGGCGAAGCTCCGCATCCGAGAGGGCGACGGCGGCTGAGATATCGTGGAAGGTCATGCCCATGGTGGCGCTCATCGCGTCGAGGAGGATGCGCCCCGAGATGCGCACGCAGGGATTGTCCTTCTCGAGGACGCCTTTCGCGTCGAGCTCCAGAGCGACGCGGCCTACGGGATTGACTTTCTTGAGGGTTTCGAGGAGGGCGGGGTCCTGGACGAGGCCGAGGAGATCGGCGTCGATGGAGAGGCCCTGGCCTTTGAGGGCGAGGTCGAAGGCGGGAGCGTCCCCGGCGGTCGAGACGAGGCCGTTAATCTCCAGGGCGGCATCACGATGGGTTGCGACGAGATTGGCGAGGCGCACGGAGCGGGCGGGGACCTCGAGGGTGCGCGTCTGGCCCGAAGGGAGGCGCAGGTCGATGGTACGGGGGGAGCGTCCGGAGACGTAGACGGCGCCGGCGACGTTGGCCAAGGCGAACTTGCCGAGGAGGTTGGCGCGGGCGTTACGGATTTTGACATCGGCGGAGGCGTCGATGGAACGGAGGGGATCGGCGCCCGGGAGCTTGGAGAGGGTCGTGAGGACGTCGATCTCCCCTTCGGGGGAGGCCTGGCGCCAGAGGGACTTCAAGTTCTCGAGGCTTGCGCTGAGGTCTTCCCTTCCCTTGAGGATGTCGGAGGCCTTTACGAGCAGGTTCTCCACGTCGGCGAGTCCGACGCGCTCGGCGGAGAGGATGAGGGAGCCTTCGGCGGCGTCGAGGCGGCCGGGGACGACATTGCGGAGCTCGCCGCGCAAGGTAAGGGCGGTATCGCCCTCGCGGGCGACGACATCGCGGATGTGCAGGGTGGTGCCGGCATATTCGATTCGTCCGGAGGTGATGTCGGAGAGGGGAAGGGAAAAGAGGGGCAGGTAGAGGCTGGCGCCCTTGATCGTGAGGGCGGCGTTCAGGTCGCCCTGGGGGGCGTCGGGGGACTTGCGGAAGGAGGCATCGAGGTCGACGCGACCCCTGGGGTTGAGCTGACTCCAGAGGAGGCTCAAGGGGGAGAGGCCTTCGGGGATAGACATTTCGCCTTTGCGGACCTTTTCATCGATCGCAAGGGCGACGCGGCGCAGGGAGTCGTCGATCAGGAGATCAGAGATTCGCAGTTGGGTCTGGGCGGGGGCGTCGGGGTCAGTGCTCACGATGGCGGAGACGCGGCAGGAAGGGGAATCGATTGCGAGGTCCTCGACCTTGAGGAGGCGGCCGTCGAGGTGGATGGATCCGCCAGAGATGCCCTCGATCGCAATGCCGAAGGGGGTACTTGCGACACGCGCCCGGAGGATCTGAGCGTCGAGCTCGGTGGTCGGCTCGCCACCTTTGGGTTTGAGGAAGTGCAGGTCCGCGTCGAGGAGGCCTTCAGGGGGGTACTCGTTGCAGGCTTCCACGAGGTCTTTGCGCCCGAGGAGGGGGCGGACGTCGGCGGCGATGTCCAGATGCTTGGCGCTGATGCGCAGGTCATAGTAGAAGCCATCGCGGACGTTGACGTCGAAGATGTCGCCGCTGATCTCGAAGCGGCGATCCCCTTCGCCGCCGACGAGGCGGCCGTTGCGGAGAGCGGCGGAGCTAGCGTCGATCCTGCCGCTCAAGTGGGGGATGAGGAACTCGCGCGGCTCGGAGGCGGGGTCGGAGGGATCGCCGCCCACGCGCGCATGGAAGGAGATGTCTTTCACGGTCATGAGGCCGGAGTAGAAGAGCCGGGGGTCGGTCTCGGGATGGGGCGGGGGGACGACTCGGATATCGAGGCGGAGCAAGCCCTCGGGGTTGGCGGCGCTCCACATGGGGCGTTGGAAGTCCAGGAGGAGGGGAAGGACGCGAAGGTCCATGTAGAAGTTTTCGAGGACGACATCGATGGCGAAGTCGAGGCGAGGCTGGTCGAGGCGGATGACGCCGGTGGCGCTGAGGGGGCAGGGATGGAGCTCGGAATCGACGATGCCGGTAAGGCGGCAAACGGTGAGGACGCCGCCGGCCAGGTCGAGGTCGAGCGAGACGTCGGAGACAGGATACGGGGCGTCGGAAGACCGGCCGCTGAAGCCGCGGACTTCGGCGGCGCCGGAGAGCTGGAGGACGTCCTCGTCGCGCGGGCGCGAGGCATCGACGGAGGCGTGGAGCCTGAGGTCGATCTTCCCCGCAAGGCGCGCGTCGAGGAAGTCTTTGGCAAGGGCGTCCGGGAGTCGCTGGAATAGAGAGGGAGAGAGGCGGACGTCCTTGTGAGAGAGGTCGAGGTCGACGCGCGCATGGGGGATATCACAGGAACCGGTGAGAAGGAGGCTGCCGAGGTCGCGGTCCGAGAGGTCGGCATGCACATAGAGGATGCCGTCGGGGGAGCGGGAAATCGCGAGGCCCACTCCCTCGAGATCCAAGACGCGATTCGCGGGGGAGTCCTCGCGGAGACGGACGGAGGCGTTCCTCATCTCGACGCTCGGGACGTATGGATTGAGGCGGGCGGCCTGGAGGAGGGAATCGCGGAGATCCTTGCCGAGCCGGGCGAAGTCGATCCCCTCAATCTCGTGGAAGGGTCGTGGGTGCAGTTCGAGGGGAAGGATGCGGATCTCGACGACGGGGTCGAGGACCACGACCTTCTCGGGGACGAACTGCCCGTTCAGGAAGGCGCGGGGGATGTGATAGATCTCCACGCGGGGAGCGAAGAAGGAGACGCGGCCGCCCTCGAAGCGGGTCTCGAATGCGAAATCGCGGATGAAGAGGCCGCGGAGGGGGTTGAAGCGAGCGGAGGCGATCTGCGGCTCGACGCCCAGGAGGGGTTGAAGCCGGGAGGCGATGGCGCGGGGGGCGAACTCTCTCTCGAAGAAGTACGAAGCGCCGATAAGGGACGCCAGGAACAGGGCGCACAGGACGGCGAGGGGGATGAGGAGGAGGCGGCGCCGGCGTGTCATCCGGGGTCTCCGGCGCGGGCGAGGTCGCGCTCGCGGGCCTCCAGGGCGAGGTCATCCTGGGGGCGGGCGCCGAGGAGCATGAGCAAACCGCCCGCCGCAAAGATGATGACGAAGGGCATGACGGGGTCCCGGTAGCGGATGGAGCTCACGAAGAGCATGTGGAGCAGGGTGAAGTAGATCGCCGGGGAGAGAAGGAGGAGCCGCTGACCGACGGGGAGCGGCGCCTTCACGACGCCGATGCAGGCGAAGCAAAGGATGGGGACGAGGCTCGCGACGCTCAGGAGGCGGTACTTGAAGTCCTGATGGGCGGGGCTGTTGGGCACGACGTTCCAGAAACGCAGGAACTTGACGCCGGCGAGCGTGAGGATGCGGCGGGGCTCGGTGCGGATAATGTCGACGGCGAGTTGTCGATAGAGGCGGTCCTGTTCATACTCGCTGACGCCGTAGACTTCGCGGGGCATGCGGTCCATCGACGGTCCGCCGTCGGCCATGGGATGAACGCCCTCGTAGAGGGATATGCCGACGGTGAGGGTCGTAGGGACGAAGCGCTCGGTCAGGGTCCAGTTGCGGACCACCCAGGGCGTCATGACGAACGCCGTGCACAGGGCGATCGCCAGCAGGGCGCCGAGGGCGCGGGCGGGGCGCTTGGAGACGAGAAGCCAGAGCGCCGCGAGGAAGGGAAGGAACAGGAGGAAGGAGGGCTTGAGGAGGACCGTCGCGCCGGCCAGCAGGCCCGCGACCGCCGCCTTGGCGAGCAGGGGCTGATCGGGTAGGCGCTCCAGGGAGAGGATGAGCCAGAGGAAGATTGCGAGGGCCAGGGTGAAGAAGGTCTCCGTCAGGAGGAGGGCGGAGTAGAAGATGAAGAAGGGGTAGACGGCGGCGCCGAGGGCCGCAAGGAGGGCCACGCGGGCACCCAGGAGGGGGCGCGCCAGCTCATAGACGACGAGGCAGAGCACGGAGCCCAGGACGGCCTGGATGACGCGGGGGAAAACGTAGTTCCCTTCGCCGAAGAGCTTGTAGCAGGCGCTGAGGTAGAGCGGATAGACAGGGACGCGGGAGATCTTCGTGGACTCCCCCTGGACAAGATCTCCCGTCGCCAGGAAGTTGCGGGCGACCATATCATAGCCGACGGAGTCGGGGTAGTTGAGGTCCGGGGGCTGGGCGAGGGCCCAGGCGACGCGCAAGGCGACGGCGAGCAGGAAGATGAGCAGGAGGAGAATGCGGCGTTTTCGCATGGGCTTGTCGTTCAAGCGGCCGGCGTCCTCGCGGGCCGTCCACACCGTGTGCAGGCTCTCCACGAACGGGCGGATCGCAGTGTCGGAATATAGGCGCCCGGCGCACGCATGTCAAAAGCAAAACGGGGCGGGGCTTCCGAAACGGGAGGAGGGAGGTAAGATGGGCGGGATGATCGAGACGGTTGACGCCCTTTACGTTCACGTTCCCTTCTGCCTGGCGAAGTGCAGCTACTGCGACTTTTATTCGGTGCCGGTGCGCAAGGACTTGGTGGAAGGGTATCTCTCGGCGCTTGCGGGGGAACTGGCGGCGAGGCCCATGGAGAGGCCGCCTCGGACGGTCTACGTCGGAGGGGGGACGCCGAGCTCGCTGCCGGAGGAGGCGTTTCGCCGGTTATTGGCGACCATCGGGGCGCACATCGATCGCCGGCGCCTTGCGGAGTGGACGGTGGAAGCGAACCCGGCGACGGAACTCGCCGCGAGGCTAGGGTGGATGAGGGAGGCCGGGGTAACGAGGGTGAGCATCGGGGCACAGAGCCTCTCGGAGCGGACACTGGCGTTCCTAGGGAGACTGCACTCAGGTCCCGAGGCGCGGCGAGCGGCGCTTGCGGTACGGGAAGCGGGGCTTGAGCTTTCGGTCGATCTCATCACCGCGGTCCCGGGACAGTCGAAAGAAGAGGCGCAACGGGACCTCGAAGCGCTGTGCGAGATCGCCCCCGGGCATGCAAGCGTCTACGCGCTGTCGATCGAGGAGGGGACTCCCCTGAAGGCGCGGGTGGACGCGGGAGAGGTTACCCCCTTAGCTGACGACGAGGCGGGCGAGCGGATCCTCTTGGCGCACGACGTGCTCACGGAGCGAGGATACGAACACTACGAGATCTCGAACTTCGCTCTACCCGGGCGGCGGTGCCGACACAATCTCACCTACTGGCGGAACGAAGCGTATCTTGGCGTGGGGCCGGCGGCGGTCTCGTACATCGGCGGGAAACGCTTCAAGAACCCGCCGGACATCCAGCGCTATTGCGCGCTCGTCACGCAGGGATGGCAGAAAGGAGAAGAGGAGACGCTTGGTTTAGCCGAGCGGGCGAGGGAGACGCTCATCCTGGGTTTGAGGCTGCTTGACGGCGTCAGCCGGGAGGAGTTCGAGAAGAGAACGGGGGTCCCGCTTGAGAGGATATGCGGCGGCCGGATCGACCCGCTTGTCAAGGGCGGTTTCTTGCGCAGCGAGGGGGACGTGGTCGCGCTCACGCGGAAGGCGCTCCCCGTCGCGGACGCCGTGCTGGTGGAACTCCTCTTAGACGACGTCAGCCCTTAGCGGGGGGCTTGCGGAGGAGGCGGCCCTTCACGAAAGCGAGGGCGTCGGCCTTCGAGGTGACGACGCCCGCGAGCTGCTCCTCGTAGACGGTCTCGAGGAGCTCGGCGAAGATGGGTCCGGGGCGCAGGCCGAGTTCGATTAGGTCGTCGCCCGTGACGAGGCGGAGGGGCTTGAGCTCCTTGCGAGAGAGCTCTTTGTAGCGACTCAGGCACTCGTCGTACCAGGAGAGGTCGGCGCCAGCAGCGAGGGTGTCGGCGCGGGCGAGCGCCAAGAGCTCGGGATAGCCTTCCTCGGCGAATAGGCGGCGCAGGGTGCTCAGGCGCATCTCGCGGACGTGGAGGAGCGCCATGTGCTTGCGAACGAGCCAAGCGGCGCGATCCCTGTCGGCGTTCGAGAGCTTAAGTCGAGCGGCGACCGTCTCAACGAGAAGGGCACCATGCTGTTCGTGGCGATAGAACTCCCCCTCCGGGTTTTCGCGCCGGGCGACGACTTTGCCGGCGTCGTGGAACAAGGCGGCGAGCACGAGGGGCCACGTGGGGTTCTCAAGCCGTTCGAGGAGCGCGAGGGTGTGCTCGAAGACATCGCCCTCGGGATGGAAGACGGGAGACTGCCGGACCCCTTTCATGGCGGCGACCTCGGGAAGGACGACCTCGAGAAGCGCGAGGTCATCCATGAGGCCGACGAAACGCGCGCGGGAGGGGTGCATGAGGCCTTTCACAAGCTCGAGGGTGACGCGCTCGGGGCTCACGTCGGCGAGGCGCGGCGCCAAGGCGCGGATGGCGCGGGCGGTGGCCTCCTCGACGGCGAAGTCCAGCCGGGCGGCGAACCGAGGGGCGCGGACGAGGCGGAGGCGATCCTCCGTGAAACGCGCGAGGGGGTCGCCGATCGCGCGGATGAGGCGCGCGGCGAGGTCGTCCTTTCCGCCCACGAAGTCGATCACACGGTCGGCGAGGGGATCGAGGAACATGCCGTTCACGGTGAAATCGCGCCTGAGGGCGTCCTCGCGGGCGTCGGCGAAGGCGACGGAGTCGGGGTGCCGGCCGTCGGAGTAGCCGAGGTCCCGCCGGAAGGTGGCGACTTCGGTGACGACATCCCCCAGCTTTACGTGGACGACGGCGAACTCCTTTCCGACCGTGCTCGTATCGTCGAAGAGGGCGACGACGTCGTCGGGGCGGGCGCTGGTGGCCACGTCGTAGTCTTGCGGAAGGAGGCCCAAGAGCTCATCGCGGACGCAACCGCCCGCGAAGCAGGCCTCGAAGCCAGCGCGGGAGAGCGCTTCCACGACGGCCTTGGCGGCATTGCGGGCCGGGGAGGGGGTCACGCGGTGGTCCTTCCGGCGAGCACGACGGCCGCACCCGGGGCACGATGGCGGGTGCGATTGGCGAGCCACACCTCGAAGAGCGCAAAGGCGAGCACCGCGAAGAGGAAGGCGGCGGTGAGCGGGCGGTCCTCGCGGAGGCTGCGGGCGAGCTCCTTTGTATCCTTCACGTCGCCGGTCCATCGGACTTCGCGGCCCCGGAGGGTCTGCACCACCTGCGACCGATTCGCGCGGGCGAGCTCCGACTCGGCGCTCTCGATGTTGACGACGAAGCTTCCCTGACGATCGAAGGCGCCCTCGGTCCTCCACGCGTAGACGCCCGGGGCGAAGGTGTTGCGAAAGGAGGCGACGGCATTCTCGCCCTCGCGGGCGCGCTCGAGGCGGGTGATGCTCCCCGAGGGATCGGTGACGTTGATCTCGAACTGGGAGTCGGCCGCCCCCGGGAGCACGATCTCGACGGGGGCGCCCACGGCGTAGCTTGTGAGGCGGACCTCATCGGAGATGACGTGGAAGACGAGCTCCGAGAGGAGGACGGGATAGAGCGTGGTGAGGGGGAAGTTCGACCACTGGCGGTTGGCGCCGACGGCGAAGAAGAAGGTCTTTCCGCGGCCGACGCCGCGCTCGACGAGGAAGGGCGTGTTGCCTTCCATGGCGAGGAGGACCCGGGACTGTTCCTCGAGGTCGGTCGAGACGGGCAGGTACTTGTCGACATGGACGGCGGCGAAGAAGGAGGTAGGCAGGGAACGGAAGACGCGGAGAACGGGGTGCTCAAGGTCGGCGGAGGCAACGGGGAGGAAGCGGTCCTGACCCGCGGTCTTCGCGGGGCCGGCGAGGGTGGGGATGAGCGACGGCTGGCGGACGTCGCCGACATAGGAGGACGCGAACTGGGTCTGCCAGGTGGAGGGATCGACGTTGTCGCCGGGGAAGAAGACGACGGCGCCGCCCCTGGCAAGGAGCCTTCGCAGGGCGTCCACCTGCGCGATCGTCATCTGTTGCACGTTCAGGAGGAAGACGATGCGCGCGTCGCCGAGGCGCGTCTCGGTGAACTCCTGCACATCGAGGACGACGGGGTCGATCGTGCTGCGGGCCTGGGCGCCGAGGACCCTTCTGGGGTCGAGGGCGCGGACGAGGAAGTAGGAATCGTCGAGATATCCCGGCTCCTCGCCGGAACGCAGGACGAGCGCCCGGATGCGCTCGCGGATCTCGAGCTTGAAGAAGCGCTCGTTGTCGAGGGTGAGGGCGTCGCCGGCGGGCTCGACGAGGACGCGGCCGGTGTACGAGCCGGGGACGTCCCACACGGGATCGAAGAGGACATCGGCGGTTTTCCCGGGCGGGACCGAGACGGATTTCCGCTGGACCACCCCCCCTTCCGCGGCGAGGGTGACGGGACGGTTCTCCACCGCCTGCTTCCCCGCGTTGTAGACGGCAGCCCGAAGGATCACGGGAGAACCGGCGACGGTGGCCCCCCCTATCGCGGCGACCTCCGTCACGGCGAGGCTGTGGTGCTCGTCGCGGCCGAGGTCGGGGACGATGACCTGGACATCGGGGGGAAAAGCCTTGTCGAGCGCGCCGGCCCAGGAGTTGGCCTGGAGGTCGCTGAGGATGACGAGTTGTCGGTTCGGGTTCGGAGCAGAAGCAAACATGCGTCCGGCGACGGAGAGGGCAGCGATCATGTCGGCCTTGGCGCCGACGGCCTGGGTGTTATCGAGGAGGGCGTCGAGGGAGCCGAGCTCGCTTCTCCAGGGGAGCTCCTTGAGGGCTTCCGGGCCGTTCGTCATGAGGAGGGAGTACTGGTCTTTGGCGGCGTCCAGCAAGGCGGAGCCGGAACGGGGCACGATGACGGCGTGGCCGATGTCGCGGGCGCGGTCGAGGACGGAGCGGCCCTCGTACCGGACGGTCATGGAGGCGGAGTTGTCGAGGAGGACGAGGATGGAGGCCGCGCCCTTCCCGCGTATTTTCGGCAATCCAAGAGCACCCCAAGCCAATAGGAAGAACATGAGGGCCCTGAGGACCATGAGGAAGAGGTTCTCGACGCGGCGGCGGCGGCGGGTGCGCTCGACGGCGATGCGGAGGAAGCGCAAGGTGCTAAAGAGGAGTCTCGGGGCGCGGCTGCGGTGCAAGAGGTGGATAATGATCGGGATGGCCGCAGCAAGGAGTCCCAGGGGCAACCAAATGAGGGGGCTCATCTCAAGGCCCTGCTACGCGCTTCGAGGAAACGGCTCAGGTGGACGTCGAAGGGGACGGAGGTATTGGTGAGGACGTATTCGATGCGACTTTCGGCGCAGTCGCGCCGGAAGGCCTCGGTGAACTCCCGGATGAGTTTCAGGTATTCGGCGCGGACGTAGCGCGGGTCGGCGTGGATGGTCTCCATGGTCTCCATGTCGACGAAGTTCGCCAGCTCATCGAAGTCGAAATCGATCTCCTTGCGATCCAGCAGGTGGAAGAGGATGACGCCATGACGCTTGTGACGGAAATGGCGCAGGGCGCGGAGGATCTCCTTCTCCTCGTCGTAGAGGTCGCTGATGATGACGACCTGTCCGCGGCGGGGGATGCTGGCGGCGAGGCTGTGGAAGACGTCGGCGAGGCGGGTGTTCTCCTCGGGGACGATGGTTTCCAGGATGCGGAGGATCTCGCTCATATGCTGGGGGGAGCTGTGGGGGAGGATGCGGTTGGTGATGCGATTGTGGAAGGTGACGAGGCCGACGGAGTCCTGCTGGCGCACGAGGAGGTAGGCGAGGGAGGCGACGAGGTAGCATCCGTATTCGAGCTTGGTGAGGGGGCCGCTGCCGTAGGCCATGCTGGCCGAGGTGTCGAGGAGGATGTTGCAGCGGAGGTTGGTTTCCTCCTCGAACTGTTTGATGTGAAGGCGGTCGGTGCGCGCGAGGCTTTTCCAGTCGAGGTAGCGGAGGTCGTCGCCGGGGGAGTATTCGCGGTGCTCGGCGAACTCGACGGAGAAGCCGTGATATGGGCTGCGATGGAGGCCAGCGATGAAGCCTTCGACGGCGCTGCGGGCGACGAGGGAGAGATTGGCGAGCTTGGCGACGGCCTCTCGGGTGAGGTATTTGTATGCGCCGATACGAGGCAAGAGGCGTTCTCCGACATCGGGGGGCCGAGACTGCACACATTGTTGAAAAAGCGCGACGGAGGGTCAAGCGGTTTCCGGGGGCGGGGGCTTGTGCGCGGGGGGACGCGGGGCATAATCTGCCCCGGTCGAGCAGGAGGAAGCGGATGCCGGAGTTACTGAGACTCGGCGGATCGCCATGGGAGAACGGCCGGGCGATGGGGCGGTTGTGCCGCAAGGCGCTCCGGGACCGGGTGCGCGTGACGCGGGCCATGCAAAGAGCGAAGCGGATCCCCCAGGGAGAGCTTAGGGCGCGGGCGGCAGCGTTCAAGGAACTCCTGCGCAAGGTCGACGAGGGGTGGCTTGAGGAGGCGGCGGGACTAGCGCGGGGCGCGGGGGTCACGCTCGAGGAGATCCTCATCCTCAACGCGCTTCCCGGGCGCTTCTACTCCGGCACGGAGGAGTGCACGACGTTCGTGTCCGTCGGGAAGGAGGAGAACAGGCTCTTCAAGATCCGGGACGAGCGCAACCGGACGCAGTCTTTTTTCGTCAGGTGCACCAAGGGGCGGATGCGCTACCAGGGCGCGAATGACATCGGCAACCTGGGGCTGGCGCACTTCCTGAACGAACACGCGGTGGGGGGCGCGAACAACACGGGGAGCGAGACGGATCGCGCGCCGGAGGAGCCGAGGCTCAACGACTGCCACATGCTGCGGTACTTCGCGGAGAACGCGTCCAGTATCGAGGAGATCCCGGGGCTCTTCGGAAAGCTAGCCGGGATGGGCGCGGCAGGGGGAGCGGGACGCAGGCGAGGGGCGATCTTCATCTTCGCGGACGCGACAGGGGGACTTGTGCTGGAGACGGCGGCGGAGGCGTGGTCAGCGCGCTTCATCCGGCGAGGGACGCTCGTCATCGCGAACCATTTTCTCACGGCTAAGGCAAGGCGCTGGGAAGCGAAGGAGCCTTCGCGGAACAGCGTCCTGCGCAAGGAGCGGATGGAGGAGCTTCTGAGGAGGCACCGGGGGCGGCCCACGGTGCGGGAGATCTTCGCGATCTCGAGGGACCGAAGGAACGCCCCCCACGCGCTATGCAACGACGACCTCACGCACTACTGGATGACGATCAGCGCGCAACTGCACGTCATCGACCGGCGCGAGGCGGAGGACAGCGTCAACTACTTCTGCTGCGGGAACACGAGGAACTCGGTGTATCTCGCCGCAGGGCTGGGACTGGAAGAGACGTTCGCGGCGCTAGCGTCGGGGGAGTTCTACCGGGCGGCGGACCGGCTGTACCAGAGACACGGCTGCGGGCGACATCTATCGAGGGTTCAAGAGGCGTTCGAGGAGGGGATCGAAGACCGGGTCGGGGACAGGGGGGTGTACGAGAGGGCGCTGAGGGAACTGGGCAAGGCCGGCCGGAGGCGCCGCAGCTCGTAGACGTCGCGGGGGTTCAGATCTCCATGTTGCGGAAAGCGCGCGCGCCGAGGGAGTAGGGCACGACGGTCGCGAGGGCCGTCGACGCACCCGCGACGAGGGTCCCGAGGGCGATCCAGGCGCCGAAGGCGCGCTCGGTCAAGGAACTCGCGGCGTAGTAGAGGTGGCAAGGAACGGCGAAGACCCCCACAACGAGCGCGACGTAGAAGGCGCTGGCGACGAGGTTCAAGGTGCCGCCGAAACCCGCGACGATCTTGGACGGGTTATCCTCGCGGAGGCTGGGGAAGCGGGCACCGAGGCCCACGGCGAGGCCCGACAGGCCCAGGGAGATCGCGATCATGGTGGCGACGTGGATCACGAAGACGAACGGGTTCACGCGCAGCATCGCGTCGGAGACGGTGATGAGCCCCACGGAGAGGACCGCGGAGGCGGTGACGCTGAAGGCGAACTTGCTCCTGAGGATGGCGGATCTATCGAGGGGGGCCAATCCCAGGACCCAGAAGCGTTTGCCTTCGAGGCTCACCTGGGGAAAGACGAAGCGGCTGGTGAAGGTGGCCAGGGTCATGGCGGTGGCGGCCATGTTGAGGAAGGAGACGAGGTTTTTCCAGAAGTCGGCGTATTCGTCGTAGCCCAAACGGCGGATGTTGACGAAGTAGACGGCGAGGAGTCCGAAGAAGATGAGGAACTGGCTCCACTGGGCGGCGTCACGGCGGAAGGTGCGGACGTCCTTGAGGATGAGCTCCCTTTCGCCGTCAGAAAGATAGGGAAAGAAGACGGCGAGGATCTTTCGAGCGGCAGGACGGGCGGTGAAGCGCTTTCTCGATGAAAGGCTCTGGACCTTATCGTAGCACTTCCGGAGGGTACCCCCCCCTATCCTGAGGGCGAGCATGCCGAAGAAGAGGGCGTTGGCGAGAAGCAGGAGGAAGCTATAGGCTGCGGCGGGGGCGTTTCCGGCGGCGAGGGCGTGCATGCCCTTCGTCATCCAGCCGGAGGGGAGCAGGGCCCCGCGAGCGGTCTCGGCGCCTTCGAGGATCGAGATGATCCAGGGCTGGCTAAAAGGCTCGAAACGGTCGGAGACGCGGGCGACGCGGATGAGCTCGGCGGCGGCGATCGCGACGAGGAGGAGGGCGAGGGTGACGAGGAAGCGTTTGCGATGGGCGAGGAAGAGGGCGGTGACGAGGACGGCGCCGAGGGCGCCGGCGGCGCCCGCGAGGACGACGAAGGGGAAGAGGAAGGCGACCGCAGCGGCGTAGTACGAGGCGGGGGCCTGCGCGACAAGGCCGAAGGCGACCAGAAGAGGGAGGCTGAGGAAGAGGAAGGCCCAGGACGCCCAGAAGACGGCTTCGATGAACTTGTAGGAGAAGAGCGTCTCGGCCTGGAGGGGGTAGGCGTAGAGGAAAGAGGTTTCCTTTCCGCGGAAGAGGCCGCCATAGAAGATGACCCCGCAGGAGAGCGCCAGGAGCAGGAAGAGGGCGAAAAAGAACACGCCGAAGAGGAAGGATGAGACGGCGGAAAAGATCTCGGGGAGCTTGTCCCGGACAAAGGTGAAGCCATCCCAGAAGGCAAAGAAGAGTCCCAGGAGGAGAAGGGAGGTGGAGACGCTGATGAGGGCGATCTTGAAGGCGGAGCCGCGGGGGAGGGTGCGAAGCGTTCCCCGGATCGCGCGGGAGCGGGCCTCCAGGAGGAGGGAGAGTTCAGCCAAGGGAGGCGTCCTCCTCGAGGGTAAGCTGGAAGAAGGCGTCTTCGAGTTTTCCGCCGGCGCCGCGGCGAGCGCGGAGGTCGGCGACGGAGCCGCGATAGACGAGCTCGGCCTTATGGAGGACCCCGATCTCGTCGGCGAGGTCCTCGACGAGGGAGAGGGTGTGGGTGCTCATGAAGACGGTGACTCCGTCGCGGGCGCGAGCGCGCAGGAGGGCGCTCACGAGGCGGACGCCCGCGGGATCGAGCCCGACCATCGGCTCGTCCACGACGATAACGCGCGGGTCATGGAGGAGGGCGCTGGCGAGGACGACGCGCTGTTTCATCCCGTGGCTGTACGATTCGCAGAGCTCATCGAGGTAGCCGGTCATTTCGAAGAGCGCGGCGAACTCAGCGACGCCGCGCTCGACGTCGGGGGGGGGCATGGAATAGATGCGGCCGACGAAGTGAAGGAACTCGCGGCCGGTGAGCTTGTCGTAGAGGAAGGGCTGGTCGGGGACGTAGCCGAGGAGGCGCTTGGCGGCGACGGGCTCGCGAACGACGTCGTGTCCGCCCACGGTGATGGCGCCCGCGGTCGGCAGAAGGAGTCCGACGATCATACGGATGGTGGTCGTCTTTCCGGCGCCATTGGGTCCGACGCAGGCGAAGATGCAGCCGGGGGGTACGGAGAGGGTCAGGTCGCGGACGGCGATCTTTCCGTCGAAGGAGCGGCTGACGTTCTTGAGGTCAATCACCGGTCGTGTCCTCCGTCATGAGAGTCAAGCCCAGGGGGAGCTCCTGCATGAGGAGCGTGCCGTCGGGGGCGACCCAGGCGCGATAGGCGGGGCCCTCATCGCCCAGGCGTTCCTCGATGCGGAAGGCCTGCACGACCTTGCCGTGGAGGACGACCGGCTCGAAGGCCTTCACCTCGACGTTGGCGGTCCCGACATCGGAAGCGAGACCGCCCATGAGGCGGACGCGCCACCTTTTTCCAACACGCAGATTGCGGACGCCGGTCAGGGGCAGGAGCGAATGCTGGAAGAGCTCGCGGCCGGACCAGGGGACGGCGAGAGGCGGAAGCATGAGGCCGTCCACGCTGTGGAAGAGTATGGCGTTACGATCGACCTTGCCGAGGAGATGGAGCCGGATGATCGCCTCCATGAGGACCTCGACGCTCTCAAGCTCTTTCCGGGGATCGAGCAGGACGGTCATCGTGAGCCTGAGCTTCGAGGGCTGGCCGAGGAGGGGGACGGGCTCATCGATCCGCAGGTCGCTCGTGAGCTCGAAGCCGCCATCCTGCCGGGGTCTCCTCCGTGCGGAGGCGCTGCCGACGCGGCGACCGCTCCGATAGACGCCCATCGTTTCCTGCGCGGGCGCGCTCAGGTTTTCGAGGAGTCCGCGATAGCTTGGGGCCCCGCCTTCCAGCCAGCCGGGAAGGACCTCGCGGTAGACGAGGAGGCCCATCATGGCGAGCCAGAAGAGGGTAACGAGGATCGTAACGGCTGTGCGGCGCAAAGAGGCGGTCATCCTTTCAGCGCGCTGTCGGCCGGCGAGACGGCCCTCATCAGGCCGGCGCGGCGGCGCGAGGGGCGTGCAGCGGCCGGAGCTCCCGACAGGACAAGATGCAGCTATCCTGGACCCGGTCGCGGTACGGGCACAGGTCGCAGAAGTTGGGGCGGCGGGAGCGGTCGAGGACGGCCCGACGCAGCGCGCGGGCGGTGGGGCCGTTCCACACCTGGGCCAAGCGCTGCCGACGGATATCGCCCCACGGGGCTTCGAGGCCATAATCGAACTCGCACCCGACAACGGTGCCGTCCCAGAAGACGGTAGGCTGGCGGAAGGGGTAGATGCAACGGAAGGCGGCCTTGCGACGACGTGCGGGGCCGTCGTAGGCGTACCTTTTCTTGGTAGTGTCGGTCGCCTCAAGGCCGGCGAACTGTTCGCCTTCGACAAGGCAGCCAACGCTCTTGTAGGAGAACATGTTCACGCCCATCTCCCGTGCGAGCGTCTCGATGTTGGGGAGGTCATCCTGGTTGGCGCTGGTGACGACGACCCGGAGGTTCGTGTAGGGAAGCTCGGCGCGCCGCCGGGCCTTGGCCTCTTCGACGCAAGCGACGCAACGCTTAACTTTGTCGACGCTCCCGGACTTGCGATAGGCTTGGTAGATCTCCTGGGTGCTTCCGTCGAGGGCGATCACAAGGGCGGTCAAGCCGGCATCGACGACCGCCAGCGCTTCCTCGGGGGTCTGGAGGCAGTGGCCGTTGGTGGAAGTCACGGTGAGGATGCCGCGCGAGGAACAGGCCTCGATCATGCGCGGGAGGTCCTTGGCGAGAAAGGGCTCGCCCCAACCATAGAGGACCATGGTGACCAGGAAGTCCTCCACCTCGGCCAGGAGCTTGTCGAAGGTTTCCATGGACATGAAGCCCTTCGGCCGCTTCGCGGAGTTCGCGCCCGTAGGGCAGAGCGGGCACTTGAGGTTGCAGACGTTGGCGGGCTCGACCTGGATCGTAGGAGGCATGCCGAGAAGGCGGTCGGACCGGAGGAGAGCGTCCACGCCGCACTTGAGCAGATTGACGCGCTTGCGGACAGGGAGGCGCGCGACGAGCGGCATGCCGTCAAAGTCGTAGTCGAGCCGTCCCCGCAGGAGGAGGTCGGGGAGTTTCGTCGCGGCTTCCTGGAGCTTCAACCAACCCATGCGAAGGTTCCAAAGCAACTAGCTGGCGCCGTCATTCGCCGTCAGTCCTCACCGTCGGCAACGGGGCGCAGGCGCTCGATCCGTTTCGAGCGGCCGGCAACGGGGTGAAGCGCCCGGTAGACGCGCAGGTTGGCCACGTGATGGACGCAACGCGCGCAGTCGCAGCCCGTCACCGGCGTCAAGCGCGTGTTCAAGTCGAGCGCCTCCCGGCGGAACTTCCGATAGGTGGAGCCGTTCCAGATCGACGCGGCGCCGCGCTCATAGATGTCACCCAGGGGATTATAGCAGCGACAGCAAGGGTAGACAGCGCCCCCCACCTCAATCCGCATCATGAGCCAGCCGTAATAGCAGGGGATGACCCGGTAAAGAGCGCGCGTGTCGAGGCGCTGCCGGTAGGCGTGGAGGAAGTGGGGGATATTGTGCTTGAGGCCCCGAGCCTCAAGGAGGTCCTTCGCCCGGGAAAGGTCCTGCTCGATGCGGGCGCCGTCTTCGGGTGAGGGTGCGAGCGGGACGAGTCCGGGATCGGCGACGTCATCAAAGGGTTTGAAGAGGACGCCGTCGGCGTCGACGGAGCAGGCGAAGCGGGCGAAATCGGCGAGGCCGGACGCGTTGGCGCGAACGACGACGCAGACGAGCGTCACCTTCGGTTTGCGCATGCGCTTAGCGCGCTTGCGCTCCGCGATGTAGCGGAGGTTGTCGGTGAGTCTGTCGAAGAGGGCGGGCGGGGAGCCCGGGTGGGTAGCGAGGTACATCTCGCGGTCGCCCGCCATGGTGGTGACGCGAAGCTCATCGAAGCCCATCCGGGCCAGGGCGTCGGCCGTGTCCTGTACGAGGAGGGTGCCGTTGGTGTTCGAGAGGCAATAGCAGCCGAGGCGCTTGGCGCGGGCCATAAACTCGAGAATGTCGGGGTGGAGGAACGCCTCGCCGGCGCCGCTAAACTGGAAGCGGCGGGTGCCCATCGCGACGAGCTCGTCAATCAGAGAATTCGTGCGGGCGGTGTCGGCGTCGACGCGATCGGGCTTGGGCGGGCCGCCCCCTTCCGGGAGTTCGCGGCCCTCGCGTCTCATGCGACGCAACTCGAAGGTGTTGCGATTTTCCGCATGAGGGGAGAAGTAGTAGCAGTGGAGACAACGGAGGTTGCAGCGCCAGGTGAGGGCGAGGCCCGCCTGGATCGGCCCGCCGAAGGCGCGCGAGCCATGCAGGATGCCCACGGCGGCCCTGAGGTGGGAGAGCGTCTGCGACCAGTTCATGGGGTGGTCATCCTCGATCGGGTCTCAGTAGGCCTTGGCGAAGACGACGCGACGGGGGGAGGGTTTGCCGCAGACGATGCACTTGCCCTCTTCCTCTGCGCCATCCAGCGGGATGCAGCGGATCGTGGCGCTGATGGCGTCGGCGACGGTGTCCTCGCAGTCGCGTCCGCCGCACCAGTGGGCACGCACGAAGCCGCCGGGGGAGTCGAGGAACGACATCATGTCCTCGTAACCGTCGAGCGAGACGGTATTGTCGCGCAGGAAGGAGCGGCTGCGCTCGAGGAGGCCGGCCTGGACGTCGTCCAGGATCTCGCGAACGCGGGCGGAGAGCGTTGAGAGCGCGACGGGCTCCTTCTTGCCCGTGTCGCGGCGGACGAGGACGGCCTGCGAGCGGGCTAGGTCCTTGGGGCCAAGCTCGATTCGGACGGGGACGCCCCGCATCTCCCACTCGTTGAACTTCCAGCCCGGCGAGTTTTCGGAATCGTCCACCTTGACGAAGCGCGGCTCGGGGAAGGACTTGGCGACGTTGGAGGCGACCTCGAGGACTTTCGCGCGCTCCTCGGCGGACTTGAAGATGGGGACAAGCACAACCGGCTGGGGGGCGAGGCTGGGCGGGAGGACGAGGCCCTTATCGTCGGAGTGCGCCATGACGAGCGCCCCGACGAGGCGCGTGGAGACCCCCCAGGAGCTAGCCCAGACGTATTCGAGCTTGCCTTCCCGGCTGAGGAAGGTGACGTCGAAGGCCTTGGCGAAATTCTGGCCGAGGAAGTGACTGGTCCCTGCCTGTAGGGCCTTTCGATCCTGCATCATGCCTTCAATGCTGTAGGTTTCGACGGCGCCGGCAAACTTCTCCTTGTCGGACTTGCGTCCCGTGAGGACGGCGAGGGCCATGGTCTCCTCGGCGAAGGAGCGGTAGACGTCGAGCATGCGGAGGGTTTCTTCACGGGCCTCCTCGGCGGTGGCATGGGCGGTGTGGCCCTCCTGCCAGAGGAACTCGGTGGTGCGAAGGAAGAGGCGGGTGCGCATCTCCCAGCGCACGACGTTGCACCACTGGTTGACGAGGATGGGGAGGTCGCGGTAGGACTGGATCCACTTCTTGTAGGCGGACCAGATGATGGTTTCGCTGGTGGGACGGATGTAGAGGGGCTCCTCGAGCTCTTTCCCGCCGCCGTGGGTAACGACGGCGCACTCGGGGGCGAAGCCCTCGACGTGCTCGGCCTCCTTCTTGAGAAAGCTCTCGGGGATGAGGAGCGGGAAGTAGGCGTTGACGTGGCCGGTGTCCTTGAAGCGGGCGTCGAGGTTGGCCTGCATCTTCTCCCAGATGGCGTAGCCGTACGGCTTGATGACCATGCAGCCGCGGACGGGGGCGTAGTCAGCGAGGTCGGCCCGGGTGACGATGTCTACGTACCACTGGGAGTAGTCTTTGTCGCGAGGGGTGATCTTCTCTGCCACGGTTTGCCTCCAGAGGCCGCGCGAGGCGGACGAGGCATTGTAGCCCATGCCCGACGGAGGGGTCAAGTGCGGCGGCGGGCCGCGCGCGGAGTTTTCGCTTGAGGGACGTATTGTCCGAATGTATGCTGGCCCGTCATGAAGACGTGCAGATTCCAAGCATATTTCGCCGGCGCGGTCGTCGCCGCCGGCGCTTTCCTTTGGGGCGGGTGCGAAAGCGGGGCTCCCGTACGGAGCGAGAAGGCGGGGGCCGTCCCCAGCGCCGCGCGGCGCGAGTCGAGCTCTTCGCAGGCCATCCCGACGTATGAGGGGTTCGCGCGGGGGGAGTGGTCGGTGGAGGCGCTGGACGTTCCGGCGGAGAAGATGCTGTCTGCGGCGCGGAGCCGCAGCGGGGACCCGCAGTTCGTGTGGGGGGCGGCGGAGCTGACCCTGGCTTCAAGGGAGCTTGCTAAGTCGCAGCGGGACGAGGCGCTGGGGCTCCTGGAGGGCCTTGCCGACCATCATCCCGAGAGCGAGGCGTATGTCGTCCGCGCCGT
Source organism: Planctomycetota bacterium (assembly GCA_043803205.1). Taxonomy (GTDB): domain Bacteria; phylum Planctomycetota; class DG-23; order JAZDKG01; family JAZDKG01; genus JAZDKG01. The sequence continues at coordinate 24,695 of JAZDKG010000130.1, forward strand.
GAGCCACGCCTTGCGCTGGCCCACCGTCTACGCGGAGAGGGCGAAGAAGCTCATCCGGACGCACAACGTGCAGGAGAACGCCTTAGCGGACTACGCGCTGGCGGCGTGCGACCTAGCGCAGAACAAGGACGGGGAGGCGCGGGCGAAACTCATCGCGGCGGCGGCGAAGGAGCGGTTCAACGCCTACGAGCTTGAGGCGCTGCGCGCGAGCGTCCGCACACTTGAGGGATCCGGCTACAGCCCGTTCTCGGCGCGCATGGTCGCGTTTTTCCGGAGGATTCCGGCGCACGCGGTGTGGATGAGCGCGATGTCGCGGTACTACGACGACAAGGTGAGGAGGGGGAAAGGCGAGAAAGACAGCGCCGAGATGAAGGGGCTTTTCGGGGCGCTTGCGGCCATGGGGATGAAGGCCAAGGGCGACGCGGAGACGCTGGACACGGAGCTAGCGGCGATCCAAGTAGCCAAGCGAGCGCTGCTGCGAAAGACAGAGGCGGCGGGGATGCAGGGGGACGCGGTCGCTGTGGCGCTTGCGCAGAAGGAGGTGGACGAGATCGACACGCGCAGGGAACTGCTGAACGAGTATCTCGGGCGGAGGAACGCCTCCTTCCGGCCGGGCACGCCACAGTGGAAACAGGAGAACGAATGGGTCGGTTTCTTCGACTCGGTGTTGGCGAAGGGGGAGGCGGAGGCGATCCGGACCGACCGGATGATCGAGGGCCCGTCGCCTCTTGGAAGGATGCGCATGCCGGTTCAGCCGGAGAAATGAGGGAAGCCGACCGGCGAAAGGCCAAGGGATGTCGGAGAGATCCGTTTGGATCGTGCTTTTGGCGGCGGCGGTCTCCCTAGCGGTGATCATCCTTTTCACGGGCGGGAGAGAGACGCGTCCGGCGCCACGGAGGGCCTCGCCGGCCACGGGAGCGGGGAGCCGGGACCTCAATGCGACCGACATCAACGGCAACCTCATCCGGCTGAGCGATCTCCGCGGCAGGATCTGCGTCGTGGAATTCTGGGCGACGTGGTGTCCCCCCTGCCGGGAGGAGGTCCCGAACATGGTGAAGCTGCGGCAGAGCTATCCCGAAGAGGACCTATCGATGATCGGTGTGAGCCTGGATGAGAGCGTGGACGAACTGCGGGGGTTCTTATCGGAGCACGGGATCACGTACCCGCAGATCTGCGACGAAAAGGGGTTCGACGGGGAGATTGTCAGGGCATGGGAGGTGAACGCGATTCCCCAGACCTATGTGCTCGACGCGCAGGGGGTGGTGCGAGAGGACACGGCGTACGGGCGGCGGCTCCTCTCGTCCGTAGCGAAGCTGGTGGAGGAGCTTCGGGAGACCAGACAGCGGTGAAACGGGCGCGACATTCGACGGCGGGGATGGGTCTTTCGCCGATTCTCGAGAACTACCTCGAGGTGATCGCGGACCTTTCGCGGGAGCGGGGAAGCGCACGGGCGAAGGACGTGGCCGAGGCGGTGGGGGTGGCGCCGCCGAGCGTGACGGAGATCCTGAAGCGGCTCGTGCGACGGGGAATGATCGAGCACGGGCGGTATGAGCGGATCCGTTTGACGGAAGACGGGGTGGTGGCGGCGAGGGCGATCCGCGCTCGCCACGAGGCGCTGGTGCGGTTCCTCCGGGAGGTCCTTGCGGTCGGCAGGGAGACGGCCGAGAGGGACGCCTGCCGCATGGAGCACGTGATCAGCGCACAGACGATGGAGGCGATGCGCAAGGTGGTGGAGGCGGTGAAGCGGAGCGGGCGAAGGCGGCCGGCGTGGTTGGCGGCGCTGCGGGGGTCGCTAGCGGGCGCGAGGACAGGGAAACTGGGGAAGAGAGGAGCCCGGCATGGCGGATCGAGCGGCGCAGGAAAGGCTTCGCGAGGCCTTAGCGGCGGTCCCCCTCATCGACACGCATGAGCATCTGGACCGCGAGACGGAACGGATCGAGCGGGGGGTGGACTTCGGGTACCTCTTCATGCACTACGCGGCGAGCGATCTCGTCAGCGCGGGGATGCCGCCGGCGGACCTCGTCCTTGTGCAGGCGCCGGGAGGGGACGAGGACGAGAAATGGAGACGCTTCGCCCCGTGGTGGGTGAAGGCGCGGAACACGGCGTATTCGAAGGCGGTGCTCCTAGCTCTGTGCGAACTGTATGAGATCGACGACCTGAACGAGAGGACCTATCGGGCAGTCGGGGAGGCGATGCGAGCGGCGACGGGCCGGGGGCAGTACCGGCGCGTCTTCCAGAGGGCGGGGATCGAGAAGGCGCTCTGGAACAACCGGGACCACCGGAACCTGACCACGACGACGAGCAGCAATTTTCTCGGAAGGGACCTCGGCGAGGAGCCGTTCATTCAAGACATGGTGGACGTGTTCATCGCGGGGGAGGTCGAGACCGTGGAGAAGGAGTTGGGGGTTGCGATCCGCACCTTAGACGACCTCCTAGCGGCGGTGGACGGGCTCATCGACCGGTTCGCGGACCGGGTGGCGGCGTACAAGATCGGGTCGGCGTACCACCGGTCGCTTGACTTCGCGGAGGTCTCGCGCAGCGAGGCGAAAGCCGTCTTCAAGAAGCACGGGGAGAAGAAACTGAGATTCCGGACGATGGAGCGGCCCTACTTCTTCCCCGCGGAGACGAAGGCGCTCGAGGACTACGTGTTCCACCACATCGTGCGGGCGGCGATGCGGCACGATCTCCCGATCAAGATCCACACGGGGCTGCAGGAGGGGAACGCCAACGACATCCGCAACTCGCGGGTGACGGACCTCATACCGGTCTTCCTGCGCTACCCCGAGGCGCGGTTCGACATCTACCACATCGGCTGGCCCTACGACAAGGAGCTCGCGGCGATCGCGAAGAACTTCCGGAACGTTGCGATCGACATGTGCTGGATGTGGGTGATCAGCCCGACGGAGGCGGGGAGGGCGCTCCAGACGTTCCTCGAGACGGTGCCGGCGAACAAGATCTTCGGCTTCGGGGGAGACTACGTGTTCATCGAGGGGACGTACGCGCACGCGCGGATCGCGCGGGAGGGGATCACGCGGGCGCTTGCGCGGAAGGTGGACGAGGGGTATTTGGACGAGGAAGAGGCCCTTCGGATCGGGAAGGGCCTCTTTCGGGAGAACGCGATCGACTTTTTCCGCCTGCGGGAGAAGAAGCTCCTGTAGTCGGATTTAGGGGCGGCGCTTCCTTTCAGCCGTGCTGGTAGACGTCCCAGCCCAAGTAGGTTTCGAAGGCTTCCGCCAGGGCGTCCGCGACCTCGCTGCGGCTGATGGCGACGTGGTGTTCGAAGCCCATCCCGCAGACGTATTCGAGAAGGACCTGGAGGTCGGTGATGTGGGCGACCCCGACGCCTCCGAAGGTATCCAGGGGATCGTCGGTGAGCTCCCCCTCGCCTACGAAGGCGCCGATGAGGCCGTCGTTGTCAAAGGTGGAGACGCGCGCGAAGGTGAAGGGGCCCGGGGCGATGCGGCCGACGCAGACGCCGTAGGAGTTCGCTTCCCCGACGCTGTCCCTGAGGATCTCGTGTGAGGTCATCTGGACGGAGGAGAAGACGGACTTCGGGAGATTCGAGCAGTGGAAGAGGACGAGGCGGTCCGGGTCTTCGCCGTAGTTGTTGTTCCAGTCCAAGAGCGCGCTGGGTGAACCGCTAGCGAGCTGGAGGGCGTACATCGCGATCACGCCTCCGACGTCCACCTCGCAGGCGCTGGGGAGCAGGCGATCGCTCATCATGCTCATGACGGCGCAGGGGACGACGCCGTAGATCTGCTCGATCGCGGTCCAGCACTGGATGGCGGTGCCGACGAGGCGGTTTTCCGCCATCCAGCGGTCGATGACGGCGGCGAGCTTGGCCATCTTGACGAGGGGCCCCTTGGGGACGCCCTTGGCGGGGACATAGCGGGTGATGGCCTTGAGGCGGGTCTTTACCTTGGAGTCGGTATCGCTGAGGCGGTCGATCGCGGCGAGGACCTCAGAGAGGTCGAGGGTCTCAATGGAGATGCCGTTCGCTTCGAGGATCTTCTCGCTGAACCGGACGGTGTTGAAGGGACCGGTGCGGGCGCCGATGGCGCCGAAGCGGGCGCCGCGCAACCCCTTGACGACGCGGCAGGCCGCCGTGAAGCGGTCCAAGTCGCTCAGGAAGAGCGGATCGCGCGGGGAGACGGTGTGCATGCCCGTGAGGGAGAAGGGGATTCCGTATTGTCTCAGATTGTTCGTGACGCTGATCTTGCCGCAGAACGAATCGCGGCGCTGGCCCATGCGCATCTTCCCGATCTCGTCGGGGTAAGCCTGGACGAGGACGGGGACGTCGAGGCCCGCCTGGCGAAGGGTGTTGGCGACGGCCTTCTCATCGCCGAAGTTCGGAAGGGTGACGAGTACGCCGTCGATCTCCGAGGCGCGTTTGCGGAAGAGCTCCGCACAGGCGCGGGCGTCCTCGAGGGTCTCCACCGCGCCGTTTTTCGTCTCCTTCGGGGTGAGGGCAACGGCGCCGATCCCTTTTTCCTTCAGGACGGAAAGGACCTCGGCCCGTCCCTCGCGGGCGAGCTCGGCGGGGAAGAAGCCCCGGCATCCCACGATCACTCCCAACGTCGTTTTGCGCATGATCGTCTCCTTTAGGCTCCGATTGCGTGCTTCGTCACGCGGCACCGCCGCGTCGGACGTCCATTGTGGCCGCGCGCGGGCGGGAGTCAATCCTGCAACTTGCGGCGGAGCTCTTCGGCCTTGCGGCGGATCGTCCCGTCGCCTCCGCGCGCGGCGACCTCCCGACACACGGCCAACGCCTCGCGATACGCACGGGCGGCGTCCGGGGCGCGGCCCTGGCCCAGGAGGTCGTCGCCGAGCTCGGCGTAGAAGTCGGCGACATTCTCGAGGGTCCTCGCGGCGGCGAGGGGGCTCTGACGGATGAGGGCGAAGACGACGAGGGCATCGTTCACGCGGCCGGCGCGGTACATCGCGTGGGCGAGCATGACGCGCGTATCCATGGAGCGGGGATCGGCCTGGGCGGCCTTTTCGAAGAAGACGGCGGCCTGCGGCCAGAGCCCGCGCTCGGCGAGGGCGATCCCGGCATTATTCTGGAGGGCGCGGAGGCCGTCGCCGACCTCATAGAGCCGGGAGAAGTTAGCCAATGCGCCGGGGAGGTCGCCACTCCCCAGGAGGTACATCCCTTTCATGAAGAAGACGTGAGCGATGATCCAATCGGCGTTGAGGTCGCGGGGGACGTCGATGCCGACGGATACGGCGCACGGGTCGAGGTCGAAGTTGCGGAAGGCGATCCGGCGCCAGACTTCCTCGTTGCGCCGGAGCCACGAGGGGTCGTCCTCCGGGCAGAGGCGCCAAAGGAAGCCCTCCGGGCGAAGGGTCCAGCCCGGGAGGCTTTCCGCCTGAGGGTCAACGGAGGCGAAATAGAGGGGGCGGCCAAGCCGGCGGATCGCCTCGAGCGCGGCGGACGACCAGGCGCGGTGGGCGGCAGGATTTTCTATTCTCGGGGCACGGTCCCAGTCCAAAGCGGGGGGCAGCTCGCGGGCGAAATCATCGGGACCGTAGGGGGTGGCGAAAAGGATGTCGCGACGTTCGCCGAGAACCGTCTGCGCATAGAAGAGCGAGAAGTCGACGGGGTCGTTCGTGGAGAAGAGCACGGCGTCGGGCTCAAGGGTCGCGGAGAGATTGCGGGCGAGGTCCTCGTTGAGGAAGTAGCGCGACCGGTCGCAGGAGGTCCAGTTTGCGACGAGGGGGAGAAGGGGAAACAAGAGGACCGCGGCACACAGCCATACGCGAGCGCGGCACAGCCGGGCGAAGGCGGAGGCTGCGAGCCCGATCCAGAGGGCCATTACGACGCTCAACGGGAGGAAGAACTGGTAGTTGGCGGAGAGATGCGCGCGGTCGGGCGGGAAGTTGGTGAAGACGCCAACGCCGACGGAACTCATGAGGGCGACGGCGGTCCAGAGGAAGACGCGCGAGGGTTTTCCGCGCGCCAGATGCAGGAGGAAGCCGGCGAGGGCGAGGCCGGCGCCGAGCCACGTGAACTGGGCCGCGAAGTAGCGGGCGACGGCGCCGAGCTCCCCCAGGAGGAGCGCGACGGAGCGACCTTCCTCGGTCGTCACGCCGGCGTATTGCCTGCGCAGGACATGCCCCGCGAGATCCGAGAGAGTGCGCAGGTGTCCCCAGTTCGGGAAAGGCCCGGCGCGACTGCGCAAGAGGAGCAGGAGATAAGGGGACAACCCCAGCAGGAAAAGCGCGAGCATGGAGAGGATAAGGACGGGTTTCTTGACGACGCTGCGGTCCACGAGGAGGACATAGACGGCATAGACGGGCGCGAGGCCGACCATGGTGGGGTGATTGGTCAGGCTCAATCCGAAGAAGAAGGCGAAGAGGAGAAGAGGGCCATTGCGAGGCGCCTCACTCCACGAGGCGAGAAGCAGGAGCTGGATCACGAGGAGGAGCGCATGGAGGGTGTAGACCTCAGCGACGACGGAGAGAGACCAGAACTGGAGGCTCACGGCGAGTGCGAGGCCGGCGGCCCAGGCCGCCAGGCGCGAGCCGGTCACCCGAATGACGAGGAGTGACAGGGCGCCCGCGGCGAGGCATCCGAGGATGGCGGAGAGGAGGTTTACGCGAAAGGCGATCGAGCCGAAGGGGAAGAGGACGGTCGCAAGCTTTCCGAGGAGGGTATAGAGCGGGTATCCCGGCGGGTGACAGACGCCCCAGGTCCAAGCGGCCGAGATGAACTCGCCGCTGTCCTCGCCGGTGATGGTGCGCGCGAGGGTGAAGAGGTAGACGACGAGCGCGGCAACGGCAACCGCAAGCGCGAGAAGGAGGTCCCACCTGTCGAAGCGTTTTTCCGTCGTCACGATTTACGCATCCCCGGTTTCACGATGAGAAGGACGACGATCGCCAGCGCTGCGAGCGTCACGATCAGGCCCGCCTTGACGTGCGCGCCGACGCGGTAGCGGAACTCGACGCGATGGTCGCCGGGGTCGAGGGGGACGCAGAGGAAGGCCCCTTCGGCGGCGGCGGGGACAATGGCGCGGCCGTCGACGAACGCACGCCAATATGGGTACCACGATTCGCTGACGACGACGAGCGAGCGGCGCGGGACGCTTACGCTCACGGCGATATCCCCGTCGCGAACGCGGAGATCTCTCACCTGCGCATCGGCGGACAACGGGCGGTCCCGCAGTTGCGGGATCGAGGGCGTCGGGGAATCCTGCCACTCGTAGACCTGGACGTAGGGACGCCAGCGGGGGTTCTCGAGGACGATCCAGTTCTCATCGACATGGGCCGGGGGAAGCTCGGGACTGTCGAGGACGGCGCGGTTCCGGAGGTAGACCGGGGAGGCGAGAACGTATCTGACGTTGGCGACGCCCAGGAGGTCCGTTGCGCGGGCGAGGCGCTTGCGATCCATGAGGCAGGCGAAGACGCCGTCGTCACTCTCGAAGAACCGGCCCAGGCCGGCGGCGCTTGACCAGTTGAGCCACGCCCAGGCGGACGGTCGGCCGCTGTAGGTCGAGAGCGCATCGGCGAGGGGGCTGTATGGATCGGCCGCGACCCATCGGCCGTCCTTCGCGTCGGTGGAAAGCCAACGCGCGATGGATCCGAGGCCCTTCGCGGGATCGCAGTCGGGGGAGCCGAATTCGCGGGCGTACATCGTCTCGACGTCGAACCGGTCCCGGTAGGGCCAGACGTCCACGGCGAGGAGGACGAACGCGACGAGGAAGACGCCGGCGGCGCGGCGACGGATCTTCGCCGCATCGGCGAGCGCGGAGGCGCCGGCCGCCAGGACGACGGCGCTCGCGAACGCCGGGATGACGGCGGCAAACCACGTCGGGCTACGCATGTTCCCATAGAAGGGAACGCAGCGCACGAGCCAGACGAAGGGTTTTCCGAAGAGAAAGAGGCTGGCTGCGAGACAGCCGACGAGGATCGCACCCTCGCCCAGCCGTGCGCGAAGACGAGAGAAAGCAAGGATCAGGGCAAGCGCCCCGCCCAGGATGAGGAGAAAGATCAGCCAGAGGAAACCGCCGGCACGGAAGGCGACGAGGGGGTCATTTACGATGGGGCCGACGAAGAGCGCGACGGTGTCGAAGACGCTGTAGACGCCACAGGAAATCCAGTAGGCGGCAACGGCGAGAAGGAAGAAAAGCCCGACCGTCTTTTTCGCAAGGCCACGGGCGCCAACGAGGAGGGCGAGCACTCCGGCGGCGAGGGAGACGAGCCCGAAGTAGTAGGTTCCGGCGTTGTAGGTCATCGCCGGGGGCGCGAGGCCGATCCAGCCGGTTGTCAGGTCTCCGTCGCGGTCAAATGGGTAGAAGGGGTTCTTGAGAGAGGAGGCTTCCTGCTCGGAGGCGACTTGGTCAGACGGGACCAGGGTGAGGTCTTTCTTCTCGACGAGCGCGCCGGCGAGGAGGGCGGCCAGGAGAGCCAGCATCAGGACACAGGACAGCGCCGCGCAGGCCCAGGCTCGAGCGGGGCGGGAGGAAAAGGGGTCAGAACTATTTTCTCTTACTCGTTCGGCGGACGCGGCCGGGCCTTGAAAATAGATCTGACCCTTTGTTTGTTGTTGGCGGAGGACCTCCACGACGAAGAGGACGGCGAGGAAGGGATAGGAGACGAAGGGGCGCTGGAAGTCGGCCCAGAAGGCGAGGGCCCCGACGAGGGCGGTGAGAGCACAGAGCCTCGCGGAAGGTTGGCGTGCGAGCTTCACGACGAGCATCGCGAGGAGCGGGACGTACGGATAGAAGACGGGGAAGTTGGTGAGGCCCCAGCGCGCTACGAGGTCCACATGGATCGGATGGAGCGCGTAGGCGAAGCCGGCGAGCCAGGCGGCAGGGGTCGACCGCAGGTACGAGCGCACGAAGAGAAACATCGTGAAGCCCGCGAGGGCAAGGTGGAAGAGGATGCCGATCTTCAGGCCCAGCACCGGCCCCCAGAGGAGCGCGAAGGGGACATACATCAGGAACCATAGGAGGGTCGGGAGGATCATGATCCAGGGTTGGCCGCAGAAGAAGTCGCGGACCCAGAGGGAGAAAGGCTCGGCGCCGCTGCACCAGCGGGTCACTTTCCAAAGCCAGGCCGAGGCGCCGCCGAAATCACGCAGAAAAAGCTTATCGTTCAGGAAGGCCCAAGCGTAGATGAAAACGGCGAGGAGAACACACCCCAAGAAGAGGAGCGAATGCAAGAGAAGCCTGCGGGGCCCAAGGGAGGCGGGGGGGACGTTCCCGGGCTCAGCCACCGGAGCGCCCCCCGCTTACGAGAAGCCGAAGGAGGTTTAGTGCGGTCTTCGCGGCGCGGTCCTGGATGGCGGTCCGCTCGCCCCGGAACATCTTGCGCTCGGTCCGCACACCCTGGGCGTCTGCGAGGCCGAAGAACACGAGGCCGACGGGCTTCTCGGGCGATCCCCCCGTCGGGCCCGCGATGCCGGTGATCGAGAGGCCGAGGCCGGCGTCCATGCGGTCGCGGACGCCACGAGCCATCTCGCCGGCGACCTCAGCGCTCACGGCGCCGAACGTGCGTAAGGTTCCGCGATCGACCCCGAGAAGCTCCGCTTTGACATCGTCGCTGTAGGCGACGACGGCACCGCGAAGGGAAGCCGAGATGCCGGGGACGGCGCCCAAGCCGGCGCAGACGAGGCCGGCGGTGCAGCTCTCCGCGAGGGCGACGGTATGGCCGCTCCGGATGAGGGCAGACCCAGCGACTTGCTCGATGGTCTCGCCGTCGCGGCCGAAGATCCAGTCGCCGAGACGTTTCTCGATCTCGCTCTGGCAGTCGGACAAGAGGCGGCGAGCCACGTCCGGAGATCCCCGCGCGGTGATGCGGACGGTGACGACACCCCCACAGACGGTGAGGCCCACCCCCGCAGTCGCGGGGCAAGGGCGCATGAGGTCGGCCACTTTCGCGTCCACATCGGACTCGCCCACGCCGAAGACGTGAAGGTGCCTGACAAGGAGCACGTCGCGACCGGCCTCGTCGCCGAGAAGCGTCGGGAGGAACCCTGCGCGGAACATCTCCTTCATTTCCCTGGGCACTCCCGGGAACGCGGCGACCTCGGCATTGCCGATCCTCAGGCGGAAGCCGGGGGCGGTGCCGACGGGATTCTCGATCACAGCGGCGCCCTCGGGGATCATCGCCTGGATGGAGTTCTTCTCGGCCATGGGGCGTCCGTAATGGCGGAAGATGGAGCGGATGTGCTCAAGGATCTTCTCGTCGAGGACGAGCTTGGAGCCGGAGGCGGCGGCGAGGGCCTGCCGGGTGCGGTCGTCCTCGGTCGGGCCGAGGCCGCCCGTCATGACGACGAGGTCGGCGCGGGAGGCCGCCTCGAGGACGAGCCTTTCAATGTCGCATAGAGCGTCGCCGCAGGAGGAGATGCGCGAGACGGGGAGCCCCAGCGCGGCGAGCTCGCCGGCGAGCCAGGCGGCGTTCGTGTCGACGGTATCGCCGAGGAGGAGCTCCTCTCCGACGGAGATGATCTCAACGACCTTGGGGGGCATGAGACAGGCCCTCACCGCTACCGGACGCGGCAGCGATTCTATTCGCGGAAGGGGGCAGCGCAAAGGAGTTTGCAAGAGGATCAGGGGCGCCGACGTCGCGTGCTTCGCTGACGGGCCTCGGCGCGGACGGGGAGGCTCCAGATGTCGATGAAGCCCTTGGCGGCGGCGCGGTCGAAGCGGTCCTCGGCGGTGTAGGTGGCGAGCTCCTTGGAGTAGAGGCTCCAAGGGCTGCGCAGGCCGGTCACGCTAGCGGTTCCCTTGTAGAGGCGCAGGCGGACGTCGCCGGTGACGCGCTGTTGGCTGGCGTCGATAAAGGCGTCGATCGCCTCGCGGAGGCGCGAGAACCATAATCCCTCGTAGATGATGCGGGCGTATTCGCGGGAGAGGCGCTCTTTTTCGCGGGAGAGGTCGCGACTGAGGGTGATCGATTCGAGCGCCCGATGGGCGGCAATGAGGATGGTGGCGGCGGGGGCCTCGTAGACCTCGCGGCTCTTGATGCCGACGAGGCGGTTTTCGACGCAATCAACCCTGCCGACGCCGTGGGATGCGCCGAGGTCGTTGAGGACGCGGATGAGCTTCACGAGGGTACGGGCCTTGGCGTTCAGGCGCACGGGCACGCCCTTGTCGAAGGAGACGACGAGCTCGACGGGGGCATCGGGAGCGTTCCTGGGATCGACGGTGGTCTGCCAGGCGCCGTCGGGAGGCGCGGTCCAGGGGTCTTCGAGGGCGCCGCACTCGATCGCCATGCCCCAGAGGTTGCTGTCGAGGCTGTAGGGGGAGGCCTTGGTCACGGGGACGTCGACGCTGCGCGACTTGGCGTATTCGACCTCGGCTTCGCGGCTGGTGAGGCGCCACTCGCGCACGGGGGCGATTACGGAGAGCTCGGGAGCCAAGGCGGCGATGCTGGCTTCGAAGCGGACCTGATCGTTGCCTTTGCCGGTGCAGCCGTGGGCGACGTAGCGGGCGCCCTGGGCGCGGGCGGTTCGGACAAGCTCCTCGGCGATGAGGGGACGGCCGAGGGCGGTCGCCAGGAGATAGCCGTTCTCGTAAACGGCGTTGGCCTTGAGCGCCCGGGAGATGTATTCGCGGGCGAAGCGGGCGGTGAGGTCGGTGGTGAAGGCGGCTTGGGCGCCGGCGGCGAGGGCCCGGCGCTCGAGGGACTTGAGGTCCACGTCCTGGCCGAGTCCTGCGGCGAAGGCGACGACGGCGAGCTTTTTTTCCTCGCGCAGCCACGGGATGCAGACGGAGGTATCGAGTCCGCCGGAGTAAGCGAGGACAACCTTTTCCATGTCACTCCTCCCTATGCCAAGCCGCAAGGGAAGCGAAACAGTTAATTATCGGCAGAAAGCGGGGGAAACGCAAGGGAGTAGGGGAAGATGAAGAGATGGAACCGCCGATGAACGCCGATGGACGCAGATTGGGATCCTGAGGCGGAGAAAAAGGAAGGCGGTCCCGCATGAGCGGGACCGCCTTCGGTGATGTCGTCGGCGCTACGTCCGGGTTAGTCCTGAGCGTAGAGGTTGTCGAAGTAGAGCGCGAAGACCTGTCCAAGCTGCCTGAGGCTCAGGCCGTCGCCCAAGTTGGCGATCTGCAACTTCTGCGCTTCCTTGAAGAGACTCATGCCGCCGTCGCTAAAGGTCTTCACCGAGCCGTCGGTGAAGAGGACGTTGTAGGCGGCGTCGTGGTTGCTGGTCCAGTAGGCGTACTGGAGCTCGTTGAGGTCGTTATACTCGATGTTCCCCCACGATCCGCCGCTGCTGATGACCTGCGGCCCGCGGTAGTTGCGCATCCAGAAGCCGTAGATGGCATCGGAGCCGACCGCCTGTCCCTGGATCTCGTCGAGCTTGTAGCTGTTCCACGTCCAGCCGGTCACGACGTCGGGGCGCACCTGATAGGCACCGACGATCATGCAGTAGCTCGTGCGAAGGCGTTCGCCGCTAGTAGTGCTGTCCGTGCAACCGCGCACGGCAAGACCGCCGATCCCGTAGATCTGTCGGCCCCAGACGCCTGTAGCCGGGTCGACCACAGGGGTGGCCGGGGCGGTTGCAGTGACCTCTTCCGGCCACCAGGCAAGCGAGAAGCCAGGGGAGCCGTTAATCGGTCCCTGAGCGCCGCACTCGCCGATGTAATCGCCATCGGCCCAGCCTGCTTTTCCGCCGGTCGTGAAGAAGGGCTCATTCGCATCCCACCTGACCATGTCGTTGAGCATGGGCCAAGCCAGCTTCGCGTAGTTGCCTGAGTATGCCAGCCAGTGGTCGTCGATTCTCTGAGGAAGCTGTCGCGAGGGACAACTGAGGACTTCGCCGCCCTTCTGCGTGAGATACCCTCCCGCCAGCAGCAGTCCGAAACCCGTAGGCAAGCCCCCGCCCGGCGCAGCGGGCCGCGCGCCGACCGTGAGGAAGTGGTCATCCCAAGCGTATTCGACGGTGAGGCTGGGGGTGGTGCCCTCCGGCGAGCCGGTAGCCTTGTCGATGTAGTTCTGCATAGGGGATGAGGTAGAGCTGAACGTTGAAGCGCGACCCCAGGTATCCTTTGTTATCGCCCCAGTTGATGTGGCGCCGGTACGCGCGGTCCTGGGCGAAACCGTACGCAGCCGGGGTATAGCCTTTGTTGTCGTTGCAGTACATCTGCATCGCCAGGCCGATCTGACGGAGGTTGCTCCTGCACTGCGTTTTCCGAGCTTCCTCGCGAGCGCGTCCGAGCGCCGGGAGGAGAAGCCCGACGAGCAAGGCGATGATCACCATCACCACGAGTAGCTCGATCAAGGTAAATCCGCGTTTCATTTGGTACCTCCTCAAGAGTGTTCCAACGATTGCACAGAGCCATCGAGTTCTCTACGCGCGCGACACCTCCTTTCCCCCCGGGCTCAAGCAGTGGAGAAGCCGGACCGACGGCCGACAGTCCAGACGACCGGCAAGATTCCCGGTGCAGTGATGTACAGGAAGCACTCCCTAATCCCCGAAGCAAGGATCGCAATCTGCGCCTCCGAAAGTATTTATACAGCATGGCGGGCGCCAGTCAAGGGGATTTGTCAACGCTGGAAAGCATTTTCCTCCGGAACGAGGGGGCTCGCGGCTGAAAGCTGTCAGGCGACAGTTATCAGCTGTCAGCAGGCTCTGTTGAAAACCAGCGTTGTGGGCGAGGTGAGGCAGGCCCCCCAAGGCTAGCCGGGAAATGAGGAAGGCGGTCCCGCGTGAGCGGGGCCGCCTTCGGTGATGTCGGGGGCGTTAGGCCCTGGTCAGTCCTGAGCATGCTCTGTTGAAAAGGTCTTCAAGAGATGCGGTCGCCCGCCCAGAAGGGGGTCAGTCCCCTGTTTTTCCCGGGGAAAAAAGGGGACAGACCCCGGCGAGCGACTGCTGCAAGACAACTTTTCAACAGAGCCCTGTCAGCATTCAGCAAAATGGGAGGACTGGACGTGTTAGGAGGCGCATCAGAGGGCTTTGCGCGCGTGGACGGCAAGGTCAGAGGCTGAGGCGCGAAGGAGGGAGAGCTCGGTGGAGAGGAGGAAGAGGGAGAAGCCATGCGCTCGCCAGCGGCGCACGCCGGCGGGGTCCTTGACGGCGATGCCGGCGGCGATCCGGTGCGTCCGGCAGGCCCGGGAGATGCGCTGGACAGCTTCGTCAAAGGCTGGGCTGTCCCCCGACACGCCCAGGGAAAGGGCGAGGTCGCCCGAGCCGATGAGGACGGCGTCGACGCCGGCGACGGCGGCGATGGCGTCGGCGTTCTCGAGGCCTCGAGCGGTCTCGATCATGACGACGACCGATACCGTCTCACCAGTACGATCGAAATAGTCGTCGCCATAGAAGGCGGCGACGGCTCCGCCACGGGAGCGCTCGCCCGCGGGCGGGTAGAAGGAAGCGCGAACGGCGGCGCGGGCTTCGTCGGGGGAGTTCACCATGGGGACGACGACGCCGAGCGCGCCGGCGTCGAGTACCTCTCCGATGCGGGCGCTCTCATTGGCGGCGACGCGAGCAAAGGGGACCGCTCCCGTCGTCGCGACTGCGCGCAGAGCATTGACGGCGTCGGGAATAGAGAAATAGCCGTGAAGGAGATCGACCATCACGAGGTCGAAGCCCGCGCGGGCGCAGACCTCGGCGGCGCGGACGGAACCCAGCGCAAGGCCGATGCCGAGGGCGGGCGTACCGTCACGAAGCATTTTTTTTACGTGGTTTTCGCGCATTTGCAACTCCCTTCTGACAAGGCGAAACCGTCCGCCGTTGGGCTCATCTCGCCTCTCCCAGGACACCTGCGTTCCTCTACGTCTATCCGCGGTTACAACTCCTGAAGGGTAAAGATAGGGAACCGCCGATGAACGCCGATAAACGCTAGAAGCGGTTCACTACCCGCCGGATCTCCACTTTCGGCCTGCCGAAGTTCATGAGCAGGCAAAGACGCAAGCCCGTGGCTCTGAGATAGTTCAGGCACTGCGCAAGATGAACGGGGTCGAGGGCTTTGACCGCTTTCAATTCCACCACCACCTTCTTCGTCAGTCTGTCCAGTTGTTCCCGGTCGCCAGTCATGCCCATGCCTGTCCGTCTATCTAGTTTCATCGGCGTTCATCCGCGGTTCCATCTCTCAGGGGTCTAAGAAGCGGAACCGCTGATAAACGCAGATAAACGCCGATGAGCCCCGATCCCGATCTTGCCGCGTTCATCTGCGGTTGCCCTGCTTTCTCCTGTAGTCCGTAACCGCCGATTGCCGACGACGATTGTTTCTATGCGCAGCCTACCGCGGAGGAGGTCAGTAGGCCAGCAGCGTGAGGAAATGCTTCGTGGTAAGAAGGCGCGCGCCGGAGCCGCTCGCGCTTATCGCGCGAACCCGCTCCCCCGGCGCGCCGCCGCAGTCGTGGAGGACCAGATCAAAGAGGAGCACCTTAGGGACGCCGGCGGACGACGCAGGAACGCCGGGGAGAGCGACGCTCAGTTCGACATTATACCCGACAGGCGTACGAAGGACGGCGCAGTCCACATCCTCGGGGGAGAAGCCCTCAAGCGACCGGATCACGAACGCATGATCGGAATCGCCCAGAGGAGAGACAACCACGCGACGGAGGGCGGACAGCGTAACATCTTCCGCAAGCGGGGAGCCGGCAAGGAGGATCTCAACGGCATCCGCGGCGGATCCCGCAGACGCGGGATCGCAGGAGCGAACGGGGACAACGGAAGCGTCCGTCACCTCGATCGCGAAGGTAAGCCGGCCGGCCGCATGGGCGGCGAAGAGCCGCGCGGACGCGGCGCCGGGAGGAGCATTCAATACGAGGGCTTGGACATCGGACCACTCGGCGAGGTCGCCATCGAGGCGGGCCCCCTCGGGAGGGGCGGACGCGGGAAGGAGCGCGACCTCGCGGCGGGCCAGGAGTGTCCAGACGTCCATGATCTCGAGGACGATGCGCGAGGGACCCGGGGGCCTCCCCGGCGCATCCAGGGGCAGGCGCACGAGGCCTTCGGACATTTCGGCGAAGGCGTCTAGGGGCTGGGGCTCGGGGGCGCTCCAGCCGGGAGGGAGCTCTTTCACGGACAGCTTGCCGGCGATGGCGCCGATGGAGGTCCTGGCAAAGCGGGCGTCGAGGACGAGGCCTTCGGGCGAGGCACGGAGGGTCGCGTCAAGGTCGAGGGCGCGGGAGAGGCCGAAGGACTGCATCCGCCCGAGCGCGTCCTGGATGGCAGCGGTGGAGGCCGTGGTCAGGATGAAAACGGGGCTCTCGTCAATGTTGATCGTCACCGCGGTCCCGGAGCGCTGCACGGCGACCGGTCCGCCCATGACGCCGATCGGCGAGGCGCCGGCGTCACCGAGGTCCAGATGCAGCTTGACGACGGTCATCCCGGTCCCGCGGGCCCAGAGGACGAGGACGTTTTTTCCGTCCGGGCGTTTGAAGACGAAGGCGCGCAGGTCTCTCGTGAGGGGGACCTCGCGGTCGAGGGCGGCATCGGCGATCCCGCAGGTGCGGGACCGGACCTGTGAGAGGGCGACGAGGGCGGCCGTCGGCTCGCCCGTCCTTTCGGCGAAGGGGGCGGCCTCCCCCGCCAAGCGTTTAGCGGGCGGAAGGAGGGGGACACCGTTCGCCAGCGCCGTGACCGCCGACTGGCCGGCCCATCGCGCATCGAAGGTGAAGTCAGGGAAGTCGGAGGACAGGGAGCAGGCGTCCCAGTCGTCGCCGATGTCCGTGCGCCCATCGGCGAACGTTGCGCCATGGGGACGGAGGGCGGAAAGGACGATCTCCTTCCCGTGCTTGAACTCGCTCAACCAATCGCGCGTCGCCTCGAAGCGGCGGGACAGCGGCAACTCGGATTCCTCCGGGAGTCGGTCCGTGGGGACGAGTTCCTCCCGAAGGGCGAGCCGGTCAAAGCTCCCCGGGGGCGCGTGGGCCAGAAAGGCCTTGAGCCAACGGAGCTGGCGAGGGGTCTGGAAAGGCGTCCCGGGCGCGCAGAGCACAACATGGGGATCCGTCTCGCGCAGGACTTGGGAGGAACGCTCGATGAACGCGGCACAAAGCTCGGCGGAAGCCGGCACATCGGCAGACGCGGCAGGCGGGGAGATCAGCCACTCATGGGCGTCGGTCTGCCGGTTCGAAAGCGCTTCGCGGAGGATCGCATCCCAGCGGGGCAGGGCGAGCTTTCGATCGGAAGCGGCAAGATCAACAAGCTCGGCGGGGATCTCACAGCGGATGGGCGGCTCGCCAGGAGGGACGTCGTCCAGCACCGCGAAGACGCTGGGCTGACTGCGGGCAAGGACCTCGCCGGCGGAATCCTTGAGGAAGGCCAGCGCCCTGTAGATGCCTTTTTGGAAGGGGCCGAGCTTAAGCGCGAGGAGGCGCTCGTCGGGAGCGAGGGGGAGAGTCCGCAGGGCCGCGGTAAGCCCGTAGAAGTCCACGAGCTGGAGGTCGATCGACGCGCCCTGGGCGGAGTCCTCGCCTGCCAGCGCGACCTCGATGCCAACGGTTTCGCCCGAGGGAAACAGAAAGGGGTCCCGCGCGGGTGGAACTCCGTCCTGCGCAGCTAGACGAAGGGCGAGCTCCATGGGGGCAAGCGGCGCGAACGGGCCGAGGGCACCCTCTTCAAGCTGGACGGCGTCGACGCGGACACCCCCCCCACCGGAGTTGGCAAACGCAACGATGCCCGCCTCGTTACCGGTCGCATCCACGCAGAAGGAGAAGGCGTACCGTTGCCAGAACGGGGAAAGCCTAAAGGTCGTTTCGACCTTGTCGGGG